>JAURMB010000096.1 GCA_030831045.1 Schleiferiaceae bacterium
AAGTGGCCCTCCCCGTCGGCAGTCCGCGCGGATTTCAAATTCAAGCACCTGGCTATCAGCTGCTCAGCGAGCAGCGAACCTTGGACCAGCGCAACGAAGATGCCCGCGTCGACACGCTTTGGCTGCGCCAGATCCAATCGGGCGACCGAACGCGCCTTGAAAACCTCTACTTCGCCACAGATTCTGACGTTCTGCTGCCAGAATCCATGCCGGAACTCAGCAGCCTTGCCGCGTGGCTCAAGGCCAATCCAGGGGTTCGCGTGCGCATCGAAGGCCATACCGACAACCAGGGAGGCGCCGCCTACAACCTCGACCTTTCGACCCGAAGAGCCGAAGGAGTTTACCGTGAACTAATTAATCAAGGTATCGAACCTAATCGGTTAGAATTTAAAGGTTTTGGATTAAGCAAGCCCATTGAATCCAACGCGGACGAGCGGGGCAGGGCCCGCAACCGCCGAACGGAGGTACTTATTCTGTAGCGGGATTCCAGCGAGCGTCCAGGAACTCGGCGAGCTTCGATTCCGTAGAACTGGACCCGGGCACGAACCACTTTGCACCGTGAAGGGATTCAGGCAGGTATTCTTGGGCGATAAAATTTCCGGGAAAGTCGTGCGGATACTGATAGTCCGCGCCAAAGCCCAGCTGCTTCATCGTGCGGGTGGATGCGTTCCGAAGCGCGAAAGGAACCGCGAGGTCTCCGCTCCGCTGCACCTCGGCGAGGGCTGCATCGATCGCGAGGTAGGCAGCGTTGGATTTCGGGCTGCATGCAAGGTATATCGCGCATTCGGCCAAGGGGATACGCGCCTCCGGAAAACCCAGCCGTTCCACCGCCTGAGCGCACGCGTTGGCCACCACCAAAGCGTTGGGATGGGCGAGACCGACATCTTCTGCAGCAGAAATGACTAGCCGTCGCGCGATAAATTCGGGCGGCTCCCCCCCCGAAATCATGCGTGCCAGCCAGTATACGGCGGCCTGCGGGTCGCTTCCGCGAATCAATTTGATGAGGGCACTGGCCACGTCGTAATGCATGTCGCCTGCGCGATCGTAGCGCACCGTGGCCCGGGGGGCGTTTTCGGCGATCCATTCGGCCGACAGGACCTGAATTCCGTCGTGCTGCGCCGCCCACGCGAGCGATTCCAGCAAGTTCAAAAAGCGCCGGGCATCTCCGCCGCCGAGCGGAGCCAAGGCGTTCCAGTCGACCTCCGTGAGCTGGCAAGCCTGAAGCTCAGCATCTTGCGCCAGAGCCCGTTGACCCAAGGCAATCAAGTCGTGGTCTTCGAGCGATTTGAGGACAAAAAGTTGGCAGCGCGACAGCAGGGCCGCGTTGACCTCAAAACTCGGATTTTCGGTTGTGGCGCCCACCAACGTGAGGGTTCCGCGCTCCACGGCACCCAGCAAGGCATCTTGCTGCCCCTTGTTGAATCGGTGGATTTCGTCGATGAACAGCAGCCGACCGTTTGGCGCAAACATGCGGTCGTTTTCGGCCCGGGCGATTTCGTCGCGCACGTCCTTAACCCCAGCCGAAACGGCGCTCAGCGTCGAAAAGGGGAGGTCAACGTGCTTCGCCAGCAGCTGGGCCAAGCTGGTTTTGCCTACTCCTGGCGGACCCCAAAAGAGGAGCGAGGGCAGGCGTCCGGCCTCCAGCGCGGGCCGCAGCGCTCCTTTGGGACCTACAATGTGTTCCTGCCCGACGTATTCTGTCAGGGACTTGGGACGCATGCGTTCGGCGAGGCTAGCCATGCTGCCAAAGTTCGGGGGCTTCGAGGCCCAATCCAAAAAGCGCAAAATCGAGGCGCGCGGGGTCTTCAGCGTCAATGGTCCGCAGGACGGCGTCAAGTTCGCGCACCGCCGCCGCGTCGTTGGCGGAACGCTTGAGTAGGCCAAGACTTCGCGCCACACGCCCGCTGTGTACGTCCAGCGGGCAACTTAGGGCGGATTTGGGCAGGTGCGACCAGATGCCGAGGTCCACGCCGCGTGCGGAGGGCCTGACCATCCAACGCAGGTACAGGTGGAGTCGCTTAGCGGCCGATCCGGCGGCGGGGCTTGCAATGTGCTTGGCGGTGCGCGAGGCGATGGCGCCTCCGAGGAGTTCCGTCCGAGCCCGGTCAATGGCCTTAAAAAAGTCGGTTTCGCCAGGTTGGAGTGCGAACAGCTCGGCCAACGTTCCGTGGGCGCGAAGGGCGCGCTGGAGCCCGCGCAGCAGGACGCCAGAGTCTTCGGCCAGCAAGGTTCGGTGCCGCCACGAAAGGGCGTCGAGGTCGTCTTCGTCGGCCTCAAGGAGCCACTGAGCCGGACGGTCCCCCATGCCTGCAATGGCGCGTTCTGCCGATGCGATAATCGAGCGGCGCGAGCCCCAAGCGACGGTTGCCGCCATGAATCCGACGATTTCGGCGCTGATCGGGTCGTCGGCGAAGCGCCGCGGCAGCAAAACCGGGTCCAGTGCGACAAATTCAGGCCGTTCCACGCGGTCGGCCCAATCCAAAATGAGCGCGGCTACGTCCATGCCCCGTCCTGCAGGTGCAAGCGGCGGTCTGCACGGGCCGCTAGCCAATCCGAGTGCGTAACGACGACTACCGAAACGTTCCAGGTAGTTCGGGCGTCGGCGAGCAGGGCATAAAGTTCTTCGGACCGCGTGCGGTCAAGGTTGCCCGACGGTTCGTCAGCGAGCACCACCTTGGGACGGTTGATCAAGGCCCGGGCTATGGCGACGCGCTGCTGCTCTCCACCGCTTAAGGCATCGGGCCGGTGCTTCAGTCGATCAGCGAGATCCAGGCGTTCCGCTAATTCGCGGGCAAACGGCTCCACTTCGCTTGCCGTTCTACCTGCGATGAGCGCCGGAAGCAGTATGTTCTCGAGCGCGGTCAGTTCCGGCATTAAATGATGGAACTGAAACACCAGTCCAAGTTGCTGGTTTCGAAGCTGGTCCAAGGCCGATCCGTGGGTGGGGTAGGCGGTTCCGTCAAAAAACAATTGACCCGAATCCGCTTGATCCAAGCCTGCAAGCACGTGCATTAATGTGGACTTGCCCGAACCGCTCGCCCCCGTGATGGCGACAAACTCCGCTTCAAAAAGCTCGAAATCAAGGTTCTGCAAAACCTGGAGGCTGCCGTAGCTCTTGCAAAGGTGTTTGGCTTGAATTAAGGGCTTCATGCCTCAAAAGTAGGCTGAAATCCGAGGTCTGCGGCGTACTTTTGCGCCGACTCTTCGCAACCTAAGAACCCCGTTACATGAACCTTCACGAATACCAAGGCAAAGAAATTTTAGCCGGATACGGCGTGCGCATTCAGCGCGGAATCGTGGCAACCACGCCCGACGAAGCGGTTGCCGCCGCCAAGCAACTCACCGAGCAAACGGGTACCGGTTGGCACGTGGTTAAAGCTCAGGTGCACGCAGGCGGACGGGGTAAAGGCGGCGGCGTAAAGCTGGCCAAAAACCTCGACGAGGTTCGCGAGCGCGCCGAACAAATCATTGGAATGATGCTGGTTACTCCGCAGACTTCTGCCGAAGGTAAAAAGGTGCACCAAGTACTTATTGCCGAAGACGTTTACTACCCCGGCGAGTCGCCCACCGCCGAATTCTACATGTCGGTGCTACTCGACCGCGCCGCTGGCTGCCCCATGATCATGTACAGCCCCGACGGCGGAATGGACATTGAAGAGGTTGCCGAGAACCACCCCGAGCGCATTTTCACCGAGCACATCGACCCGTCGGTCGGATTTCAGGACTTTCAAGCCCGCCGCGTCGCGTTCAACTTAGGCTTGAGCGGTGCTGCGATGAAGGAGATGATTTCTTTTGTCAAGAGCCTTGTCAAGGCCTATCAGGGCGCTGACGCTTCGCTCTTTGAAATCAACCCGGTCCTGAAGACGAGCGACGACAAAATCATGGCGGTTGACGCCAAGGTTGTGCTCGACGACAACTCCCTGTTCCGCCACCCAGATCTGGCCGCGCTTCGCGACACGCGCGAAGAAGATCCGACCGAAGTCCGCGCCGGAGAAGTCGGCCTCAATTTCGTGAAACTCGACGGCAACGTGGGGTGCATGGTCAATGGGGCCGGTCTTGCCATGGCGACCATGGACATCATTAAAATGGCCGGCGGAAACCCCGCTAACTTCTTAGATGTAGGCGGAACCGCCGATGCCCAGCGCGTGGAAACGGCGTTTCGCATCATTCTTGAAGACGCCAACGTCAGGGCCATTCTCGTCAATATTTTCGGCGGAATTGTGCGCTGCGACCGCGTTGCTCAAGGCATCGTCGACGCGTACCGCTCGATCGGCGAGATTCCCGTACCCATCATCGTGCGCCTTCAGGGAACCAATGCTGCTGAGGCCAAAAAGCTCATCGAAGACAGCGGCCTGAAGGTCTATTCGGCGATTATGCTTCAGGAGGCGGCCGATCTGGTTCGCCAGCACGTTAGCTAAGGCGGTGCCGCATGCACGCGCTTGAATGGTGTTCTGCGCTGCTTAACGGGGGCTATGCTCTGGGTCTTGCGTACCGCAAGCGCTGGGCATGGCCCCTGGGTTTTTTGGGTACGTTGTTGGCCATCGCCGTCATGTTTGAGGCCAAACTTTATGCGGAATCAGCGCTTAACCTGGCCTACGCTGCATTGGCCCTGCTCGGTTGGTTCGCGTGGTCCCCTTCGGAACGCTTCGCCCTACGCGCTCACCGACTGCGCGACGCTCGTTGGGCGTTTGGGATGGTCGTTGGCGTTTCGTGGGTCATGCGCAGCTTGACCGACAATCCGCGCCCCATTTGGGATGCCGTACTCTTTTCGGGCGGACTGCTTGCGACGTGGTGGCAGGTGTGCGGCGACCGCTGGAACTGGACGCTTTGGCTGGTCCTCAACCTCGCGGGGATTTATGTATATGCCGACCTCGGACTGGAAGTTTATGCCGCCTACAGCGGCATGATGGCGGCATCTGCAGCGTGGGGCTGGTACCGCTGGGGTGTCCGCTAGAATGTGGCGAACCAGGTGGTGATCGACTGCCAGCTGTCGGGAGCAATCCCGTGGCCCATTCGGAATCGCTGAACCGACAAGGTGGCTCCGCGTTCTTGGGCGCGCTCGTAGCTGGGAACCGAGAGCTCTGGCGGAATAACCCCGTCTTCGTCTCCCACCACGGCGAGGTGGGGCAATCCAGGGTCGGGATTCCAAATTACGTCGCCTTGAAACCATTCCATTGGCGCGTAGCTCGCGACGGCTACGCATCCTGAAATCAACTCCGGCCGACTAAGGGCCAACGCATTCGCGATAATTCCGCCCTGCGAAAAGCCCAAAATCACGGGTTTTGCTTCGGAATGTTCGAGGGCCTCGATCAGGGAATTCATGCTTTCGCGCACTTGGGTGGCGTCCATGTGGCGCACGCCTTGCGCGTCAAAATGAAGATCGTACCAGGCAAAACCACCGTGCTCGAGCGGTCGCGGCGCCCGCAACGAGCGCACGGTCCAATCTCGGGGAAGCAGACGCGCCAAGCCAAACAAATCACCTTCGTGGCTGCCATACCCGTGCAGAAACCACACTTCGCGGCGCGCAACACCCTCAGCCTCGCGAACCTGAGCAGCATTGAGTGCGTTCACCGTTCGATATCCCAGGTTAGGTCGGCAAGCAGCCGAATCGAATGCACAAAATCGAGCGCCGGACGACGCGAAAGCGACCACTCCTCAGGGCTAAGCATGGACAAAACGTGTTCGCCCTCGGCACGTCGGTACAAGTGGTACACGTGGTTGATTACCGGCTTAAAGCTCATTTTGGCGCCGTACACCCATTCGGAGACCTCTCGACGGCGCTGGATTGCCTTTGCTTGTTCCGCAAGCAGTTCCATTTGGCGCCGCAGCAGATCCATCTGCTGATCGGTCTGCTGGGCCATGGTTTCGAGCGACTGATGGCGAATCATCCCTTCTTGGGTGGGCACGATGGGTGGTCCGCTCACCGAATGCGCGTAGGGGAGCAGACCGGGGTTTTGCGCCACCTTGTCGGCGTCGATGGGGTTAACCGTAATAGGGCGATCGCTCATGCGGCAAAGTTAACGGGTACCAAACATGCGCTCGTTGGCGGCCCAGCGGAACGAAAAAATCTGCTCGAGCTTCGGGCGGACCAGCCAGGGATGAACGAGCCTGCCCAACAGCCCGAGGGGGACCTGGTAGTGTACGATGTCGGTCATTTTCACTCCTCCGGGCACCGTTTCAAAAAAATGCTCGTGGTGCCAAATGGAATACGGGCCAACACGCTGCTCATCAACAAAGTACGACCCTTCGCGCACGTGCGTGATTTCGGTAACCCAACGCATCGGAATTCCCAGCAGGGGAGACACGGTGTATTCGATAAACAGCCCCGGATACATCACCTCCGGCACGTTGCCGTGCACCACAAAGCCCAGTTCCTTGGGTGTTATTTTAGCTAAATTCTGTGGGGACGAAAAAAAAGCCCAGGCCTCTTCGAGCGAAATGGGCAGAACTTGGGTGCGTTCGATGCGGTACATGCCCTGTTAACCAAGGCGGAGGACTAAAGTTCAGCCTCCTCGGGCTCCAGCACCTGAAACTTGCCGTCGCGAACAAGGATCAATTGATCGTAACCCGACCCATGGAGCGAGGACGGCTTGCGCGGAATAGTGGACTTTTTTGCGACGACCACTTTTGCGGGCGCAGTCGGCTCCTCGTGCTTCCCCGATCCGGGATCGGTTCCCAAGACCACGTAGGCTAAGTCAAAATCGGGATAAACCCGCGCAGCGTGCTGAACGACGCTGAGGCTGAGTTTGTTGCGTCCGGTTAAAATGTGCGACAGAACCGCTCGCGAAACGCCGAGGTCGCGGGCTACGGCGCCAGCGCTTCGTCCGCTGCGCTCCATCCAGCCCTTAAATCGTTGATTTTCTGCAGGTATGCCATCCATACCTCAAAGTTACAATCCGTAGGCAACGTTTACAATTGTTTGACCTTTTGTGTCGAAATATTCAACAATAAGTTTATTTTTTGTCACGGTTATCATGGCGAAGTGTTCCTGGTTGATCGGTTTCCCTACGATGGTCGTGTTGACTTCGGTTTCGGGACTCCGCGGAGGAAATACTTTAGAGGTAAGTGGCGACGAGCATACTTCGATGAAGCGCTTGCCGCCATGAACGAGCTCCTCAACTTCGCCGTGGTGGCGGTCACCAGTTAAAAACACTAGGGTTCCCGGAAAACGGGCGCAGCGATTGAGTAGTTCCATTCGTTCGGCAGGGTAGCGAACCATGTTTTCAAAGGATTCCGCCAAATTCAGCACCTGCGAGCCCACGGCGACAAACACCACCTGCGCGTCGCGGTTCGCCTCGAGTTCCGACGACAGCCATTCTAGCTGGCCGCCGCCAAGCACTTGTGTTCCCACCGGTCCGCGGTGCGTTCGGTCGTCGAGCGCAATAAAGTGCGCGGTTCCGCGCCGCTCAGACCACCGCAGATCGCCATACGTGGCATATTCAAAAGGGGTTTCCGCGAAAACCGACGAAAAAATTCGCGCACTAACTTCTTTGAGGGCGTAGCTCGAGTCCGCATCGTTTGGGCCAAAATCGTGGTCGTCCCAAATGGCCCGCTGGGGAATCGCCTTCATCATCTTAGCCAATGGCGGACTCGACAACCTTCGCTTCCAGTTTTCAGCCATGAGCGTACTGTCGTTCCATTCCCGGGCGGTGTAGTAGGTATTGTCGCCGAGCCAAAAGAAAAACGATGGATTTTTCTTTTCGATTTCAGCGAAAATCGCTTCCTGTTCCGGAGCACGCAGTTCCGCGCAACTTCCGGCCGCAAAGCGCAGAGTTTGACCAGCAGAAACGAGCGGAACAGCTAGGATGGAAAGGACAACGGCAGTTCGGTAATTCATAAACGAAAGTTACTCCGGTAAACCGCTTAATTTTGGCGTTGTGCGTTACCAAAACTTTAGTTCTCGAAGCGAACAGCTCCAGCGCGCCGCGCACGTAGGAGGGTGGATGGTGGAAAACCTCAATCCTCATGGCGAGCTTCCCTTTTGGGTTGTGCGTCACCCCAAGGCCCAGGGACGCATTCCGCGGATAGCATGGTCGATGATGCACGGCAACGAACCCACAGGATTCGCGGCACTTTGTATGCTGATTGCCTCGGGCGAACCCCAAAGCGATTGGACCCTGATGCCCTTGGTTAACCCTACCGGTATTGATCAGTTCGCGCGGTGTACAGCCGAGGGAATAGACCTTAACCGCTGCGCCCGCCGCATGGGCCCTATCGAAGCGGACCTGCTCAAGCGGGTACTTCAGGCAAAGGCCTACCGGTTGGCCCTCAATCTTCACGACCAGCGGAGCCTTTTTCACCCAATCGGGGAAGCTGTTCCGAGCTCTTTGAGCGTTTTGGCCCCCAAAGCACGCGTGCCACATGGTGAAATCGCGCCCGCAGCAGCTCAAGAATGGGCCGGTTGGCTTAGCGAATCGGTCGCTAAGCGAGAGCCAAGCTGGGGTTATGCTCGGTTTGACGACCAGTACTATCCCGAAGCATTTGGAGAATGGTGCCAAGAATTGGGCATTCCCACGGTAACCGTAGAGACGGGCGTATCCCTTGGGGATTACCGTCGAGAACGCGTAGCCGATCGCTTAGGTGAAGCGCTGATGGAACTCGACCAAATCGACCGTGCCGAGGCGAAGCACGCTGAAATCTACCGAGCGCTCCCGTTCAATGCGCCCACAGGGACGGATCTTTTAATAACGGACGGCTTCCACCAGAGCTTCTGGAAATTTGAAGAAGAGGTCCTTGACCGCGCCTACCAGTGTGGAATTTCCAGGACGCTTCCTCTAGAAGGGGCGGAGGAATCTGTGTACCACCGCATCGTGTGCGAGCCTGATTTCTTCCGCGTGATGGCGTCGCGCGATCGCTGGACCTCTTCGGAGCTTTACGCCAGCACTTCGGCGGACTTGCGCTCTTTTGCAGCCGGACTTCCCAGGTAAGTAAAGTCCCGGGCGACCACCTCAGTGCGGTTCACCGTCTGCTGTTCGCTGTTCGTATAGCTCGAGTAGGCGATGCTGCCCTCAATCACGCACAAGTCGCCTTTCTTCATGATTTTGCTCGCGCGGACGGCCAACTTGTTAAACATGACAAATTGATGCCAGATGGTGCGGTCTTCGTAGTTCCCTTCGGCATTTTTCACGCGGTCGTGCGTCGCGATGCTGCAGCGCAAACGGACTACGTCGTTTTCGAAGTTTTTAATTTCTGGGTCCGCACCCAAGTATCCGATAAGTTGAATTTTGTTTTTCATGATTTATACAATTGTTAATAATAATTGAACATGGCAAACTTCGAGCTGCAGGGCTTTGCTAGTAGGTTATAAACGTATGTTCAGGAATTTATTAACTTTTTGTTCATTACTCGTTTTGTATGCCTTTTGTTACAATTGTATACATAATTTCGGCGCCTACTCTATGATCAATAACTTTAAAAAACATGTATCATGAATCAAAATGGATCACGATTTTGCTTGAACTGCGGCCTGCCTGTTTTTGGTCGAGCTGACAAGAAGTATTGCGATGACCACTGCCGAAACGACTTTCACAACAGCCAGGCGGTAACCAATTCTCGGTTGACGCGTTCCGCGCACCGCAACCTCCGGCGCAACTACGAAATTCTCTCGGGCGTGGTCGAAGCGGGGATTTGCGAAATCGCCAAAGACGAGCTGCTCGTGTACGGATTTGCCTCCAAGTCGGTAACCGAACTGGAGCTTCGCGAAGACGGCACGATGATTTACGGCATTTACGACATCCATTATTTTGAGAAAGGGAACCGGATGATCGAAGTGTACCGCAAGTCCGATCTGCCGCAGTATTGGTAGGTCGGCCTACCTTTGGCGTGATGTCAGAGCGCATGGTTATTATCGGGGGAGGAGCTGCCGGCTTTTTTGCAGCCATTGCGGCGGCAGA
>JAURMB010000097.1 GCA_030831045.1 Schleiferiaceae bacterium
ATGCTGCGCACGCCGGTGGCGGGGTCTTCAGCGGTCCACAAAATGTCGTAGGTGATCGAGTTGATGGGGTTAAATACCTCGCCGCCGTTGGCCGCCTTGGGCAGTCCGATGAAGGCCCCTAGGCCCTCCATTTTCAGCTGGTCGCGGGTGGAGGTGCCGCTGGGCGGAATCAACGTGAACGCGTGCGTTCCGCTGCCCCAGGCCACTTTGGCACCCGTCAAAATGCTCTCGGGATGGCAGCCGTCGGCGGCTACGCCCATGTAGGTTTCGGCCCAAATATCGCCTTTGGTGTCGTACACCACGCTTCCGTCGGCCTTAAACACCCATTCGTCGTTGTACATGCAGGGGCGGTCGCTGGCGGCCGTGGCGCCGATGGCCCACCACGTTTGGCTGCCGTCGGGCGGACCCACCCACAACGAACCCGCGATGGGCGCCAGCTTCCACGTGCGCTCGGTGCATCCGGTCAAAAACTCAACGAGGCCGGTGCAGGGGGGCGCGGCGTCGCGGTAAATCACGACCTGAGCCGAATCCACGGCCATTCCGCCTTGGTTAAAAACAAAATGCTTGACCGTGTAGGTGCCGGCTCGCGAAAGCGTTACGGTCGCCTCCTGACCCTCAGCCATGGAACCGTTGGACACTTCCCAGCGGTACATAAACGGATTCCCCGTGGCCGAGCTGACGAGCTGGACCGTGTTGGAATCGATCATGTTCACGGTAAACGAGGCCGTGGGCAAATCGCCGAGCGGAGTTTTGCTGCCCTCATAGGGCTGGCAAGCGACGAGCAGCGCGAGCGCAGCGAGCGTCAGGGAACGAACAAAAGCCTTCATCAGTAGTTCGGGTTTTGGGTTAGGGCGCCTTGCGCGGCGTCGATTTCGGTTTGCGGAATCGGAAGCCACTGGTGCTTCGGGTGCTGGTAGCCTTTGGCGCTTAGTACCTCAGCGGCTTTGCCGGTGCGGACCAAATCAAAAAAGCGGTGTCCTTCGGTGGCCAGTTCAAAGCGGCGTTCGCGGGCTATGGCTTCGAGCAGGGCCGCACCGCTAACTTGAAGCGGTTGGAGTCCAGCGCGCACACGCACCTGGTTGAGGTACCCACGGGCGGTGGCTTCGCTGCCCCCGCTGCGGGCCAGACCTTCGGCGGCCATCAGCAGCACGTCGGCGTAGCGAATCGCTCGCACGTTGGTGCCCCAGTTCAGCGCCGGTTCTCCGTCGGGCGACAGCGCGTCTTTGCGCGGAGCGTACTTGTACATAAAGTACCCCGTGTTCTGGTAGCCGGGGCTGTAGCTGGCGCCGGCCAAGGAATCTCCGTTAATGATGGTGTAAGGGCGGCGCGGATCTCCGGCCATGGCGTCGTACAGCTCTTGGCTCACGGGTGCGAAGCCCCAGCCTGGCGAATAAACGGGGCCGTCGAAGTCGCGCATTCCGCACATTTGTACGCCCACGTTGCCTTCGCCGTACCCGCTGCCAAACACTTCCCAGCCCACGGTGGAGTTCTCGCTGTAGGCGATTTCAAACACGCTCTCGGGACCGTGCTCGTTGGCGCGGGTGAAGATGTCGGCAAAATTGGGGGTCAGCGCGTAGACGTTGGATTGGATTACCTCTTCGCTAAGCTGGGCTACCTGGTCCATCTTGACGTTCATGTAGAGGTATCCGCGGGCCAAAAGGGCCTTGGCGGCGCCTTGCGTAACCCGGCCCTTTTCTGAACCGCCTACCGACAGCGGAAGATCGGGAATCGCCGCGAGCAGGTCGGCTTCTACTTGGGCAAAGACCGCTTCGGGCGTCGCCATACTCACCTCGTAGTACTCTTGAGGGCTCAAGGTTTTGGTGATGAGGGGCACGGAGCCAAACAAGCGGAGCAAATCCAGGTAAAAGTGAGCGCGCAGAAACTTGGCTTCGGCGCTGGTGCGGCGCACAAATTCGTCGCTCGCCCCCGGAACGTTTTCAATTTTCTCCAAAAAGAGGTTGGCTCGGTACACGCCGCGGTAGTTTTTGCGCCAGAGTCCGGCTTGCGGCCCCAAATTGGGCGTCAAACTAAAGTTATCGTAGGCTACAAACGCAGGCTGGTCGCTCGCGTCGCTGCCCCCCGCGTGGGCGTCGTCCGACGCCACGGTCTGCAGGAGGTACATTACCGAGAAGCCCGTTTGGTCGTTCCATTGCAAAACGTCGTACACGCTTACAAGCGCTTCATACGCTTGACCGGGATTTTGGTAGTAGTTGATTTCGAGTTCGCGCCCAATGGGGTCCACGTTCAAGAAGTCTTTGCCGCAGCTGGCGAGGGCCAGGCTTCCCGCGGCGATCAGGGAGAGGTGAAGCGTCTTCATTAGTTCAAAGAGGTGGTAAATCCGATACTGTGCATGCGGGCTTGCGGGTAAATTCCGCGGTCTACGCCAAAACCGTTGCCGATCTCGGGATCAAACCCGCGGTACTTGGTCAGCGTCAGCAAGTTGTTGCCTGAGTAGTACAGGCGGGTGCGCTTGAGGCCGAGCTTGGCCGCCAATCCTTCGGGAAGCGTGTAGCCGAGCTGCGCGGTTTTGATGCGCACAAAGCTGCCGTCTTCCACATAAAAATTCGAACTGCGGGCGAAGTTCATGTTCTTGTCGAGGGCGGTCAGGCGCGCGTAGTCGTTGGTGCTGCCTTCTCCGGTCCAGCGGTCAAGGGCGGACCCGTTCAGATTGGCCGTAGGCAGGTCGTAGCGGCGGGTGGCGTTGTAGATCTGGTTTCCGGCAACACCCTGCACAAACAACACGGCGTCGAAACCGCCCCAGCGCGCGTTCAGCGTGGCGCCGAACGTAACGTCGGGCGTTGGGTTGCCCAGGTAGGTGCGGTCCTCGGCGTTCAGCTCGCCGTCGTTGTTCACGTCGACAAAGCGGAAGTCACCAGCCACCGCGTCGGGCTGCAGCAGGTCGCCTTCAGAATTGGCGTGCGCCGCCACATCGGCCGAGTTTTGGAACACCCCGTCGGTCAGGTAGCCAAAAAAGTAGCCGATTGGCAGTCCCTCTTGGATGCGCGTGATTTCGAGCCCTTGCGGACCCCAGCGCTGCCCGGGCAGGTAGCCGCCGTCGTTGCCGAGGTAGACCACTTCGTTGCGCAAAAAGCTCACGTTGCCGGCCACGCGCAGGCTGCGGGTGGGGCTGAAGCTGCGCTCGTAACCCGCCTCGAGGTCCATACCCATATTGAGCATGCGTCCGACGTTGGCCGTCGGGGCGTCGTTGCCAATGTAGTCAGGCAGCACCGGACGCGTCTTCATGTCGTAGGTCGCGCGGTGGTACAGATCAACGTTGGTGTAGAGGTACTTACCCCAGCGCACGTCGGCCCCGAAGTTGGCTTGGCCTACCCGCTCCCAACGCAGATCGGGGTTGGCTATTTGGCTGGGCGAGGTGCCGTTTTGCATAAACTCGTTGTAGCCAAAGCTGTAGTTACGTCCGCCCGAAATCGTGGCCGCATACTCGAGCGAGCCGGCGGCGTCGTTGCCGCTCATACCGTACCCGGCGCGGATTTTAAAGTTGGTAATTAGGTCCGAATTCCACCAGGCCTCCTTGTGAAGGTTCCATCCCGTGGAGATCGAAGGGAAGTAGCCCCAGCGGAAGTTGGGCCCGAACCGGCTCGACGCGTCGGCGCGCAGAATCACGGTGGCCAAAAAGCGGTCGTCGTAGTCGTAGTTCATGCGGCCGAAGTAGGACTCGATCGCGTAGCGCTCCCAACGTCCGCCGTACACGCGTTCCGACTCGGCGTTGCGGGCGTAGCTGATCGTGGCAAAGCCAAACTCGTCGGTGGGCACGTCGCGCTTGCTTCCGCCCATAAAGCTGCCGTTCACGGCCTGCGCCGAGTGGCCGGCGACCGCGTCAATGTGGTGCGCGCCAAAATCTTTAGTGTACGAAACCGTGTTGTCCCACATCCACGAAAACGCGCGGTTGAAGCTCTGGGTCACCAAATTGGTGTCCAGGAAGTTGGTGGCGTTGAGGTAGTACGACGGAATAAATCCGTTGCCGCCATAAAACGCCAGGTCGATTCCCAAGCTGGTGCGGGCGGTCAGCCCCTCGGCCAGCTTGGCCTCGGCATAGGACTGGTGCACGATTTTGTCGGACCAGCCCACGTTGGTGTTGGTCAGGAGCGCCGCGACCGGGTTCACCACTTCGCTCGTTACGCGGGGCGAAATGGCATAAATTCCGCCTTGGTCGCGGACCAAATTGCCGCGCAGCGATCCGCCCACCGTATAGGGCGCTTGGCTGAGCCGCAGGGGATTGGTTTCGTACACCGGCGTAATCGGATCCATGTTCAGCGCGCGGCCCAAAGGCGAACCGAACTCGGTGTTTTCGGCCACCGACTGGCTCGTGTTGTGGGTGAAGGCCGTGCTCATGCCCACCTTAATCGCGCGGTGCACCTGGTTGGTGGTATTGAGGCGGGCTGAAATGCGTTCGAAGTTCGAACGCCCCGGAGCCACAATGCCCTCTTGGCGGTAGCGGCCCACGGACGCGAAGTAGCTCGCGTCCTTGCTGCTTTGCGCCATGCTCACGTCGAGCGATTGCACGGGGGCGTTGCGGTTAAACACGGCATCTTGCCAGTCGGTGCCCTCGCCGAACGCGCGGGGATCGGCGTAGGGGATCGCTTGTCCGGCGGCTCCCGCCATTTCGTTTTGCAGCGTGGCGTACTCGGTCGCGTTCAAGCTCGAAACCTTGCGCCAGGGGTTTTGCACGCCCTGGTAGGCTGAAACGCTTACATTCATTTGGCCACCGGCTCCCTTACCGCTTTTGGTCGTTACAATGATGACCCCGTTGGCACCTCGGGCACCGTAGATCGCTGCAGAAGCGGCGTCCTTAAGTACTTCAATCGTTTCGATGTCGTTGGGGTTCAGGTAGTCGATTCCTCCACCAATCACCACGCCGTCGACGACGTAGAGCGGGTCCGACCCGTTAATTGAGGCCGTTCCGCGAATCCGCACAACGCTGCCCGCCCCGGGCTGACCCGAGTTTTGCGTGATTTGCACCCCGGCGGTGCGGCCCTGCAGCGCCTGCTCCACGCGGAACAAGCTCATGCTTTCCAGGTCCTTTGCTTTCACTTGGGCAATCGCCCCGGTCACGTTGCTCTTCTTTTGCGTACCAAAACCGACGACGACGATTTCGTCGAGTTCCGTGGTTTCGGCGCGGAGTTGGACCCGCATTCCGTTGCGCGCCGCAACGACGACTTCGGTGTAGCCGAGCGCGCGGACGCGAAGCGAGGCGCCGTCAGCGACCTTCACAGTAAACTTGCCTTGGGCGTCGGTGGTACCGAGCACACCGCTTGAGGTACTCAGCATGAGCACGGCGTTGGGTACGGGGCTTCCGCCGTCTTGCTCGACCACGCTGCCTTGAATGGTGGAGGTTTGGGTCTGGCCCCAGGCCGTCGGGCTCAACGCAAGAACGGCGGCTGCGGCTAGGGCAATGTATCGCTTCATCATAGGGAGAAATATCTTATGGTACAATCTACCATTAACCTTCGCAATATAGTACGCATTACTAATTGTGGTTCATGCACCTTAAATGTATTAAGTAATTGTAAAATAATTAGTTAAGTTAAATATTTTGTGTGTAAAATCTACACTTACTAGAGGTTTAGCGTGCGGATTTTCGGTTTGGTCGTCGCGTTTCTCGTGCGTTTCGCGGGCTGCGGTGCGCATTCCCTTGGGGATTGCCCCACAAGCACCGACCTTTGCCCGTATGAACGTACTCATCTTCGGTTCGGGCGGCAGGGAGTCCGCTTTTGCGTGGAGCATCGCCCAAAGTTCCCTGCTTTCGAACCTGTTTATCGCGCCGGGTAATCCCGGGTTATCGGCACTCGGAACCTGCGTCAACCTCGACTGGCGCGACCGCGACGCCGTGGTTCACTTTTGCGTTCGTGAAGACATTCACATAGTGGTTGTGGGCCCCGAAGAGCCGCTGGTGCACGGGCTCGGGGATTTTTTTGCCGAGCACCCCAACCTGCAGCACATTCATTTCATCGGGCCCAAGGCCGAGGCGGCCCAGCTTGAAGGCTCCAAGGACTTCGCCAAGGCGTTCATGATGCGCCACCAAATTCCGACGGCGGGCTACCGCAGCTTTGGCAAAGACGAGCTAGAGTCCGCCAAAATGTATGTGCTGAGTTACGACGGACCCTACGTGCTTAAGGCTGATGGGCTCGCCGCAGGAAAGGGCGTCGTAATTCTCGACGACGTCGTGGAGGCGCTCAAAGAGCTCGACGCGATGCTGGGGGCAGCCAAATTTGGCGCCGCCTCGAGCACCGTGGTCGTCGAAGAGTTTATGACGGGCCCCGAGTTTTCGGTGTTTGTGCTGACCGACGGCGAGCGCTACGTGCTGCTTCCGCAGGCTACCGACTACAAGCGCGTCGGCGAAGGACAAACGGGCCCCAATACGGGCGGCATGGGGGCCATCAGCCCGGTACCTTTTGTGACGCCCGAGGTGCTCGGCCGCGTTCATACGGAAATCATCCAGCCGACCCTTGACGGGTTGCGCGACGAGGAGATTCCCTACTGCGGATTCATTTTCTTCGGCCTCATGCTCACCGCCGACGGACCCAAAGTGATTGAATACAATGTGCGCATGGGCGATCCCGAGACCGAGGCCGTGTTGCCGCGCATCGACGAAGACCTGCTGGCCCTCATGATTGACGCGGCCCGCGGCGAGGTAAACACCCGCCCTGTAGCGACCAAGCCCGAAACGGCGATCACCGTAGTGCTCACGTCGCCCGGCTACCCGGGCGACTACCCCAAGGGATTGCCGATCACGGGGACCGATCTGCCCGCGGAGGGCAGCCTGCTTTTTCACTCGGGAACTGCGGAGCGCGACGGGCAATTGGTAACTCAGGGGGGGCGTGTACTCGCCGTCACAGGCCTAGGCGCCGACGTGCACGAAGCAAAAACGCGGGCGTACGCCCGCGTTGATCAGATAGAATTTGAGGGGAAGCAGGTGCGCCGCGACATCGGAACGATCTACGGCTGGCCGCTCAAGTAGGCTTAACCTTGCTGCTTCTCGTGCTTGCTCATTTCGCGGAGCCAGTACACGATTCCGCCCGCGATGATGGACCAAAACACGACGTTGGCCAGCGGACCTACGTAGGGCATCGCCTTAAAGGTCCACGTAAACAAATCACCTAATCCTTCAAAAATGGAGCGCAGCGGCATAGCAATGTACTTTTGAGATGCCCAAAGGTAACCCAACGCGAGCAAATGCCCACACTCCTCTTTAGAAACGCTCACCCCGGGGTCGCCGTGGTTTTGGTCGCGGTGGCCGCGCTCGCAACGGTGGGTCTAAACACCTTGCTGCTCCAACCCGTGCCGGTCACCTTGGCCCTTGCCACCGGCGTGGCGGCCTGGTTTTTTAAGTTCATTTTGGTGTACCGCAGCCGCTACCTCAAGATGAACTACTTGTATGGGTGGCTCTGGTTTGTGGCCGTATTTGCCTTGAGCAGTGGGCGTCAGGGCGTTCAGTGGCACACGTTGGGCGGATCGCTGGCCGCCGCTACCTGGATGGCACTGGCTTATGAAATGTCGTTTGACGAGCGCAGCGCGTTGACGCGCCGGATCAACTTGGGGTTTGTCACGGGACTCCTCCTGCTGTGGAACGTGCGGTTTTCGTACTTCATTTTGGTAAGTCTGTGGGCCATTGGCTGGGGGACCAACCGCTCGGGTCGGGGCTTTCTGCAGCTCATCATGGGATGGCTGGTGCCGGCGGCGGCCATCGCCACCTACCATTGGACCCTTGGCGGACCCGCTGATTTTTATGCATGGATCGCACCGCTTCAGCCGCGGCTGGAGGTCTTTGTGCCGAGTCCCGGCGAGGCGGTTCTGCTTTTTTGGTTGCTCATGGCCATTCCGCAGACGTTGCGGGCCGCCGTTTCGGCTAAGCGCAGCAAGCGCCAAGGGCTTTACCTCTCGTGGTCCGGAATCTTAGTTGCCGTTGTGTGGCGCATCGCGCACCCTGATGCGTCGACAAGCGGACTTTTGGCTGTCTTTGCCACGCCGCAGCTCCTAAATCTTCAAGATTACCTACCCAAGTACTGGATGCGGGTGCTTCTCGGGCCGAGTCTGTTGGCGGCGGGGCTACTCAGCGTCTTCGCGGGGTAGAAACAGAGCCTTGAGCTCGTGCGCATCTTCGGGCTTCATCTTGCCCGATAAAATCAGCGCCAGCTGGCGTCGGCGAAGGGCGCCGTCGTAGCGGCGCTGCTCTTCTTCGGTCTCGGGTTCTACGGCCTGAATCGGAATGGGTCGACCCAGGTCGTCCACGGCCACAAAGGTGTAAATGGCCTCGTTGCACTTGGTTTGCTTGCCGGACCCCCGCTGGTCTTCCATGTAGACATCGACCCAGACCTCCATCGACGTGCTGAATGCGCGCGAAACCTTGGATTCCAGGGTTACTATAGCCCCTTGCGGAATTGCCTCGTTAAACGAAACGTTGTTCACGGAGGCGGTGACGACCGTTCGCCGGCAGTGTCGGTGCGCAGCAATCGCCGCACAGCGATCCATCCAGCTGAGGAGCTGGCCCCCAAAAAGGTTGTTGAGGTTGTTGGTGTCGTTCGGAAGAACGATCTCCGTCATCACCGTCAGTGATGCCGAGGGGTTTTTAGCTTTCATTCGTGGTAAATCCAAATAGCCGGGAAGTCAGACTTCAATTCGGCTTTGGCTTGACGTGCCGAATTCGCATCGGCAAAGGTACGAAGGGCTACTTTTTTCAGTCCCACGTTAGATTTTAGCACCTTAGCAGGGTAACCGGCTTGGCGAAGGCTTGCGGCGAGGCGTTCGGCGTTGCCAGCTTCTTCAAAGGCGCCAACCACGAGTGCAAATTCACCGGCGGTATGGTCGGGGGCGTCGTCCCGATCCGCATTTGCAGCTAATTCCGTGCGGACCTCTTCGCGCGCAGGCTTCGATGGCGACGCGACCTCGGGGGCGTCAGGTGCTGCGACCTCGG
>JAURMB010000008.1 GCA_030831045.1 Schleiferiaceae bacterium
AAAGTTGGGCGGAGATTTCTTGCTCCGCATCGAAGACACAGACCAAACCCGCTTTGTTCCGGGTGCCGAGCAGTACATCGTCGACTCCCTGGCTTGGTGCGGAATTTCGCCCGACGAAGGAATCGGCGTGAACGGCCAAATTGCCGACCACGGACCGCATGCGCCCTACCGCCAGTCCGACCGCAAACCCATGTACCGCGCCTACGCCGACCAGCTTTTAGCTGCTGGCCACGCCTACTACGCGTTTGACACGCCTGAAGAGCTTGAAGCGATTCGGGAGCGGGCAAAATCCGCCGGAAACCCCAACTGGCAGTACAACAGCATCACCCGCACGTCGATGAAGAACAGTTTGACGCTGCCCGAAGACGAGGTCGCGCGCCGCTTGGCCGCTGGCGAAGCCTACGTGATCCGCGTGAAAATGCCCCGCAACGAAGAAGTGAAGTTTGAAGACCGCATTCGCGGCTGGGTGAGCGTCAACACGCTGAACCTTGACGACAAAGTCCTACTCAAGGGCGACGGCATGCCGACCTACCACCTCGCCAACGTCGTTGACGATCATTTGATGGAGATCACCCACGTGATTCGGGGCGAAGAGTGGTTGCCTTCAGCGCCCCTCCACGTGCTGCTGTACCGATTTTTTGGTTGGGAACAGCCTGAATTTGCGCACCTTCCGCTCTTGCTTCGCCCCGACGGAAACGGCAAGCTTTCGAAGCGCGACGGGGACCGGTTGGGTTTTCCTGTATTTCCACTCAACTGGGCCAACGCCGAGACGGGCGAAACCGCGAGCGGGTACCGCGAACGCGGATTTTACCCCGAGGGCTTCGTGAACATGCTGGCGTTTTTGGGCTGGAATCCGGGTACCAACCAAGAAATTTTCTCGCTCGACGAGCTCGTTCAGGCCTTTTCGATCGATAAAGTCCACAAAGCAGGTGCCCGCTTTGACTTCGAAAAAGCGAAGTGGTTCAACCAGCAGCACCTGCGTCAGCGTTCGCCCGAAATGCTTGCGGCCGAGTACCAGGCTGGGGTTGCTGAGTCCTTTGGTGCCTCCATCGATACTGCCTTCGCCACCAAGGCCTTAAGCCTCTTTTTGGATCGCGCGGAATTCATGTCGGATGCCGTGCACGCCGCCCCCTACTTGTTTGCCAAGCCGGCCGAATACGACGCGGTCATGGTGGGCAAAAAATGGACGTCGGAATCGGCCGGACACGTGCGCAGCTTGGCTCCGCGCTGGGCGGCGACCGACTACACGGAGTCCGCGCTCGAAGAAGCGTTTAAGTCGTTTCTTGCCGAAACGGGTCTCGGGTTTGGCGCCGTCGGTCCCGTTGTTCGCCTCGCCATCGCCGGAACCACGCAGGGCCCGAGCATTTTTGGGGTCATGGAACTCTTGGGTCGCGCCGAATGCGAGTCGCGTATCGAGTCCGCCATCGCAACCCTCGGTTAACGCAGCATGAAGCGACGCACCCGAATTGACCTCGTAAACCAGCGGGAGTATGCTTTTCACGGCTGCCTTCCCGAAGAGGCGATTATTGGCAGCGACTACCTCATCAACGTTCGGGCCTGGGCAGACGTGGTCGGCTCCGCCGAAACCGACGCCCTAGAAGACACCGTGGACTACGTGGCCTTGCGCCGAATTGTCAGCGAAGAGATGGCCGTTCGCGCCAACCTCCTCGAAACGGTTCTGGAGCGAATGGCGCGCCGAATCATCGCAGAACATCCTATGGTTGAGCGCGTTAAGATTTCTTTAGCCAAGCTTAATCCGCCGTTAGACGGCGACGTTCGGGCGGTGCGCGTGGTCTGGGATGTGCGCCGTTAACGCAAGTTTGCGTTGGCCGCGCGGGGTTCGCGGTATTTACCTACTTTTGCAGACCTCCATGGTCTCGTGGCCGAGAGGTTAGGCAAGGCTCTGCAAAAGCTTGTACAGCGGTTCGAATCCGCTCGAGACCTCCAAAATCAACCGGTAGCCCCAACGCTGCCGGTTTTTTTATTTCATGGTGCTGACCTCGTGCGTTCCCGTTCGCACACGACGCTCGGGCGGCGGCGCTCTGCGCGTATCGGAACTCCGCGTCAGTAAAAGCACGTGGGGCGTTGCGTGCGCCGCAGCCAGCCAATTCTTGCTATATTCGTTGGACCAACCAATGAACCAAATCACCCATGATTCTCGTCCTTTCTCCTCAGGAAGGCCTGCGCAAGCGTTTCGAAGAAGCACTTAAGGCCCAGCATATTGAGGTAGCGCACGCACCTGATTTAGCCTCGTGGACCGAGCAAAACAGCCTGCGGCTGCCGCACCTCGCGATCCTCGATATTTCCCACACCAGCGACGCCGGCGCCGCTTTGATGGAAGAGCTCGACCAAACCGAAGACCTGAACATGCTTTGGGTTCTTATGGTGTCGGTGCCCTGCACGATCAACCACCGCATTCAAAGTTTGCGAAACGGTGCCTTGGACTGCCTTGCCGCCGATGTCGATACCGAAGAGTTGGTGCTGAAAGCCCAGCGTTTGCTCGGACTTTGTCCGCGAAGCAAGTATGCGCCGCCCGCCGAAATGACCGAGAGGGAGCGCATTGTCGCAATGATTCAAAAGAGTTTGCGCCAAAACATCAACGTTGAAAGCTTGGCGCGCGCCCTGCACATGAGCCGAAGTTCCCTTCAGCGCGCCTGCATCCGCCACTTTAAAATTGGCCCCAAAGAGCTAATTACCCAGCACAAAATTCAGCAAGCCATGCGGCTTATTGATCTGGGGTCCAACAACGTAGCCTCGCTGGCGTTCACCGTGGGCTACAGCAACGTAAACAACTTCATTTCGGCATTTAAGCGCCAAACGAATCAAACGCCGAAGGAGTATATGAAAACCAAACATTTGCTCGAGGAAGCGAGTTGAGTACCTCTTCGTGGCCGCGTTCAGCGGGCTACCTTTGTGGGGTTAGCCCTTTGAACTATGAACGCATCCCTCTCCTTTCTTCAAGAGCTTGGTATTCAAGCCCACAACGCCGGAACCTGGATCGGCGGAACCTCGTTTGACCATAGCGAACGCATCACCAGCAGCTCTCCCGTTGACGGCGGGGTGATTGCTAGCGTTTCCATCAGCACCCCTGAACAGTACGATCGGGCGGTAGCGGCGGCGCACGAAGCCTTTTTAGAATGGCGGACGGTGCCCGCCCCGAAGCGGGGTGAAGTCGTTCGGCAGTACGGAAACCTTCTTCGCCAGCACAAAGAGGCCTTAGGCGCCTTGGTTAGCTACGAAATGGGTAAGTCCCTTGCCGAAGGTCAGGGGGAAGTTCAAGAAATGATTGACATCTGCGACTACGCTGTTGGTCTTTCGCGCCAGCTCGCGGGGCTCACGCTGAAGTCTGAGCGCCCTGACCACTTCATGATGGAACAGTGGCACCCCATCGGCGTCGTAGGCGTAATTTCTGCCTTCAACTTCCCGGTCGCTGTTTGGGCTTGGAACGCTTGCCTTGCTTGGGTTTGCGGAGACTCCGTCGTTTGGAAGGCTTCAGAAAAAGTTCCGTTGTGTGCCGTGGCTTGCCAAATTCTTTGGAACCGTGTAGCCGCTCAGAACAACGTTCCTGCTGGGTTGTCGTGCATCGTAACCGGAGGTGTCGAAATCGGCGTCCGCCTTTCTGAAGATAGCCGCATTCCTGTGGTTTCTGCCACGGGTTCGACACGTATGGGCCGTGAAGTTGGCCAAAAAGTTGCCGCCCGCTTTGGCCGCAGTATTCTAGAACTCGGCGGGAACAACGCCATCATTGTTACCCCAACTGCGGACCTCAAAATGACCGTTACTGCCGCAGTGTTTGGCGCCGTAGGCACCGCCGGTCAACGCTGTACCTCAACGCGACGCTTGATTATTCACGAGAGCATTTTTGACAAGGTCATTGAAGCCATTAAAAACGCCTACGCACAACTAAAAATTGGGTCTCCTTTGTTGGCTGAAAACCACGTTGGTCCCTTAATTGACGAGGCCGCGGTTTCGATGTATTTAAACGCCCTAGATGCCGTTGATGCCGCAGGTGGCATCTTCCATTTGCGCGGGGGTAAACTAGAGGGCGCGGAATACGCCAGCGGTTGCTATGTAAAACCTTCGATTGCTGAAGTCCAAAACGATTGGAGTATCGTTCAGCACGAAACCTTTGCTCCGCTGCTTTACGTCATGAAGTACCGTGAACTCGACGAGGCGGTTGCCCTTCAAAACAATGTGCCCCAGGGATTGAGTTCAGCAATTATGACCGGATCCATGCAGGAAGCGAACCGCTTTTTGAGTGCAAGCGGCTCGGATTGCGGAATAGCCAACGTCAATATCGGAACCAGTGGAGCTGAAATTGGTGGTGCCTTTGGCGGCGAAAAAGAAACCGGTGGTGGCCGAGAAAGCGGGTCGGACTCATGGAAAGCCTACATGCGTCGCCAAACCAACACGCTGAACTACGGCAATGCCCTACCGTTGGCTCAAGGGATCGTTTTCAACATTTAATCATTATTAAATTATTTAGGTAATTCTATTAGTAATGGTCGGTTAATAGGTTTAGTAACTTTTTTTGGGACTGCTTGCAGTACTGAGTTATTCCAAACAATTAACAGGTTATTAACCAATGATAAAAACTTAACTAATTGAATTACATTAGGTTAACAAATAACCTTACCCAACGTGAAAACCGTTATCCTTGGTCAAATGTCCATAACTTCTAACGGGACTTTACAGGGAAAACCTACCGAGTTAACCGAAGCGATGGTTAACAATTTTACGGGCTATGGGATTTATGATGAGTTATGAATACTTTTTAATCACTTATTAACGCGTTACGAACATGAACTTATCCATTGGCTCCGATCATGCGGGATATCCGCTTAAAGAAGCTATAAAGGCCCATTTGACCCAACTTGGCCATCACGTTGTGGACCGCGGTGCGTATTCGCTCGATTCGGTAGACTACCCCGACTTCGGTCATGCCGTAGCTACGGATGTTGCTGATCACGCGTGCGACTTGGGTATTGTGGTATGCGGAAGCGGAAACGGCATCAATATGTCGGTGAATAAGCATGAAGGAGTTAGGGGGGCCTTATGTTGGCTTCCTGAATTAGCCTCATTAGCTCGACAGCATAACGATGCGAATGTTTTAGCCCTTCCGGGTCGGTTCATCACAGAAGAAGTGGGACTGAATTGCGTTGACGCGTTTATCCAAGCGTCCTTTGAAGGAGGTAGGCATGCAGCACGTGTAGCAAAAATTCCTTGTGGCGGTAACGTTTGAACTACCCAAAACAGCGGGCTTCGCGAAAAAGCAAACCGCAGATTGGTTGGTGCTGGTAGCATCATCCGAAGGTGCCTCTATTGAGCGTTTGAGCTACAAAGCTTTTTATCGGGAAGAAATGATCGAACTTAACCGTCAGTTTCTTCATCACGATTACGATACAGACATCATTACGTTTGCGGAATCAGAGGCCCCAAACCCTGTGTCTGCGGACTTTGCACTTGGTTGGGATCAAATAGCACTTCAAAGCCAGGATTTAGGTGAGGTCTTCTTGAAGGAACTACACCGCATACTGGTTCATGGACTTCTGCATTGCTTAGGGTACAACGATCAGACGGAGGCCCAACGCAAGGAAATTCGCGCAAAAGAAGATTACTACTTAAGTATTCACCCAAGTTGTTCCACGTGGAACTAAGATTATGATGCGGTACGATGTAGTTGTGGTAGGCGCTGGACACGCCGGTAACGAAGCGGCGTCGGCGGCAGCGAAGCTTGGAGCCCGGGTTCTGCTAGTGACCATGAACATGCAAACGATTGGCCAAATGAGCTGCAATCCTGCAATGGGCGGAGTGGCTAAGGGTCAAATTGTGCGAGAAATAGACGCCCTTGGAGGATTGAGCGGTATTATATCTGATAAAACGGCCATTCAATTTCGGATGCTTAACCGAAGTAAGGGAGCCGCGATGTGGAGTCCGCGAACGCAAAACGACCGATGGAGGTTTGCTGAGGAGTGGCGCTTAGCACTTGAATCTATACCCAAGGTAGATTTTATTCAAAGCACCGTAGATGAAGTCCTACTTGATGGAGTCAAGGTCCGCGGGGTCGTACTTCAAAGTGGCGAAGAAATCGCGTGTTCTAAAGTTGTGCTTACCAGTGGTACGTTCTTGAACGGAATTATGCACATTGGAACACGGCAAATGAACGGCGGGCGCAGCGCCGAGGGGACCGCTCGGGGAATTACCGCATGCCTTCAGTCCTTTGGCTTTACTTCTGGGCGAATGAAGACAGGCACACCGCCACGCATTGACGGCCGCAGCTTGGACTACAGCAAATTCGAAGTACAGGAAGGCGACGAGCGCCCCGGTACCTTTAGCTATTGGGCGTCAAAACCCCTAACGAAGCAGCGCCACTGCTGGATTGCGCACACGTCTGAATCGGTGCACGATACGCTGCGCAGCGGGTTCGATCGAAGCCCATTGTTTAACGGCGCCATTCAAAGCAGCGGACCGCGCTACTGCCCAAGTATTGAAGACAAAATCAATCGTTTTGCAGACAAGACAAGTCATCAGTTGTTTGTGGAGCCTGAAGGCTGGGACACGGTAGAAATGTACATAAACGGCTTTTCTACAAGCCTTCCTGAAGAAGTGCAGCGCGAAGCACTTCAGCAGGTGTCTGGGTTTGAGCAGGTACGGTTTTTTAGGCCGGGCTATGCGGTGGAATACGACTATTTTCCGCCCACCCAACTGAAGCACAGCCTTGAGACCAAGCTCGTGGACGGTCTATATTTTGCAGGGCAAATCAACGGAACTACGGGTTATGAAGAGGCTGCTTGTCAAGGACTTATGGCCGGAATAAACGCAGCTCAAGCGGTATTGGGCAAGGAAGAATTCATACTTGACCGAAGCGAGGCATACATTGGAGTCCTGATTGACGACTTAATCACGAAGGGCACCGAGGAGCCCTACCGCATGTTTACCAGTCGAGCAGAATTCCGTTTGAGTTTGCGGCAAGACAATGCCGACCGTCGTTTAACTCCGTTGGGCCGAAATTTGGGTTTAGTTGGGGACGTACAGTGGGCCTCATTCGAACAAAAGGAGCAGCAGCGGTTCCACGTGGAACAGTGGCTTGACGCGCAGAACGCGGAGCCAGAGCACTGGAACGCGTTTCTTGAGGAGCGCGGAACTACGCCCTTACGGCAAAAGGGGCCGTTTCGTTCCCTAATCTCTCGCCCCCAGCTTGAGTTATCGGGCTTGCGCGCCCACCTGTCCTCTGTGGAGCCCGTGGCGGATGAGTTGGTTTGGGAGCAGGTTGAAATTGACGAAAAATACCGCGGCTACTTGGAAAAAGAGCAGGAGCAAGTTCAAAAATTGAAGCGATTAGAAAGCGTTCGCATTCCTGCCCAATTTGATTTTGAACGGATCGCCGCCTTGAGCATAGAGTCGCGGCAAAAGCTAAATAAATTGAGGCCCGAAACGGTAGGTCAAGCAAGCCGCGTATCGGGTGTATCACCGGCCGACATACAAATTCTACTGGTCCATTTGGGCCGGTAGTTCCACGTGGAACACTATGGAAGTTAACAATTGCCCCTGCTGCGGTTCAGACCAACGCGAACTACCAATGACCGTGGTTGACCACATGGTAAGCCAAGTGTCGTTCACCGTATCTTTTTGTGTGTCCTGCGGCTGCGGCATTACCAGTCCGCGCCCAGACGAAATAGGGCCCTACTACGAGAGCCCCTCCTACACGTCTCACCAAGATCAAAATTCTGGTTTGTTTGGTCGGCTCTATGGTTTGGCCCGCACGGTTGCAGCAGGACAAAAGCTGCGCCTGATCAAGCGTGCATCGAAAAAATCTAAAGGCTCGTTGCTTGATTACGGTTGTGGGGTTGGTGTTTTCACGAGCCGAGCTGAGCGGGCCGGATGGCACGTCGATGGCATAGAGCTTTCGGCTGAAGCGCGCCGGCGGGCTCAAGAAAAACTAAAGACCGGACGCGTTGCGACCCACCGAGACGAGCTTGACGCGACGCATACGTACGACGTAGTCACGCTGTTCCACGTTCTTGAGCACTTGGACGATCCCGCCGAAGCGCTTGCGTGGATTCGGGCTCGATTGAACACGGGGGGCGCCCTTATCGTCGCGGTGCCAAACTACGAGTCGCCAGATGCTCAGCACTACGGACCGCACTGGGCGGCATACGATGTGCCGATTCACTATTGGCACTTTACCAAGGCGTCGATCAATGCACTTGCTCGGTCGACCGGATGGTTTGTGTCAGAAGTTCACCCGATGCGGATGGATGCTTTTTATGTATCGCTCTTAAGTGAAGCGTACAAAACGGGGTCAAAAAACTGGTTATCAGCAGTTTATCAAGGAATAAAAAGCAACGTGCTCGGCGGCAACAGCAACGCTTCGAGCCTTATTTACGTGCTGCGAAAAGCTTCATAACCGAAATTCCAAGGTCGCTTAGGACCATTCGGCTGTTAATGTTGCGCTGAAGGTCCGTTAGTGCAGACAGAAAAAGGGCCTGTAGCTCTTCGTGCTGGCCTTCGTGAAGCAGCCGGGCCAGCCCCTCGGGCTGAAACGGTACGTCAGGAAACCATGAAAATAACGAAGCGTGCAGCGCGCCGTAGCGCATTCGCAGCAGCTGCGACATGAGGTGTGAACTCACGTGGATCCACTGCTTTTGCTGCTCCCGAGGCTCTTTGGCAAGGCTTTCTGTGAACTGAAGGAGCGCGACAAGGTCTTTTTTGTACACCAACCGCATGAATTCGACAAAGCGCTGAAGCGGCTCACGAAGGGCCTCGCGGTTGCGGTGCAGCATGAGCGCGCGTCCAGGTTGTCCGCCCGAGAGCTCAGCCAGCACACTGGCTTGCTGGGTATCAACGCCGGCCTTTGCGAGCGCCGCCACCAGCACCCCCGTGGGGAGCGGCTTGACGTAGTGAACCTGACACCGCGAGCGTATGGTTTGAAGGACCGCGCCCTCGTTGTGGCTGATTAAGAGCAAAAGGGTGCGGTCCAACGGCTCCTCAATCAGTTTGAGCAGCTTGTTGGCCGCGGCGTCGTTTAGGCGTTCGGGCATCCAAAGTACCACAACCTTATAACCTCCGGCGTGCGATTTAAGGGAGAGCAGGCGCTGTATTCGGGCGGACTCTTTAACCGAAATCTGCACCACTTTTTGGGAACCGCCGAGCTGTTCGATCCAGTCAGCGCTGAGCGGGTGTGGGTTTGCTGAAAGAAACGTCCGCACCTCGGCTAGAAACGGAGCGCAGGTGTCTTCGTCGTCGCCACGCCCCTCGCCGCCCACAACGGGTACAATCCAGTGTACGTCGGGATGGGCCAACGCCCGAAGCTGAACGCAGGACGGGCAAGTTCCGCACGCACCTGAAGCCGTGGGCGCAGCGCAGAGCACGCGGGCCACATACTCCAAGGCCAAGGGCCAAGCCATTCCGCCGTCATCGCACACCAGCATTTGGGCGTGGGCAACACGTTCCCGCGCGACGGCCTGGTCGAGCCAAAGCCCCCATTCGGGCAGCTGCTGAAGCGGAATTTGAAGGGCAGAACTCAAAGCGGAGCGAAGGTAGCGCCCTACCTTTGCACTACGAAAAATTAGACCCCCGAGTTATGAAAACCATCGACCAATTGGACGTGCGCGGAAAGCGAATTTTAGTTCGCGTAGACTACAACGTGCCCCTTCGCGAGGACGGAACGGTAGCCAACAACCAGCGCATCACGGCAACCCTGCCAACCCTGCAGTCGATTTTGGACCGGGGCGGACGCGCCGTACTGGTATCGCACCTCGGCCGACCCAAAGCAGCGTTTGAGGCAGCGTACTCGCTGCGCCCCGTGGCCCACGAGTTGGCGCGGGTATTGGGCCGACCGGTTCAGTTCTCGGCGCAGACGGTAGGTGCCGACGCCGTGGCGGCCACGAAGGCCCTGCTCGACGGTGAAGTGCTCCTGCTGGAAAACGTGCGCTTTTTTGCGGGCGAAGAGGCGGGCGACGCGGAATTTGCCGCGCAACTCGCCGAGCTTGGTGACGCGTACGTCAACGACGCCTTTGGCACAGCCCACCGCGCCCACGCCTCAACGGCCGTCGTAGCGGCGCACTTTAAGGGGTCGAGCGCTTTTGGAATGGTTATGGCCAGCGAGATTGCCAACGTAGACCGCGTTTTGGCGTCCAACGAGAAGCCTTCGGTGGCTGTGGTGGGCGGATCTAAGGTTTCGAGCAAGATCGTGATTCTGGAGCGCCTTTTGGACCGCGTCGACGCGCTGCTCATCGGGGGAGGTATGGCGTTCACCTTTTTGAAGGCCCAAGGGGCACAGGTGGGCAACAGCCTCGTCGAAGACGAACATCTCGAGACGGCGAACCAGATTATGCGTGCAGCCGAAGCTAAGGGCGTGCGCATTTACCTGCCCACGGACGTCGTGGCGGCCGATCGCTTTGCGGCCGACGCGGCGACCCAGGTGACGGCCAGCGCCCAAATCCCGGACGGCTGGATGGGCCTTGATGTGGGACCCCAAACACTGGAAACCTATGCTGAAGTGGTTCGCACCGCCAAAACCCTGCTTTGGAATGGCCCGCTGGGCGTGTTTGAGCTTGACGCTTTTGCGGCCGGAACGCGCGGCCTGGGCGAAGCCATTGCCGCGGCCACGGAGGCGGGCACCCTGTTCTCGCTCGTCGGAGGGGGCGATAGCGTTGCCGCTGTCGAGCAGTTTGGTTTGTCGCGCCGCGTGAGCTACGTGAGCACCGGCGGCGGAGCAATGCTGGAATACTTAGAAGGCCGCGTCCTCCCCGGAATCCAGGCCGTCTACGACGCGGAATAAGTTGGGGGTCATCCATTCGCCCAAGGCTAAGGCCTTGAGGTAGTAGGTTGACGAAGCGCGGTAGTCCGCCCCAGGACCAATCGACGGAAAGGCGTCGCCCAACCAGCGGAGCGGAAGTGCCACCAATGCGGCAATCATGAATCCTTTGGCGAGTCCGCTGACGCCGCCGAGGAGGCGGTTAAGCCATCCCAGCAAGATGAGTTTAGATAGCTGCGTGGCGATTTTGCCAAGCAGCACGACGGCGAGGTACAGCACAAAAAGGCTCAGGTAGTAGGCCACGCCGCTGCGGAGTCCGGCGTCGTCAATAAAGGCGTCCAGAAAGGGCTCGACGCGCTTAGCCAACGGCCCCGCGAAGAGGTAGCCCAAGAGCAGCCCGAGGAGTCCCGAAAGGTCGTTGATGAATCCGCGCCAAATTCCGCGCCCCACAAAGGCTAGAACTAAGGCGACAATGAGCAGGTCGAGGCCCGTCATGGTTTAGCAGCCGCTAACGCCTTCGACGTAGGGCTGAACAACGATTTGCACTTTGGCGGTGCTGTCAGCAACCAACTTGAGGTAGCCGCAGCCGAACACGGTCGGGGGCGTTCCGCCCTTTTGCGCGGTTACTTGCAGCACGGCGGGAAGTCCGTACTGAAACACGTCGTTGCCTTCGGCGTCGCGCACGATTCCGTCGACTCCAGATCGGCCCTGAAAGTCAGGAATGGCGTTTACAACCGGTGCGGTAGCGCGGACCGTAGCGTTTTGGAGGGGAATCAAGTCGCCGTCTTCGTTGACCGCAACGACTTCGATTTGAAAGCGGTAGACGGGGGCCTCTTTGGGGCCGCATGACGTAACGCCAGCCACAAAGAGGGCCGCGGCAAAGGCGAGAATGCGATAGGTTTTCACAAGCAACCGGTGTTGGGATCGCCGTAGGGGCGGAGGATTACGTAGGCCACCGCCGTGTCGCCGGGCACAATGTGCACGAAGGAACACCCGCGGTAGGCGCCTTTGGTAGATTCAATGTCGAGGTAGGCTTCGCGCTCGTACTTCCAGGGTTCGTTGGTCCAACCGCTTACGCCGGACTTTTTGTAGTAGTAGCCGTAGGTATTGGGGTTGGTAAACAGGGTTCCGGTTCCGGGGGCAGAAAGGTGAATCCACGCATTTTGAATGGCCACACTGTCTTCGTTGATGACCCGAACAGCCACATATCCTGGGCCGGTGCGGGGTTTTTCGCACGAAGCGACAAGGCCAGCCAGGCCCACGAGGAGGGCGGCAGCAGAAAGGATCCGGTAGTTCACTTGCTTTAGCATAGTTTTGCGCGACAAAGCAAGCAAATATAGCAGTTTCCCCGACGATGC
>JAURMB010000098.1 GCA_030831045.1 Schleiferiaceae bacterium
GAGGACGGTACCACGGTGCGCGCCATGGACGTCCTCTTTCCCGGAATCGGCGAAATCATCGGCGGAAGCCAGCGCGAGGAACGCCACGACGTGCTGGTCGAGAAAATGCAGGCGGTCGGAATTGATCCGCACCACCTCGATTGGTACCTCGACACCCGCAAGTTTGGCACCTGCGTGCACAGCGGATTTGGGCTCGGATTCGAACGCATGATTCAGTTTGTGACGGGTATGGGCAACATCCGCGACGTGATTCCGTTCCCCCGATTCCCGGGAAGCGCCAAGTTTTAATTCGCCGCCGCCGTGCTACGCCAGTCCCAAGCCTTAAAGCTTCAGCAAAAGCTCTCGCCGCAGCAGATTCAGCTGATGAAGCTGATTCAGCTGCCTACACAGGCGCTCGAGGAACGCATTCAGGAGGAACTCGAGGTAAACCCGGCCCTCGAGGACGAATCGCAGGTTGACCAAGATCCCTACGAGTCCGAATACGAGTCCAACGACGACGATTTTGGTTCAGAAAACGAGGTCGACGACTACGCCGAAGCTCAGGAGTACGAATTTGGCGAAGACCTTTTTGACGACACGCCCGACTACAAGCTCAACGCCAACAACTACTCGGCCGACGACGAGTCGTATGAGGCGCCCATCGTCGCGCGCCAAGATTTGAGCGACGTGCTCCACGAGCAACTTGCGTTGCGAAGCGTGAGTCCGCAAAAGGAGGCGCTCTGCAAGTACCTCATTGGGACCCTTGACGACGACGGCTATTTGCGCCGCGAACTCGTCGATATTGTTGACGACTTGGCTTTTTCGCTCGGAATTTTTATCGAGGTTTCTGAACTTGAAGAGGCGCTTCGCGTGATTCAGTCGATGGATCCGGCGGGCGTGGGCGCACGCAACCTCCAGGAATGCATGCTCTTGCAGCTCATCCGCCGGGCAGAAACGCCGAGCGTGCGCATTGCCCGAGCCCTTGTGGACCGGTACTTTGACGAGCTCGCCAAGCGGCACTACCCCCGAATGATGCAGGGCCTTGGCATTGACGAGTCCGACCTAAAGTCCGCACTTGAAGAGATTGGCCGCATTAACCCGAAGCCCGGTGGAAGCGCCACCCAAGGTGCCGAACCCAGTCAGGCCGTGGTGCCTGATTTTTTGGTAAGCGTTTTTGACGGAAAACTGGAGCTCAAGCTCAACGGGCGCAACGCCCCCGAACTCAACGTGAGCCGCGAATACAAAGAGATGCTCACGCACTACAAGCAAGCCAAGGGCTTTGACAACGATCAGCAAAAAGAGGCATTCACGTTCATCAAGAGCAAGATTGACAGCGCCAAGTGGTTCATCGAAGCAATCAAGCAGCGCCAGCAAACCTTGCTGCTGACGATGTCGGCCATTATGCGCTACCAAGAAGAGTACTTTTTGACGGGCGACGACCGCAAACTCAAGCCCATGATTCTCAAGGACATCGCAGACGAGGTGGGCATGGATATTTCAACAGTCAGCCGAGTGGCCAGCCAGAAGTACGTGCAGACCCCGTTTGGCACCTTCCTCATAAAGCGCTTTTTTAGTGAAAGCATGACCAATTCAGAGGGCGAAGAGGTGTCAACGCGCGAAATCAAAAAGATCCTCGAAGAGAGCATTGGCGAAGAAGATGCCCGCGATCCCCTGACCGACGACGCCTTGGCTAAATTGCTTAAAGACAAGGGCTATCCCATTGCCCGGCGCACCGTTGCGAAGTACCGCGAGCAGCTGGGAATTCCCGTTGCGCGGTTGCGCAAAACCCTTTAAGCGCGGCGGTTACTCATTCGGGCGCGTCGGAGCAGCGCGTGGGTTGGGAACTCCGCGGGAAGCGTGGTATGTTTGTATACTACACTTAAACCGAACGCAGCTATGCGCATGTTCCGCTTTTTATTTGCCCTTTTGATGCTCGCGCCCTTGGCCAGTGAGGCTTCGCACATCATCGGTGGAGACATTCAGTACAAGTACGTCGGCGACTCTTCGGGCGTGCCCAACCAGTACCGCATCAAGTTGGTGATTTACCGCGAGGCGACGGGAGCAGGTCTTGGCACATCGCAACCGGTAACCGTCGCTTCGGCAAGCTGCGGTTCAACGCAAAACATTACGTGCAACCTTGCCGTTCCGGAGTTTTCAGCCGCGCTCTACGGCGCCTACGACTGCATTCCCCAATCGTCAGCCGTATTTACCCCCATGGTCAACATTTACGTGGGGTACGTAATCCTCAGCCAGCAATGCCCAGATTATAAGTTCTCGTGGTCGCTTTGCTGCCGTCCCGGTGGAATTACTGGTATAACCGGTTCTGCGGGCATTGGGTTTTATTTTGAGGCGGAACTCAACAACACCCTCGGGTACAACTCGTCGCCGGCCTTTTTGTCGCGACCAATTAGCTACATCTGTACGGGCGGGTACATCAACTACCTGCAAAACGCCACGGAGCCCAACGGCGACTCGCTTCAGTACGAACTGATCGCCGCTCGCAATAACGGACCCAATGCTTCGGTCCCGTACGCAGCGGGCTACACCTATTTGCAGCCCATCCATACGGCTCCCATTGGTCCGTTTTTGCTCAATCAGAAAACAGGGAACATTTCATTTGTCGCCAATACGGTAGAAACCTCAGTAATCGCCATTCGCGTCAACGAGTACCGATTTGACTCGACCTTCTACGTCTGGGTGAAAGTAGGGTCGTCGAACCGCGAAATTCAGGTCTCGGTCGCGGGCAACTGCAACCCGGCGGTGAACGCGGGCGTGAAGCTAGATCCCAACGCGCCGGGCGTGAACCTGGACGCGCAGAACCGCCAGACCAAAGATTACGAGTGCTTGGACTCCTCGGTAACGCTGAAGTTTACCCTGGCGATTCAGTGCCAGTCGGTGTCGCCCGACGGGTCCGACTTCCGCTTGACCAACCCCAATGGCCAGCCGATTCCGATTAAGGCGCTGGTGCCCAACTGCGACGTGAACGGTGAGTCTATGACGCTCGTGGTCAAGCTTTTTAAGCCGTTGTCGATGAATGGGCTGTACTACCTCTACTCCAAAGTGGGCAACGACGGCAACACGCTGCTCAACAAGTGCGGTAAGGACATGGCGGAATTTGACACCATCATCCTTATCGTAAACGACTGCGTGGACTTGGCGATGGATCTGACCAACGTGACGATCGACGCCGACGAGCATCCGCACGTGTACTGGGACGTCGATACGACCACGCTTCCGCGCTACCTCTTCAACATGTGGCGCGTGCACCGTTCCGACGACAGCGGCTCGTCGTACCAGGTAGTCCACACCACGACCGACACCAACCTGCGCGATTGGGTTGACATCAACGTCGACGCCAACCGGGTGGACGTTCAGCACTACCGCTACTTTGTGGACGCGGTCGTGAACGGATTCACCCAGCCTTCGTCGGACACGGTTAAGAGCATTCTGCTGCGCGGCGATATGTCCAATACCCAGTCGATTCCGGTGGGCTGGACGAGCTATAATGCTTGGGATTCGGTGGTCTATCAGGTTCAGTTTGGCCGAAACGTCCCCGGAACGCCCCCTGGCACGTACCTCTGGAGCGACTACGGTGCGCCCACCATGGACTCGTCAATGGTGGTGAGCAATCCAGGATTGGCTCCGGGCCAGTACGCCATTCGCATTCGCAGCGTGCGCGACACCAACCAAGTGACCTACACGGCAAACCCGATGCAGGACACGGCCTATTCGAACTGGATTGAGTTTGGGGAGCCGGTTCCGCCGATTCCGCCCATTGACACCGTAATCGTTCCCAACGTGCTTACGCCTAATGGTGACGGTCAAAACGACGTCTTCAACGTGCGCGGAATCATGAGCTACACCAACCTGCGTTCGGTGACCATTATGAACCGCTACGGCAAGGTGGTGTACCGCAACGAGAACTACGACAATGCCCAGCCTTGGACGGGCGTCGATATGTCGGGCAGCAAGCTCGCCGACGGGGTCTACTTCTACATCATTAAGTTGGACGACCGCCCCAACAACGCCAGCCTGGAGCTGAACGGTACGGTTACGATCCTGTAGTTTAGGGATTGAGTTTTGGTTTCGGGCCCCCGACGGATGCGTTCCGGCCGGGGGCTCGTTAGTTTTGCACCGTGGAACTCAGCGAACACCTTAAGACGTTATTGCGGACGCTCCCCGAGCGCCCCGGGGTGTACCACCACATCGACAAGGAGGGGGTGATTCTCTACATCGGCAAGGCCAAAAACCTCAAAAAGCGGGTGAGTTCCTACTTCCAGAAGTCGCACGATTCCGCGCGGCTCAATATGCTGGTCCGCAAGGTGGTCGACATTAAAACCATCGTGACCGAGACGGAGTTTGACGCGCTGCTGCTCGAAAACACGCTGATCAAAAAGCACCAGCCGCGCTACAACATCAACCTTAAAGACGGCAAAACCTACCCCTGGGTGTGCATCAAAAAGGAGCGGTATCCACGCATTTTTGCCACGCGCCGCCGGATCGAGGACGGCTCAGAGTACTTTGGACCCTATGCCTCTGGCAAGATGATGTACACGGTGCTCGACATCATCAAAGAAGTGTTCACGCTGCGCACCTGCCAGCTGCCGATGGACGCGACGGCGATTGAGTCGGGCAAGTACCGAGCTTGCCTGGAGTTCCACATCAAGCGCTGCTTGGCTCCCTGCGAAGGCCGCCAAGACGAGGGCAGCTACCTCGCCGACGTGCAGGGCGCACGCCAGCTGCTGCGCGGAGACTTGCGCACCACGCGCGAGCGACTTTACGGCCAAATGATGGCCCACGCGGCCGCCCAAGAGTTTGAGGCCGCCCAGTTTGTCAAGGAGCGCCTCGAGCGCCTCGACGCCTACCAATCCAAATCGACCGTGCTCAACCCGGCTTTGGGGTCGGTCGACGTGTATTCGCTGCTGAGCGATGCCGAATACGGGTACGTCAACATGCTTCACATTCGCGACGGAGCCGTCATTCAGAGCTTCACCCTCGAACTGCGCAAACGGCTGGAGGAAACCGACGCGGAACTTATGGCCCTCGGCCTGGCAGAACTGCGCGAACGCTTTCCAAGCGAGGCCCGGTTGGTCTTGGTGTCGCACGAGCCGGAGGTAGTTCCGCCCAACATTGAGGTGGTGGTTCCGCAGCGCGGAGATAAGCGGGCCGCGGTCGAGCTCTCGGAGCGCAACGCCCGCGCCTACCGAGTGGAGCGTTTGAAAAACGTGCAGCTGGTCGACCCCGAACGCCACAGCGACCGAATCATGCGGCAGATGCAAAAGGACCTGCGCCTGCCGTTTGAGCCGCGGCGCATCGAGTGCTTTGACAACTCCAACATTCAAGGAACCAACCCCGTTTCGGCCTGCGTCGTCTTTATCGACGGAAAGCCGGCCAAGTCGGAATACCGCCACTTCAACGTTAAAACGGTGGAGGGCCCCGACGATTTTGCGACGATGAAGGAGGCCCTCACGCGCCGCTACACTCGGGTTCTGAACGAGGGACTTCCCTTGCCGCAGCTGGTGCTGATCGACGGAGGCAAGGGCCAGCTATCGGCCGCCGTGGAGGTTTTTGATGAACTTGGGTTGCGCGGACGCGTCGCACTCATCGGCATCGCCAAGCGCCTTGAAGAGCTGTTTTTCCCCGACGACCCCGTTCCGCTGTACCTCGACAAACGTTCAGAAACGCTTAAGGTGCTTCAGCAGGCCCGCAACGAAGCGCACCGTTTTGGAATTACGCACCACCGCTCCCGACGCAGCAAATCCAGCCTATCGAGCGCGTTGGACGGAATTCCCGGCGTGGGCCCGGCCACCGTGCAAATCCTTCTCGACACCTTTAAATCGGTGGCGGGCATTCGCAAGGCGAAGCCCGAGGCCCTGATTGCGGCGGTGGGCGCCAAGAAGGCCGAGGCGGTGCGGCTGGCGTTGGGGCAAGCTTAGCTTGTTAGCTGTTCTTGTTTCTTGTTTCTGGCGATGCTGCGCGGCCAGAATCGTCAAACGGCTTGTTTGCGCAACGGCCTGATTGTGTGAAATATAGCGCTTTCGAGAATTTTGAAAAAAGTAAAATCCGGTTATAACCGGATGGAATTTTGGTGGTTGCCTGTTTGGTACTCGGAAATGTTGCTGGTTGCTGGTTTCTTGTAGCGTTTCGCGTTGGGGGTCCCCAGCGAAACAAGTAACGAGAAACAAGCAACAGCTAACAAGCCAACGAGCTAACCTTGCTATCCCACTATTTGGCCGTCTTCTAGATGAACGAGCTGCTCCGCCCGGTCGATGACGCGTTGGTCGTGGGTGCTGAACAAAAAGGTCGTTCCCTCTTGGCGGTTGAGCGCGTGCATGATGTCGAGCAGGGTTTCGGTGCTCTTCGAGTCGAGGTTGGCGGTGGGCTCGTCCGCAAGGACTAGCGAGGGGCGCGAGGCGAGGGCCCGGGCTACGGCGACGCGCTGCTGCTGTCCGCCCGATAGCTGTGCGGGGCGCTGCAGTTCTTTGCCCGCGAGCCCGACGGCAGAGAGGAGTTCGAAGGCCCGGTCGCGGCGGTCGCGCACCCCGACCCCTTGGAGTTCCATTACGAAGGCCACGTTTTCCCAGGCATTGAGCACGGGCACCAAGTTGTACGCTTGAAAAACGAACCCGATGCGGCGCAGGCGGAACTCAATGGTTTCGCGGTCGCCCAGGGCGGTGATTTCAGTGCCGTCGATCCAGATTTGGCCCGAGGTGACGCGGTCGAGGCCGCCAATGGCGTTGAGTAGGGTGGTTTTACCGCAGCCTGAGGGGCCGACAAGGGCCGCGAAGGCTCCGCGCTCGAGGTCCAGCGAAACACCCTGAACGGCGTGCACCGGACCCGCCGTGGATTCGTAGGTTTTGACGACGCGGTCCACGCGCAAAAGGGGTTGGGACGAAGTACTCATAGCACACGCATGCTTTCAATGGGGTTCAATTTCAGGGCCTTGCGGGCCGGGTAGAGGGAGGACAGCAGGCCGAGTACGGCCACGAGCACCGCAATGGGTAGGTAGTATTCCGGAACAGAAACGGGGTAAATCGTGGACTGCAACCCAAATTCCGCCAAGCCTTTGTCGACGCCTTCGATGGTGATGCCCGTGCGGCTCGTAACCGCAATGGTCACGTGGCCCAGCAGCAGTCCGAGGGGCATTCCGGCAAAGCTGAGCAGCAACGTTTCCCAAACCACCAAGCGAAACACCTTGCGGCGGGTGAGCCCGATGGCCATCAGCATTCCAAGCTCGCGGGTGCGCTCGAGAATGGCCATGAGCATGGTGTTAAGGATGCCGAAGGCCATCGCAAAGAGGATGACGGCCATGAACAGCAGCAGCGACTGCGCGAGCACTTCGTCGGCGTAACTGAGGTCGGGGCTGATTTCGCGCCAGGTGCGCACGATGGCGGACCCCGGTTGCGCTACCGCCCCCCGAAGTTCGGCCACGGTGGCGTCGAGGGAGTCCAGGTTCCGCACCCTAAAGTGAATTTGGTGGACGGCACCACGACCTTGGACCAGGCTGTCGCCCCCCAGCAGTTCGGGAGCGAGTGCGGCAAGCGGCGCATAGACTTGAACCCCCTCAACCAAGTTGCTGACGCCGTCGTACACGCCTTCGACGGCAAAGAGCACGGTGTGAATTTCGCCGCGTACGTCTTGAAACGTGAGCACCACCCGATCGCCAAGCCCGGCACCAAGCTGTTCGGCCAGCTTTTGGCCGAGGGTAATGCCCTCGGAACCCAGCCGGCCCTCCACCACATGGCGCGGAGCCGTGAACACCCGCGACTCGCGCTCAGGATCAATCGCCAGATCCTGCACGGGGGCCGAAGCGGCGCCCGCCTGAAGCACGGCGGTGAGTACGACGCGCTCCGACCAGGCCTCGACCCCAGGATGGGCGTCTAAGGCCGCGGTCCACAGCTCGGGCTGGGCAAGCAACGCCTGCACTTCTTGGTTGGCGACAAAATTCGAATCGGTCACTTGGGCGTGGCCCACGTAGTCGTCGAGGGCGGCCGCGGTTCGGGCGGCATTGACCCCTTGGGCGAGGCCCATCATGAACACTCCGGCCCAGACGCCGAGGGCCATGGCCCCGACGACCACGCCGCTGCGCCACGGGCTTCGCCAGATGTTGCGCCAGGCCATTTGAATGAGGAGGTTCATCGTTGAACGGGATTGGTTTTGAACACGGTGCGGAGCGGCCATGCGGCCGCGAGTAGGGCGATCAGCACAATAATTCCGGCATGCGTTAGGGTAATCGACGCGTCGAGGCTAGGCGGCAAAATCGGCTCCCAGCCCTGCTGCTCCATGGCGGCGGCCACGTCACCCTGAAGCCGGAGCGGAAACCGGTCGAGGACCAGGACCGCCACGCGGCCAAGAAGCGCACCCACCAGGGCGCCCGCCATGCTTAAAATCAGAACTTCGACAAACACGATTCCGGCCAAAAGTCCGCGCCGCATACCCATCGCCAGCTGCATGGCGAACTCCCGCTGGCGCTCGTTGGCGAGCATAATCATGGTTCCGAGCAACCCAAACCCGATGACCACATACAAAATGAACAAAATCACTTTTCCGCCCGACGAGTCGGCCTGAATCGCTTGAATCAGCTCGGGCATGCGGGTTTGCCATCCCAAAAAACGGGCGCCCTCAAGCGGGTGCTTAGCGCCCAGCTCGGCGGTGGGGTCGTGGCTGAGCTCTGTTCGGCGGGGCGTAACCTGCACGTAGCTCCACATTCCGTAGGCCCCGGCGAACTCTTGGGCGTCGGCCAAACCCACGACGGCGCTGCGCTTTTCGAGCTCAGGATTGCCCATGTTCAACGTGCCGGCAACCACCCACGACGCCCCGGCCATGCTGCCCTGAAAGCCTTGGCCCATGGCCACGACCGTATCGCCCACGGCGGC
>JAURMB010000099.1 GCA_030831045.1 Schleiferiaceae bacterium
CAGCTCGACCTGAGTGGCAAGGCCGCGGGCATTTACCGCGCGGTGATCTACGGTAAGGACGGTCAAGTGACCTTGCCGGTGTACGTCAGGTACTAAGCGTCATTTGAATCACACTTGACCCAGTGAAAGCCCCCGGAAACGGGGGCTTTTTTTATTAAAATCATGAAATTCACCAATTTGAGCTAACTTTCAAACGATGAAATTTCGCGCCGCACTTTTAGCCCTCATTCTCGTTTTCAGCACCCATTCAGCTACGGCCACCCACGCATATGGTGGGCAGATAACGTGGAAGTGCTTCTCAACTGGCCCCTTCGCAGGCAGATATAAATTTTATTTAACCTTGTACCGCGATTGCGGAACGGGTACAGCGACGCTCCCCAATTCGGTTGCTATTTCGAGCAATTCGTCGGTTGGCAGCATTTCGTTGTTTAAAGTCGGAATCAATTCAGACGTTTCACCGAGCTGCTACCTTTCTCCTTCGCCCGTGCGCTGCAACCAAGTGGCGACCGGACTCGGGGCGTTAGAAGAGGCGCGTTATGAATCAGGCTATATTTTGCTGTCGGGAAGCCCTCCTCCCACCGGTTGGACCTTTAGCTATTCGTTATGTTGCCGTCCGGCAAGCCTTTCAAACATTCAAAATCCAGCGTCCGCAAACCTGCATCTTCAGGCGGTAATGTACCCGTATTCGGTAAATGGCGCTCCCCAAAGTGCGGGATCGTGCTACGATTCATCGCCAGAATTCCTCGAATATCCAAAGTCCGCAACGTGTACGGGATCAAAATTTTCCTACAGCCAATCAGCATTTGATTCAGATTTTGATTCACTTCACTACGAGTGGACCGATTTACTCACCTTTAATGCCGTCCCAATTCCGTTTGTTACGCCCTATTCGGTAACCAATCAATTGCCCAACGGCACGACCCCTGCGACGTTGGATCCGAATACAGGTACGATTCAATTTACGCCTCAGGCCGGTGGAGCTTTTGCTACAGCCATTAAAGTTTCTTCCTACCGCTGCGGCCAGCTCATTTCTCAGATTTTTAGGGATATCCCCATTGTGGTGCGCTCCGACTGCCCCAATGTGCCCACGGGGGCTGTGAACGCGGCCCCGTCGGTTACGGTGGGCGCGCTACCGGGATTTCCGCCAATTACTCCCGTCATCGTGGGCAACGACACATTGAGGTACGTTATTACGGTGAATGCGGGGGAACAGGTGAAGTTCAATTTTACAGGGAATGACGGGCAGATATTGGCAAATTTTCAACCGCAGTCTATTACGTTTACTGGTTTAGGAGGCAATTTTGGTTCTCCAATTGGTTCTGCTGTGGGCTGCGGACTTCCGCCCTGCGCAACGGTGACGCCGGTGGTGCCCCAATCCAGCCTGACTTCGGCAGTGCAAAATGAGGTCCAATTCAACTGGCAAACCTTGTGCGACCATTTGGTCGTAAATTCTACTTGCCCGAGAGAAATGGTCCCGTATTCGTTCGTGCTTCGGATGAGCGACAACCATTGTCCAATTCCCGCGACTAGGCTGATCAACGTCATTGTGAACGTAAAAGTGCCGATGATTGATCCGCCCGTGGTTAACGCTTCGTCAGTTACCGTTCTTTCTAACGGGAATGTGCAGCTAAATTGGTTGAGTCCGGCAGATACTGGAATTTCATTTGACGGGTATGTGGTGATGCACTCGCCCGTGGCAAATGGGCCATTTGTGGCACTTGATACGCTTACCTCGTACAGCGCACAGTCCTACCTTCATACTTCGCCGATCCAAGGGATCAATTACTACCTGCTAAGGACCCTATCCAAATGTGGTCAGATTTCTGAGCCCGTGGACACCTTAAAAACCATATGGCTTGCGGCCTCAAGCCCGAGCGCTGTGGATACGAGTACGGTTGATTTATCGTGGAATTCCCCGGTTTCAAATTACAATGGCTACTACCAGATTATGCGACGAAAAGGTGCGGGAAGTGCCTGGGTCAACGTGGATTCCACACTTGGATTATCCTACCGAGACAGTGTTTACAATTGTGGTTCAAACTATACCTACCGCGTTTTGACCAATCTTGGCTCCGCAAGTTCGAGCGTGAGCACGTGGTTCGCAGACAAGCTTAATACGGAACTTCACGACATCGACAGTAGCTACTTGACCTTCAACTCCATTTGGTTTTCGTGGAATCCTGGTTTGGCCTCAGATCTGGCTCAGTATCAAGTCTTCCGGAGCGATTCTACCTTGGTATGGCAAGTGGTTACGTCGGTGCCCAGCTCGGTGACTTCCTACGTTATTCCGTCGAGGTCCTTGTATGCTAATGAGTTCCGAGTCGTTTCGGTAGACTCCTGCGGAAATGTGAGTTCTCTGGCAAATACGCAAGGACTTATCGTTCAAGGGACGCTCGGTACGGAAGTACAATCGACGAGTTGGGCGTTAGTTCCAAATCCTACGCGCGGCATTCTCCACACCACTGTGCCCGTTGACGGGACTTATGAGGTGCGAACCACCGAAGGCAAAGTGGTCCGTCGAGGGACGTTGCCTGGGCCTGTTGATTTAAAAGACCTGCCCTCAGGAATACTGCTCGTTCAGATTCAAACTGACCGTGAAACGCGCAGGTTCCAGGTAGTTAAAACGGACTAAGCTTAAAATCCCTTCACCACCGCGTCAATCGCCAGCAGGCGCTCGACCATCGGCTCCAAGGCCTCGAGCGGAAGCTGGCTGGCTGCGTCGCACAGCGCCTCCGACGGGCAGGGGTGGGCTTCGAGGAAGAGGCCGTCGATTCCGGTGGCCACGGCCGCGCGGGCAAGGGTTTCGAGGTACTGGCGCGCACCGCCGCTGGGGTCGGCCGAGGGAATTCCGTACTTGCGAATGGAGTGGGTGGCGTCAAACACGACGGGGTAGCCGGTTTGCTTGAGCTCATAAAAGGCCCGCGGATCGACCACGAGGTCGTTGTAGCCGAAGGTGTATCCGCGCTCGGTCAAAATAATATCGCGGTTGCCGGTCGACTCGACCTTGGCGCAAACTTTAGCCATGGTGCTCGGAGCCACCATTTGCCCGTGCTTGAGGTTGATTGTGCGCCCGGTGCGCGCCGCCTCAACCACCAGCGTGGTCTGCATGCAGAGGTAGGCCGGAATCTGCAGGATGTCCACCACTTCGGCCACCGGCTGCGCCTGGTCGGGGTAGTGGATGTCGGTCAGCAGGCGGAATCCGTACTGGCGCTTGACCTCCGCCAAGATGCGTAGGCCCTCGTCGAGCCCCGGCCCCATGTAGTAGTCGACGGAGCTCCGGTTGTCCTTCTGAAAGCTCGATTTGTATATTACTTCGCTGAGCGGAAGGCGTTCGCGCACCCCCGCCAAATGGTCGGCCACCCGCAGGGCCGTGTCGAGGGATTCAATGACGCAGGGTCCGGAGATCAAAAACATGTCGCAAAGGTCCGGTGAAAAATTTTGAAATTCGGGTATATCCGAACGAACGCGTGGCCCATTATTCGGATTTTTCCGGATTTACTTTTTAATGATCTCCGGGATGACGTACAGAATTCATATTTTTGTACGTCATGCGATACAATCCGGAACCCGAAAAGAAAAAACTCACCCTGCGCCTGAGCGAAGATGCGATTACCTACGGCAAGCAGCGCGCTGACGAGCTTGGGCTCAGCGTTTCAGCACTCGTGGAGCAGTTGTTTGAAGCCATGCAGGCCCCCGCGGATGCACCGAGTTCCGAATTTCAGGCGCTGATGGATGCGCTCGAAAAGGTTTCGCCCCGAAGCGAGGACCAGTTTGACCCCCAAGATCCATACTACAAATCCGCCGCCGCCGGCCGCCATGAGTAAGCCAAAAGTGTTTGTAGATGCCAACGTGCTGCTCGACATCGTGCTGCACCGCACTCGGTATGTAGGCGACGCGGTGCACCTAATGAAGCTGGGTATGGACGGGCGCGTGGAGCTTGTGACTACGGCCTCGGTCATTCATGCGGTGCGGTACGTGGGGATGAGGGAGCGCGGAAGGGCCTGCATCGAATTACTTGACACCTTGATGCGCAACCTCACGCTTATTCCGGAGTCGATGGATGCGATCCGCGGCGGACTCAGCTATAAGGACCCTGAAGACGCGGCGCTCGCGTTCAGCTGCCTCGAACAGGGCATACAATGGTTAGCTACACGGAACGTGGCCGACTTCGCCAGATTTCAAGAGCGCGGCCTGCGGCCAGTCCTGCCGTCGGTAATCTGCGCGAGGATAATGATATTGTAAGGCCCTGCGGGCACTAGTAACCAGTAGCTAGAGGCTAAAATAGGCCATTCAGCTCCGCGTCGATTTTTTCAATCACTTTGCCGAGGTCCTCGGGTTTGCTGTCGAATTCGAGTTGGTCGACGTCGATGACGAGCAGGCGGCCCTTGTCGTAGCCCTTGACCCAGTCGTTGTAGCGCTCGTTGAGGTTTTGCAGGTAGTCGAGGCGGATGCTGTTTTCGTAGGGGCGTCCGCGCTTTTGGATTTGGCGCACGAGGGTCGGAACGCTCGCGTTGAGGTAGATGAGCAGGTCGGGCGCTTTGATGAACTCTTCCATGAGGCCGAAGAGTTCTTGGTAGGTGTTGAAGTCCCGCGACGACATGAGGCCCATGTCGTGGAGGTTGGGGGCAAAGATGTGGGCGTCTTCGTAGATGGTGCGGTCCTGGATGACGTTTTTGTTTTGGCTCCGAAAGCTATGGATCTGGCGGAAGCGGCTGTGCAAGAAGTAGATCTGGAGGTTGAACGACCACCGCATCATGTCGTCGTAAAACTCGTTGAGGTAGGGGTTTTCGTCCACTTCTTCAAAGTGGGGCTGCCAGCTGTAGTGCTTGGCGAGTTGGGTGGTGAGGGTGGTCTTCCCTGATCCGATGTTCCCGGCGATTGCGACGTGCATAAGCCCAAAAATAAGGCATTCCGGCGCGCTAAACCATAATAAACGACTAAGTCCGCTTAAGGGACGGCTAGCGCGCTGAAGCGCACCAAATTGCGGTCATGAATCAAGCACGACCACCAACTACGTATAATTTTTGTAATTTCGTACGTATGGCAAAGCAAAAACTCACTTTGGCGCTGGAATCCGATCTGATCGCCTACGGAAAATCCTATGCGGCGGAACGCGGAACCAGTGTTTCAGAGCTCCTCGAAACCTATTTGGCACAGCTGCGCGCTACTCCCGCGCTGCCTGATGGAGATGGGGCTTCGGCGCTCGTGCGGCGCATTCGCAGCGAGTTGGAGCAAGGGCAGCAGCAGGCTCCGCAGCAAGTTGACCAGAAGGCGGTTCGCTCGGACCACCTTAGAACAAAGTACGCATGAGGATCGCGGTGGATACCGACGTGCTGCTCGACCTGCTCGTGCTGCGGGCGGGGCACGTGGAGCCGGCGTTGCGCGCGGTGCACGCGGCCCAAAGCCAAGGGGTGGAGCTGGTAACGACGGTCTGCGTCCTGCAGAACGCCTACTTTGTGGGCCAGCGGCATTATGCGGAGTACTGGAGCCTCGAGCGCTGGCTCGACCTGCTGGATTCGGTGGAGCTTATTGCGGTTCCGAAGGCTGCTTTGGAGCGGGCGGTGGACTACACCGACTACGAAGATGCGGTGCTTGCGCTTTCAATGCAGCACGCAGCGGTGCGCATGCTTTGGACGCGGAACGCAAAGGACTTTAAGGAGTTTGCGAGCATCACCGCACGCTCGCCGGAGGCCTACCTCGCGGGAACAAGTAGCTAGCAACTAGAAACCGGCAGCATGGAACTAGAAACCAGAAACTAGCAACTCCTCAATCAGGCTGCGGTCGTTCATCAGGCGCGGAACTTTGTTTTGTCCGCCGAGTTTGCCTTTGGATTTGAGCCAATTGTGGAAGGTTCCGAGGGGGGCGGAATGGATGCGCGGCGGCCTGAGGACCAGGTCTTTGTAGCGCTTGGCTTCGTAGTCGGAATTGGCTGCCTTGAGGGCCGTGTCGAGGGCGGCTCCGAAGGCGTCGAGGGAATAGGGCGGAGTCTGGAATTCGATGAGCCAATCGTGGGCGCCGCCGGCTTCGCCGGCCGGCGCCAACCACGGCGCAGCGGTGTATTCGTCGACGAGGGCTCCGGTTTTGCGGCAGGCTTCGGCGATGGCGCGCTCGGCGTTGTCGATCATGAGTTCTTCGCCAAAGGCGTTGATGAACAGGCGTGTACGGCCGGTGATGCGAATGCGGTAGGGTGCGACTGACGTGAATTCGACGGTGTCGCCGACAATGGTCCGCCAGAGTCCGCCGTTGGTGTTGAGAACCACAGCGTAGTTGGTGCCGGGCTGCACCTCAGAAAGGGGAATGGCGTGGGAGTCCGAGCCGTTAAAGGCGGAGACGGGGATGAATTCGTAGAAGATTCCGTGTTCGAGCATCAGGAGCATGCCGTCGGCGTCGAGGGCGTCCTGCACGGCAAAGAAGCCTTCAGAGGCGTTGTAGGTTTCGAGGCGGCGCGTGGCGGCGGGCAAGATGGCGGCGAACGAGGCCTCGTAGGGGGTGTAGGCGACGCCGCCGTGCACAAAGAGTTCGAGGTTGGGCCATACGGCCTCGAGGGTGGTTTCGCCCCGGATTTCGAGGACACGGCGCAGCAGAACCAGCATCCAGCTCGGAACACCGAAGAGGGAGGTAACGTTTTGGCGGGCCACCTGCTGGGCGATTTTCTCGATTTTGGCTTCCCACTCGTCCATAAGGGCGACGTCGTGGGAGGGGGTGGAGCGCCAGCTCGCCCACATCGGTAGGTTGTCGATCATGATGGCGCTCAGGTCGCCGTAGTAGGAGTGCTCGTTGAGCTCGTTGATCTTGGAGGATCCGCCCAGGCGCAGGCTGAGGCCGTCGTAGAGTTGGGAGTCCGGCACCTGTTCCGCGTAGAAGGCGAGGAGGTCGCGGCCGACTTTGAAGTGGTTTTCTTCGAGGGATTCGCGCGAAACGGGTATGAATTTGGACTTGGCCGCGGTGGTTCCGGAGCTTTTGGCGAACCATTTGGTGACGCCCGGCCAGAGGACGTTGGCTTCGCCACGCATGCTCCGCTCGATCCAAGGGTAGAGCTTGTCGTAGTTGACGATGGGCACGCGCGCCGCGTATTCGGCATAGGTCGTGGCGACGGTGAGCCCGTGGGCCTTACCGTAGTCGGTGAGGGCTGCTGCGGCCATGAGTTCGCGAAAGACCTGTTCCTGGGCGGCCACGGGCTGTTCGCGCATGTACTGCAGGCGCGGAATCCGGCTGCTGAGGCGCCAGTTGACGAGGTCGGTGATGGGCGAAAAGGCCATGCGGCAAGGTACCTTTGGTGGGTAAAAGGTAGTTCAGATGTCGTTCACTTGGTCCGCGGCGCCCGTGCGCAAAATGATTTTGTCGGTTTCGGAACCGGCGGTGCGCGCGTGGATTCCGCTCGGACGCCACCTTATCGATGTGAACGCCCTGACTGGCAAGCCGCTTCGCCTGGAGTGGCCCGGGATGGCCGAGTGCCAATCTTGCGGTGGCGTTTTTTCGGAGCTTCACGCCCAGGGGTTTTGCCGCACGTGCTTCTTTGACAGCCCAATGGCCGGCGCCAGCATCGTGCGCCCCGAGCTGTCCACGGCCCACCTCGGCAAGGCGGACCGCAACCTCGAGTTTGAGCGCGCGTACCAGCTTCAGCCGCACACGGTGTACCTGGCCGATTCGGGCGGAATCAAGGTCGGCGTCACCCGAACCCGGCAGCAGGTTACGCGCTGGCTCGACCAAGGGGCAACGCGGGCCCGCGTGATCGCGGTAACCGAAAACCGCTACGAGGCCGGGCTTATAGAAGTGGCGCTGAAGCAGCACTTTAGCGACAAAACCGATTGGCGCAAAATGCTGGCGGGGCTTGAATTCGGGGCGGAATTTGATGCCGCGGTGGGTCGCGCCCTTGCGTCGATTCCTGCGGACCTTCAGCGTTTTGCGGTCGCGGACGGCACGGAGCACCGGGCGCATTGGTCGTTGGCCCCTGGCTTTGCGGCGAAGTCGGTTAAGCTAAGCAAGCCCGGGGATGTGCTCGAGGGGGTCCTCGCCGGCCAGCGGGGCCAGTACGTGGCCTTCGCCGACGGTCGCGTCCTCAACGTCCGTTCGCACGAGGGCCTCTTCTTGGGGATTTCGTCACTAGGAAACTTTTGAATATAACAATTTGGTTATATAACTGAAAAGTTATAATTTTGATTGATGAAGAGCAATTCGTTGATCAAGATGAATGAGAAGGATGGTTGGTTTAAGGTTCGAACGAACGGCAGCCATCATGTGTTCAAGCACCATCAGAAGTCAGGTCTCGTAGTAGTTCCTCATCCGAAAAAGGATTTGCCAGTTGGTACGGCAAATTCCATTTTAAAGCAGGCTGGAATTAAATAGAGAAAAGATGGACAAGAATCAGAATATTGAGGTGCTCGTGGAACGTCATTACGACGGCACGTATTGGGGGACCACCCAAAATGTTCCTGGGGTGGTTTCTGCGTTTGGTGCGTCGTTAGATGAACTTAAGAACAACCTGAAGCAGGCATATGAATCCTACGTAGAGGTGGCTTTGGAGCATGGGGAGGCATGGGCTGAGGAAGCACGCCTTCGCACCGAATGGGTGTTTTCAATGAACATGCAGGCCTTGTTTGATTTAGTGCCCGAAGTCAAAATTTCTGCCATTGCTCGAAGAGCGGGAATTAACGAAAGTTTGATGCGACAGTACGCAACAGGCAAGGCGGTGGTATCTGAAGATCGAGTCCGCTACATTGAGCGGACGATTCACGACTTAGGTCGCGAGTTGCAGTCGGTCAAGCTTTAGGTACGTACGAACCGTCGGTACATCCAAACACCCGCGTACATAAAGGGCGTGTCCAGGGCGGCCATTAGGATTTTGAAGAGCCAGGCGTCGCCGATGTACTGGACAAGGGTGGGGGACGGAAGCACTCCGACAAAAAGTATGAGAATGACCAGGATGCTGTCAACGCCCTGAGAAAGCATGGTGGAGAAGTTGTTGCGGACCCACAGGTGCTTGCCGCGGGTCACGCGCTTCCAGAAGTGAAAGAGGCGCACGTCAACAAGCTGGGCGACCAGGTAGGCGGCCATGGAGGCCACGATGACGCGGACGGAGTTGCCGAAGACCATTCCGTAGGCCTCGTCGTCGACCTTGGAGAAGGGGAGCGCGGGCCAAATTCCGCCCAGCCAGATGACGAGCAGCACGAGGAGGAGGGCGGCGAATCCGCTGTAGACGACGTAGTCGGTGCGGCGCTTTCCGTAGAATTCGCTGAGGAGGTCCGTGACGAGAAAGGTGAGGGGGTACGGAAGAATTCCGACCGAAATGACGAAGGTTTTGAAGCCCAGGTCGATTTCGATGAATTTGTTGGAGACCAGGTTGCAGACGACCAAGGCGGCAATGAACAGGGCCGCCAAGGCCATGTAGGTGGCGAGGTTTCGGCCTTCGAGCGGGCCTTCGTGGAGTTCGTGGTCGTCCGTCATGATTTAGAAGACGAGGGTTTCGCGCGCCTGAATTCCGCCCATGCGCTGGATTTGGGTTTGAAGTCCGCGGAGCTGGGCCTCAAGGTTCGCGCTGCGCAGGCTGACGCCAACTTCGCGCAGCGCTTGCCGCCACGGCTCCTCGCTTTGGGGAAGCAGTTCGACGCGGTAGGTGGTGATTTTGGCCAGTTTGGCGCAGGACGCAAGGGCATCGTGAAGCCCGCCGAGGCGGTCAACCAGGCCGAGTTCCAGGGCGCGGCGGCCGGTGTACACGCGCCCGCGGGCGATCGAATCGACTATGCTGGCCTCGAGCTTGCGCCCTTGGACCAGGACCTCCTTGAAGCGCGCGTAGGTTTGGTCGACCGAGCGCTGAACCACGGCCAGCTCGGCCTCGGTGGGGGTGCGGTCCAGCGAGGGAAAGTTGGCGAAGGGGTGCGTCGCCACCGGCTGGCTCTTGATGCCCAGCTTTTGGTTGAAGAGCTCTTCGCCGCTGAAGAGCAAGCCAAAGACGCCGATGGATCCCGTGATCGTTGTGGGCTGCGCCCAGATTTCGCGGGCCGGCGCCGCCATGTAGTAGCCGCCGCTGGCGGCGGCTCCGCCCATCGAAACCACGACCGGCATGGCTTCGGCAAGGCGCGTGACGCCGCGGTGAATTTCGTCTGAAGCCAAGGCCGAACCCCCAGGGCTGTTGATGCGCAGCACCACCCCCTCAATGTTGTCGCGCTCAAGCAGGTCGTCTACGGTCTCGTTGAAGTCGAAATCGGCGATGGCGTTGGGGTCGGAACCGTCGACCACGTCGCCCTCGGCAAACACTACGGCAAGCACGGGGGCGCTCGCGTCGTCGCTGAGCGTCGCCAGGTAGTCGGTGGCTGAGATCAGTCCGTCTTCAGCGCCGCCCCAATCGCTGAGCAGAAGCTCGTCGGGGTAGGCCAAGGCGTCGACCAGGCCGAGCTCAAGGGCGCGCGAGGCGGTAAGCAGCGGTTCGAGCTGGAGTACGTGGTTCCAGGCGCTGTCGGCGACCGCGGTACGGCTGGCGCGCACCCGGGTTTCGAATTCGGACCAAAGTCCGCCCAGCAATTCGGTGTACTGCAGGCGGTTGGCCTCAGACATTTCGTCGGCAATGAAGGGTTCGCCAGCGCTTTTAAATGCGTTGCCGCTGCCGCGCACCAGGTGGGCCTTGACCCCGAGCTTGTCGAGGGCGCCTTTGTAGTACATCGGGCTGGCGCTGAGGCCGTTGAGCACGAGCATTCCCGCGGGGGCGAGGTAGATTTTGGTTGCCACACTGGCCAAAAAGTAGGCTTTGGGGTCGTAGGCCTTGCTGGTGGCGACGACGGTTACGCCGGCCTTTTTCGCCTTGGCGAGTTCCGCCCGCAGCTCGGTCAGGGCTGCCCAGCTCGCGTCGACCATGCCGAGGTCGAGCCAAATGGCCTTGACTTGGCCGTTGCTGAGGCGGGCGCCGCGCACGGCCTCGGTGAGTTCGTACAGCGACAGCGGAGCGGGCTCGTCGAGAAGTTCCGCCCAAAGCTGATCGACCTCGTTGGGGCGCTCGGCGATTCCGCCTTCGAGCTGCACGTGGAGAACGGCCCCCTCAGGCACCCCGATAACGGGGTCGCTTGCGTTGGCCGCCGCCCCGATGGCAAAGCCCACAAGGATCGCGATTAAAAGAAAAAACCCAACTACCGAGCCCACGAGGGCACCAAAAAACTGCTTCATGTGTTTCTTTGCCGCGGGCAAACGCCCTTAATGTTTATGAATGCCAAGGTACTAAAGGTCCTGCTCCTGCTCGGAAGCAACAGCGAAGACGCCGTGAAGGTTTTGGCGGAGGCCCGCGGTGCCTTGGCGGAGCGGGCCAACGTTGCGCGAAGCGGAAGCCTATGGCGCACCGCGGCCTGGGGCTTTGACGGACCGGACTTTGTCAATCAAGTTCTTGAAATGGAGTGGCTCGGCGAACCTGAAGCGCTGCTTGAGCTCTGCCTCGAGGTGGAGCGGGAGCTCGGGCGGGTTCGCGACGCGGCCGGTCCGCGGTATGCCAGCCGACGCATCGATATTGACCTACTGCTGACGTCGCCGTTTCGGAGCATTTCTGGGCCGGAGCTGGAGCTTCCGCATCCTCGGATGCCCTTGCGACGCTTTGTATTACAGCCACTTGCGGAGCACTGGGGCGACTGGGTTGCCGCGAGTTCAGGGGGGCGCGTTGATGATCTTTTGGGGCAATGTTCCGACGAGAATGCCGTATATTTGCTCAAATTCTAAACAAAACGATTTATGAAGTACGTAGCTCTTGCCGCCAGCGCCTTGATGCTGGCTTCGTGCGGTGTGAAAGACCTCGAAACCGAAGTAGCCTCGCTCAAAGGCGAATTGGCTAAAGTTCAAAAAGACGGCGACGGCGACGGCGTTTCAGACGCGTTCGACCTCGAGCCCAATACGCCGAAGGGCGCTTTGGTGGACGGTTCAGGCCGTGCGCTCGACCTCGACGGCGATGGAGTGCGCCATGAATTGGACGTGGATCCGTTTAGCCAGCGCGGCGTGCGCGTAGACGCCAGCGGTGCCGAGCTCGACAGCGACGGCGACGGTGTTTCAGACAGCAAGGACAAAGAGCCCAACACCCCCGCGGGTTCGTTGGTGAACTTCCAAGGCAAGCACATCGAGGCCAGCGGCCTGAGTGCGTCGGTTGCCAGCGCGTTCATTCCCGAGATCATTTTTGCGACCAACAGCGTAACGGTTTCGGCCGAAGAGGAAGCCAAGTTGGCCGTAGTTGCCAAGATGCTCAAGGCGAATCCGAGCCTGCGCCTGCAGATCATCGGCCACGCCGACAAGACGGGTTCAGAGAAGACCAACCTCAAGGTGGGCGAGCGCCGCGCCAAGGCCGTTCTTCGCGTGCTGACGACGACCTTCAGCCTTCCGGAGTCGCGCTTCGACGTAGTGAGTAAGGGCGAGAACGACCCGATCTCTAAGAAGAACCAGCACAACCGCCGCGTAGAGTTCGTGGTGATCAAGTAAGCGAGCAACGCTCGTGAGCGAAGGGCCCGGCCGTTAGGTCGGGCTTTTTTTTGTTACGAGTAACTAGTTACTTGTTTCTGGTTACTTGCCTGAGAATTCCTTTTTCCATCGGTGGAGCAGCATGAGGGCGTCCATGGGCGTGATGGCGTTTGGGTCGAGTCCCTCGAGTTCGGCGCGCCAGGCCTGTGCGGCGGGGTCCTCCCACTGAATGAAGGAAAGTTGGGCTGCGGGCATCCCCGGATTTCGTTCGGATTTTTCCGGATTTGAATTTTTTTCAAGCTCGCGCAAAACGGAACGGGCCCGAAGCACCACGCTCGGCGGCATTCCGGCCATGCGGGCGACTTCGATGCCGAAGGAGTGTGAGGATCCGCCCTCAGCGAGGGTGCGCAAGAAGATCATGCGGCCATCGATTTCTTGAATGCGCACGTGCCGGTTGGCAATGCCCGGTAGGCGGTCGGCCAGCTCGTTGAGCTCGTGGTAGTGGGTGGCAAACAGCACCAACGGCTTGAAGGGGTGGTCGTGAAGGTATTCGGCGATGGCCTGGGCGATGCTGAGGCCGTCGTAGGTGGCGGTTCCGCGCCCGATTTCGTCAAGCAGCACCAAGCTGCGGTCGGTGAGGCCGTTGAGGATGGAGGCGGTTTCAGCCATTTCGACCATGAAGGTCGATTCGCCGGCGCTTAGGTTGTCGCTGGCGCCCACGCGCACAAAGACCCGATCCAAAAGCGGAAGTTCGGCGCGGTCGGCGGCCACAAAACTTCCGATTTGCGCCATCACCGCCTGCAGGGCGGTTTGGCGAAGCAGCGCGGATTTACCCGACATGTTGGGCCCGGTAATCATCCAAATGTGCTCGCCGGTGGCGTCCAGGCACACGTCGTTGGGAATGTAGGGCTGGTCGCTCGGCAGCCGCTGCTCGATGACGGGATGGCGGCCGGCCTTTACATGCCAGTAGCTAGTTGCTGGCAACTGGTTGCTAGTGGCTAGTGGCTCGCCGGCCGGCGTAGCCCGCGGCGACGCGAACAGTGGACGGGTCCAGCGGTGGCGTCGCGCCAGGGTCGCGAAGTTCAGAAGCACGTCGAGCTCGGCCAGGGCCCGCGCGTTGCGCAGGAGGGCGGGGAGCGCGCGCTGCGCGCGCGCGACCAGGTCGGCGAAAAGCTGGGCTTCGAGGTCGGCAATGCGCGAATCAGCTTGGAGGATGCCCTCTTCTTGCTCTTTGAGCTCGGGCGTAATGTAGCGCTCCGCGTTGACCAGGGTTTGCTTGCGGATCCAGTCGGCGGGAACGCGGTCCTTGTGGGAGTTGCGCACCTCGAGGTAGTAGCCAAAGACGTTGTTGAAGTCGAGCTTGAGCGAGGGGATTCCGCTGCGGTCGGACTCGGCCTGCAGAATGCCTTCGAGCACGGAGCGGGCGTCGCGCTTGAGCAGGCGGTAGCGGTCGAGCTCGGGGTCTACGCCCGGGGCGATGGCGCCGCCCTTGGCGAGGAGCACGGGCGGCTCAGGCGAAAGGGTGCCGAAGATGTCGGAACTCCAGGCCTCGAGGGGGTCGAGGGCGGCCAGCAGATGCTCGAGGGGTTCGGACCCGTTGAGTTCCGAGGCAAGTTCGTTGATCCGGGCGACGGCGTGGGCCAGGGCGCGCAGGTCGCGAGGGCCCATGCGGCCCGTAGCGAGCCGGGTGGCCATGCGCTCGAGGTCGGGGAGCTCAGCGAGGACGGCCGCGGAGCGGGCGGCGGGCTCAGGGTGGTCGAGGGCCCAGGCGACGGCGTCGTGCCGGCGGCCGAGGGCCTGGGGGTCGAGGAGCGGCATGGCCAGCCAGCGACGAAGGAGCCGCGCGCCCATGGGGTTGGCGGTCGCGTCGAGCACGTCGATGAGGCCGACTCCGCCCGGGTGGGCCGAGCCA
>JAURMB010000009.1 GCA_030831045.1 Schleiferiaceae bacterium
TACGGCTTGAGGATGCCCAATACGCCCTTGAGCATTCCGCTGATGCACAACCTGATTCCGTTTGCCAACGTTCCGAGCTACCTGACGTGGATCCAGCTGCCCTACTTGCGCCTGCCGGGCCTGGCCGACGTGGAGCGCGGAGACGCCGTGGTGTTCAACTTTCCGCAAGATCCCGGTCGCCCCGCCGACAAAAAGGACCACTACGTGAAGCGCTGCATGGGCGTTCCGGGCGACACCTTGGAAGTTCGCCACGGCCAGGTCTACGTTGACCGCAACGCCATTGAGTTCCCTGAGCGGAGCAACGCGCAGTTCAGCTACTACGTCCGCACCCTGCCCGGCCAAGGATTCAGTGCGCGCCAACTCAAGAAGGATTTTGACATCAACTACGTGACCAACATGACGGTCAACAACCAGAACGTTAGCGACGTTCTGCAGATTACCGAGACCGAGTACGTGGTGACGATTCCCAACGAGTCGCTTGCCGACTTTGCCCAAATGCCCAACCTCGATACGATGTTTGTGATGGACGCGCTGGCGGGCGATTCCGCGTTTGCTCCCGGCACCCCCGAGGCCCTGAAGTGGTACTACGCCAATTTTGTGGGCGGAGCACTCATGTTCCCCAACCCCATGGGCGGCCACAGCGACACGGTGGTATATGCTTGGACACGAGATAATTATGGTCCGCTCTGGGTTCCCGCCAAAGGCAGCACCGTCGAACTGAACTACGGTACCTACCTGAAGTACCGCCACGCGATCAACGCCTATGAGGGGCATGAGTTGGTTCGCGAGCAAGGCCCTGAGGGCGAACGCTACCTGCTTGACGGCGAGCCGGTGACGAGCTATACGTTTGCGATGGATTACTACTGGATGATGGGCGACAACCGCCACAATTCTTGGGACAGCCGCTACTGGGGTTTTGTGCCCGAAGACCACGTGGTGGGCAAGCCCGTGTTCATTTTTTGGAGCATGGATTCGTTTGTGAGCGGACTCGACAAAATCCGCAAGGACCGCTTGTTCACGGTGGTACACGGCGAGGGCAAGCCCCGCAGCTACCTGATTCCGTTCGCGATCATCGTCGGGCTCTACTACGGTTGGGAGTGGTACCGAAAGCGCAAAAAAGCATAAAGGCGGTGCGGGCGCGGTTTCTGGTTTCTTGCTTCTCGTTGGCCTACGGCTTGAGTGCGCAGCCCGTGGATACGGTCGCGGTGCGCGCGGACCGTGCCGAGCGCTGGGACCAGCTCAGCGACAACCAGCTCATTCGGCTGGATTGGGCTGCCCGAACGTGGACCTGGCCGGCGGACAGCCTCACGGGGCGCATGCTCCGCACGCCGATGGGCCCGAAGCGCGATTCGCTGCTGGTATGGCTCGAAGAAGGAGGCCCCGCTGGAGACGTCCGCAAACGGGTAGAAGCGATTAAAAAGCGTAGGTACCAAGTGGCCACCGAGGCCTTCAACTACACCGGAGACCTTCGTGGGCTCGATTTGTCGCTGTTTTGGTACGGGATTTATGACGTCGACGGCACCTGGAAGCTGCGCCCCGTGCGGCTCAAGGCCGAGCTGAGCGAGTTTCCTTCGGGCAGTGGCGGACTCGAATTTGACCTCAAGACCAACCGCGACCAAGGCAGCCATTTTTTGTTTGGAAGCCCCGTGCGCCTCGACAGCGCTGATTTAGGCCTCGTGCGCGAGGGCTCGGCGGTACTGATGCCCGGTAGCCAGGCCGACTTGGGCGCGCTGACTGCGCGCGACAAAATGTACCGCGGCAGTTTGGTGCTCTACGCCACCGGCTCGGTAAATGGCGTGGGCGCGGAATGCCCCGAACTCGGCGGTTATGCCCTGATCGCAGGGGTTCGCGCGGCGGACCAAGCCTGGATGAAGCGCGACACGCTCGTTGGAATCGTGGATTCCCTTCACGCTTGCCCTCCTGAAGTGCATTGGTCGGGCGACCTGATGGGCGATGGAGTGCCCGACGCGCTGCTGTACCAAAAGGTTCTGGGCGGAATCCGCCTCATGCTCTACCTCAGCGACGCGGTTCCCAACGAAGAGGAACTTTGGGCGCGCGTGGCGGAATGGACGCTGCGCTACTAACCCGGTTTAACGGCGAACCTACGTTGTTCGTATTTTAGTCGGAACGTATTCTGTTTGGCACGGTTCTTCGACCAGATTTTCAAAACATTAATCCTATGAACAAGATTTTTTTAGCCCTGGTGGGCGCCGCGGTCATCGCCTCGTGCGGACCTGAAATTCCAGCCGGTTCTGAATCGGCGTACCAAGTAGCGCTCAATGCGGCGTCTACGCGATCGGGCAAAACCCTGACCACCACCCTTACCGAAGCCAAGGCCTACGTGCACGGATTTAAGCTTTTTGCGAGCGACCTCGACACCAACGTGACCAACGTAGACCTTCACGGTCCGTTTTATGTCGATCTGCTGACCGGCAACTCGACCCCCGTGATTCCTACGACGGGCATCACGGCCGGCTTGTACCGCGGAATCTCCGTGCATTTGGGCCACCGCGACGGCAACGACACCAGTTCCCTATACGTGGTGGGCGACAAAGACGGCGTTCCGTTTGTCTTGGACGTGAAGCACCCGCTTCACCTGGTGTACCGCGCCGACAGCGCCGGGTTCCAAGTTGACCCCAATACGGTGTCCAACTTCACCGTGTACCTCGACTTGGCCGGAACCCTTGATGCGGTGGACTTCACGGGTGCCGTCGCCGACAGCACCGGGGTCATTCAAATCAACCGCGACGCCAACGAAGACCTCTACAAAGCCATTTTGGAAGCGATCGGCGCACGCGGAGAGCGCGGTGAACGCCACGTGGGCCACGACCACCACCGCGGCCGTGGACGCCACCGCGGATAAGTCCGCACCCAAGCACACGAAGGCCAAGGAAACTTGGCCTTTTTTTGTGGCTCCGTGGACCGTGCACGCCTGCGCCACTTGGCTCATGGCCCGCTTCAGGCCTACCTTCGGCAATATACCCCTGAATTCAAACCGAGCATGGCCCACGACCTCAAAACGGAACGCAACGCAGACGAACTCAAACTCTTAGTAGCCGAGAGCCGCCGCCGCTGGAGCGAAATTTCACTGGGGGGAGGCAAAAAACGCCTCGAAAAACTCGCGGAACAGGGCAAGCTGAGCGCCCGAGAGCGGGTCAAGCGGCTGCTGGATTCTGACGCACCCCAGGTTGAAGTTGGGGCATTTGCCGCCGACGGAATGTATGCCGAGCACGGTGGTTGCCCCGCGGCGGGCGTGGTGGTTGTCTTGGGCCGCATTGCGGGCCGCACCTGCTTGGTGGTCGCCAACGACCCCACGGTAAAGGCCGGCGCCTGGTTTCCTATGACCGGCAAAAAGAACCTGCGTGCCCAAGAAATCGCGATGGAAAACCGGATTCCGATCCTGTATTTGGTAGATTCCGCCGGCGTCTACCTGCCGATGCAGGACGAAATTTTTCCGGACAAAGAGCATTTTGGTCGAATTTTTCGCAACAACGCCGTGATGAGCAGCCTCGGAATTCCGCAGCTGTCGGCCGTCATGGGCTCCTGCGTGGCGGGCGGCGCCTACCTGCCCATCATGAGCGACGAGGCCCTGATCGTCGAGGGCACCGGCAGCATTTTTTTGGCGGGGAGCTACCTAGTCAAGGCCGCGGTTGGTGAAGACATCGACAACGAAACCCTGGGTGGCGCAACCACGCACACCCAGATCAGCGGCGTCTGCGACTACAAGGCCAAGGACGACGACGACGCACTGCGCACCCTGCGCGGACTCGTCGACAAGCTGGGTGCCCGTCCCACTGCTGGGTTTGATCGGGTGGCCCCGCAGGCTCCGGCGGTAGCCCCCGAAAAAGTCTACGAGCGCATGCCTGTCGACGGCAAGCCCTACCCGGTGCGCGCGCTGCTCGAGTGCCTGGTCGACGCCGACTCGATGATTGAATACAAGGCCGACTACGGCAAAACCATCATTACCACCTACGCCCGAATCGACGGCTGGGCGGTCGGAATCGTCGCCAACGAGCGCCAAGTGGTCAAGTCGGGCAAAGGCGAAATGCAGATTGGCGGCGTCATCTATTCCGACAGCGCCGACAAAGCCGCGCGCTTCATCGCCAACTGCAACCAGAAAAAAATTCCGCTCGTCTTTATGCAAGACGTTACCGGATTCATGGTGGGTTCGCGGTCGGAACACGGCGGCATCATCAAGGACGGAGCCAAAATGGTCAACGCCGTCGCCAACAGCGTAGTGCCCAAATTCACCGTGATCACGGGCCACTCGTTCGGAGCCGGCAACTACGCCATGTGCGGAAAAGCCTACGATCCGCGCCTCATCGTCGCGTGGCCCACGGCCAAAATCGCGGTCATGGGGGGCGAGCAGGCGGCCAAAGTGCTGCTGCAAATCGAGAAAGCCCGCACGGCGGACCTGACTCCCGAGGCCGAGCAGGAGCTGCTTCAGCGCATCCGCGAACGCTACGAGGCCCAAATGAGTCCGTACTATGCCGCCGCCCGCCTCTGGATCGACGCCATCATCGACCCGATCGAAACGCGCAGCGTGCTTTCGATGGGCATCGAGGCCGCCAACCAAGCGCCTATTGAGCGCGCCTACAACCCGGGAGTGCTGCAGACCTAAGTCTTTGGGCGTGCGCCCGTCGAGTTACCCGGAGTGTGCGCTGATTTTTTGGCGGAATTCGCCCGGTGTAACGCCGTAAACCGCACGGAACATTCGATTGAAGTAGGGAATGCTGTCGTAGCCCGAATGAAAGGCAATGTGGCGCACCGATTTAGACGTCGTGGCGAGTTCCCGCGCGGCATTCGCCGTGCGAAGTTGGTGGAGGTGCTGCGAAAACGTGCGGCCCGTAGCCCGTTTGAATTGGGTGCAAAAGGGGGATTTTTCCATGCCGACCCAGGCGGCAAGTTCCGTTAAGTTGAATTCGGGATCGCGGAACCGCTGGGCCGTGCGTTCCAGGGCGTTTTGGGTAGCCAGATGAAGCACGCGCGGGGGACTGGGCGCCGATAGGGCACGAACCGGGAGGCGCTCCAGCAGATCAAATACGTGGGCGGCCGCAGCGTGCATCGCGAGCCCCTGCGCTCCGAGTCCGGCCCGCATTCGATCACTTAGGTCGCTTCCCCGGGCGTCAAAGCTGAGCCCCTGCCCAGCTTGGGACGCCAGGGCCTGAAACCGTTCCGCACCGGGTATTTGCGCAAATTCACGTATGAGGTTCGAGGTCAAGTGAAGTACGATGGCTTGCGAGCCGTCGGGATGCGGTTCACTCACCCAGGTGTGCGGGAGGTTTCCGCCAAGTAGCACGGCATCTCCCGCAAAGAACACCTCGACCGACCCTCCCACCATCCGGTATCCGGAACCCGAAAGGATGTAGGTTAACTCCCATTCGGGATGCTGGTGCCAATGGACCCGAAAGGCGTCCACGTCAATGTACTTGAACTGCATTTGGTTGGGTGCCGCGTGCAGGCCGGTAACTTCATGTGCTACTCGCATATGTTCATGAAATTACGATGTTGGATCCAATGGTGTTACTATGAGATAATAAATGGGTAATTGAAGTGAAGAATATGCCGCCGGTGAAGCCGAAATTGCCTCCCAATGAAACCTACTGAACTCCCTGCCCGCGTGCGCGAGGCTCTGGACATGCGGTACCCGCTGAGCTCCGAGCAAAAGGCCCGTTTTAGGGCGTACCGCTGCGTAAAGTTGCCGCACTTTTGGACCCCCGAGGTACTGGAGTACTTTGAGCCGGTCGTTACGGATTGGGTGGGCAAGCTGACGGAGTCCATGCCCGACCTTTCGCAGCGCGACACCTACGGCAAGGCTTTTCGGCAGGCGTTTAACTTGTGGGTGCACGATTCAAGGGTAAAAGA
>JAURMB010000100.1 GCA_030831045.1 Schleiferiaceae bacterium
GTCCTCCTGAATGGCGGTCTCAACCACCTCTTCGGCGCTGCGGTCGTGACCTAAGTGAATGACTTCAGCGCCCGAAGACTGAAGAATGCGTCGCATGATGTTGATGCTCGCGTCGTGGCCGTCAAAAAGCGAGGCGGCGGTAACGATGCGGATCGGATGCTGGGGCTTGTAGGGTTGTGCGTCCACCATAGGTGGCAAAGATACCGCCCAACAAGGCTCTAACGGGCGCTCAGCGCCGCCTCCAAAAGGTCGGGAAACGCCCGCCAATCCGTGAATTCAAGGTCGGGCTTCCCCTGCGCGTCAGGCGGCAGTGCGTCGACCGCACGAAACCAGGCGGTGCGCATTCCCGCACCCTGGCCTCCGAGCACGTCGCGCAGGACGGAATCGCCGATCATCCATGATTCTGCCGCATTCGCCCCGGCTGCCCGAAGCGCAGCTTTAAAGATGCCTGAATCTGGCTTGTAGCAGCCTGCGACGTCAGAGGTCATGAGCACCTCGATGTAGGCCTCAAGCCCCAGGGCCGCAATTTTTCGCCGTTGGGGAGCGACCACTCCATTGGTCAGAATGTGAAGTCGGTATCCCTTATCGCGAAGGGCATGAAACGCCTCCGTCACGCCGTCGTATCCAGCACCCAAATCGGGTAGGCGTTCTTTGAGAACCAATTCGCACTCGGCGCCCTGCCGTTCGGCCTCGCGAGCAGAACCGAGCTCCAAGCCCATTTCGCGAAAAAGCAAGGGAAACCGCCGTGCTCGAACGTAGTCTACGCCCAGATTGTGTTCCTGAATATGGTCCCAAAGACGGTCGTTTATACTCAGGTAAGCTTGCGCCCATTGATCGGCGGAGCCAGCCCAACCTCGAGCCGCATGGAGTTCCCGAAAAAACGCTTCGTGGTTGCGCTCGTGGTGCCAAAGCGTTCGGTCTAAATCAAAAAATAAATGCCGCACTCCACAAAGGTCGGCGCGTAAATGACCGAAAACGAAAAAAGTTAACCTTTTCTGAATGAGGGTGCGCTCAGTTTGTTCTATTTTTGAGCCTCAAATTGAACGTATGACCGCTCGTACCATCCTCATTATCCGCGTAGTTCTTGGAGTAGCCGCGCTTCTGTTCGCGTTTCGCATCTACCGAATCATCATGGAACCCATTGAATTCCAGAACATTCGCGACAAGCGCTACGAAGCAGTTATTCAGCAACTTGAGCAGCTCCGCGAAGCTCAGTTGGCGTTTAAGAACGAGTACGGCATGTACGCCACCGAAATCCCAACCTTGGTTGACTTCATCAAAAACGCCGAAGTAACCATTGTAGAACGCAAGGACTCCTCGTTCATGCAGTACAACAAGGTGTACCAAACCGACATGCTCAAGGACACCATCATCTACCGCGTGATTGGTAGTGCTTCAGCCCTGACGAAGCTTCGCAACCAGCGCGAGGACCTGTTTCCCGAAGATTTTAACGCAGACGATTTGCTCAAAATCAAATACAGCCAGGATTCAACCTTCAAGATGGGTACGGCTGAGGTTGAGAAAAACGGAGTGAAGGTTCCTGTTTTTGAAATCAAGGCGAGCAACCAGGCCATTTTTGGTGACGTACTTGACCAGTACAGCAACTACATCAAGCGCCTCAAGACCACCGACCTTATCGTGGGTTCGTTGACCGAGCCAACCCTGAGTGGAAACTGGAAGTAGTGTCGTCAAAGCCTAGTGTGTGGACCGAACCCTCAAGTGGCCTAACCTGGCACGACGACGCGTTTTGTAGCCTCGCGCCCAAAGAGCTTACTGAAATCAACGCGAGCCCCATGGATCCCCATGGGGCTTCGTGGTTTCGTAGCCCGTTGGATGAATACTACGACCTAATTTACCGGTTTGACGGCGCACCGGGAGGAGCGCAGCCACTTAGCTTGTTCAACCTGCGCAGGTGGCTCAGCAGCCAGCCCAAGGGCCGAATGCTCCGCGTGCAGTACTGGAACGGTCGACTGGAAGTAGCCGCGCTCGACGGTACCCGAATCAAATCGCACTGTGTATACCGCACCGAAACGCCCGAAGACGCAGCCTACTTCATACTTCTGTCGCTGGAGCAGCTGGATTGGAGCGGCGCAAGCACCCCCGTTTTTTGGGAAGGCGACGACGATCCGGCGGTCCGCCGACTAACCCAGCACTTCATCGCGCACTGGCACCTGCGCTCGCTGGAGGGCATTCTAAATCCGCACTAATGCGCATCATTCGCGGCTCCCACCGGGGCAAAATTCTGAGGGCGCCGTCTCACCTGCCGGTGCGTCCCACCACCGACATGGCCAAAGAAGGACTGTTCAACATCCTCGAAAACCGTGTTCAATGGGAGGATGTCCGCGCGCTCGACCTTTTCGCCGGGACCGGCAACCTCAGCTACGAGCTTGCGAGCCGCGGATGCCCTGACGTAACCGCTGTGGACAGCTTTCGGGACTGTACCCGCTTCATTTCGAAAACCGCAGCACAAATGGCCTTTCCCATTCGCGCCGTGAGCGAAGAGGCCCTTAGGTTTTTGCAGCGCAACCCCTCGAAGTGGGACCTAATCCTGGCCGATCCACCCTATGATTTTGATGCCTACGCGAGCCTCGTTGA
>JAURMB010000101.1 GCA_030831045.1 Schleiferiaceae bacterium
AGCAACCAGCAGCCAGCAGCCAGCAACCAGCAGCCAGCAGCGAACAACCAGCAGCTAGCAGCCAGCAACCAGCAGCCAGCAGCCAGCAACCCGCAGCCAGCAACCAGCAACCAGCAGCCAGCAGCCAGCAACCAGCAACCAGCAGCCAGCAACCAGCAGCCAGCAACGAGCAACCAGCATCCAGCAGCCAGCAACCCGCAGCGGCCAAGTCGGTCAATGCGCGCTACGCCAACTTGAACGCCGGTTTGAACGATCGCCTTGCGTTTGTGAAGCACCTTTTTGGCGGCGACGACCAAGATTACCAGCGCATCGTGGCCTACCTGGCGACCTTGGAGTCTAAGGCCGAGTGCGAAACGTTCATTCGCGAAGCCGTGCAACCCGACTACGATTGGAGCAAAACGCCCGACGTAGCCGACCGATTTATGGCGCTGGTTTACGCCCGCTTCGAGTAGATGGGCAAACTGGTGCTTGTGCCGACTCCGCTGGGCAACCTCGGAGACATCACCGACCGCGCCAAATCCGCGCTGGTGGAGGCCGACGTCGTGCTGGCCGAAGACACCCGAACGACCGGTAAGCTTCTGAACCTATTGGGTTTAGAGGCCAAGCTTCGCCCCTACCACATGCACAACGAGCACGCCCAAGCGGCCGGGCTTGTGCGCCTTATCGCCGAAAGCTCCGGCCACGTGGCGCTCGCGAGCGACGCAGGGACTCCGGGCATTAGCGACCCCGGGTTTTTGCTGGTCCGCGCCTGCATTGAGGCCGGCATCGCCGTCGAGGCACTGCCCGGTCCCACGGCGCTCATCCCCGCGCTGGTGGCGAGCGGATTTCCGTGCGACCGCTTTGTGTTTGAGGGGTTTGTTCCGCAAAAAAAAGGCCGCCAAACGCGCATCCAAAGCTGGCGGACCGAAGCTCGAACCTTAGTGGCCTATGAGTCGCCGCACCGTCTGCGCAAGCTGCTCGACGAGGTTGTCGAATGGCTGGGGCCGGACCGCAAAATGTGCGTAGTGCGCGAACTCAGCAAGCTTCACGAGACCTACCACCGGGGGACGGCCGCAGAGCTGCAAGCCTATTTTGCGGAGGTTGAACCGCGGGGCGAGCTCGTGGTTGTTCTAGAAGGAGCGCCGAGCTCCGCTAAAAAGAACGACGAATGAGTGCTGCCGCCCGACGCCACCGGCCCTTTGGCCACTGGAGTCCTAATTCTGGGGAACCCTGGGTTATTGCGGGGCCCTGTTCCGCTGAATCGCTGGATCAGGTGCTCGAAACGGCGCGGGCCCTCAAGGCCGACGGCCGCACGCAGCTGTTTCGGGCTGGAGTGTGGAAGCCGCGCACCCGCCCGGGCGCCTTTGAGGGCGCAGGCTACAACGCCCTCGAGTGGCTCCAGATTATGCGGGCCGAAGTGGGGCTTCCGTTTGTCGTTGAGGTGGGCAATCCCCAGCACGTTGAGCGAGCCCTCGACGCCGGGGCCGACGCCGTGTGGATCGGCGCGCGCACCACGGTGAATCCGTTTTATGTGCAAGAGATTGGCGAAGCGCTGAAGGGGTCCGCCCTGCCGGTGCTGGTTAAAAACCCCATTCACGCCGACGTGGGCCTGTGGCTAGGGGCCCTCGAACGCCTCGACAAGCTCGGAATGAGTGACTTGGCAGCCGTTCACCGCGGATTTTTTGCCACCCACCCCGAGCCCTACCGCAACGACCCGCGCTGGGAGCTCAGCTTTGAACTGCGCCGACTGGCCCCGGAACTCCCCATTTTTTGCGATCCCAGCCACATCGCCGGGCAGCGCGACTTGGTCGAATCGGTCGCCCAAATTGCGATGGACCTCGCGCTCGACGGACTGATGATCGAAATCCATCCGCAGCCCGACGAAGCGCTAAGCGACGCCGCCCAGCAGCTCACCCCGGCTCGCCTTTCGGCCTTGCTCGACCGCCTGGCGCGCTACCTCGAGCTGTCTGACCCCGCCGCCCTTGCCCAAAGCTTGAGTTCCGACCGTGAGGCCCTCGACCAGATCGACGCCCAGTTTGTGGAGCTGATTCAGCAGCGCCAAGCCATCGTTGAACGCCTGGCCCACCGTAAGCTCGAGCAGGGAGCCAGCGTTTTTCAAATGGACCGCTGGATCGACATGCTCGAACAGCGCGAAGCCCAGGCCCAAGCCCAAGGGCTGGACCCGAAGTACGTCAAAGCCTTTTTTGAACTGGTGCACCGCTACTCGGTTCAGCACCAGGCCGCGATTTACCAAAACCAGCGCCGCGACGAAGCATGAGCCGCACGCGACGCAAGTGGTGGACGCTGCCGCCCAAGCCCGATGCCGAGGCGGTCGCCGCGCTCGAGAAGCAGGTCGACCGGCCCATGGCCGAACTCCTGGCCCTACGCGGATTTCGCAACCTTGACGAAGTGCGCGACTGGATTCAGGGCACCGATCCAGGCGAAGTGAACCCGCTCGATATGGCCGGAATGCCCGAGGCCGCTGAACGCCTTGCGGTCGCCCGTGCCCAAGGCGAGCTCGTGTTCCTCTTTGGCGACTACGACGTCGACGGAACCACCGCGGTGTCGGTCGGAACCCTCGCCCTCAAGGCCGGCGGATGGCGCACGGAGGCCTACATTCCCGACCGCTACCGCGAGGGATACGGCCTCTCGAAGGCGGGCATCGACCGAGCCGTCGAACTGGGCGCCACGGTGCTCATCGCCCTCGACTGCGGGGTGAAGGCCTTTGACGAAATCGACTACGCCGTGGCCCAAGGGCTCGACGTAATCGTCGCCGACCACCACCAGCCTGAAGATCGCTTGCCCAACGCCCTGGCGGTACTCGATCCGCTGCGGAGCGACTGCCGGTTTGGCCACACCTACCTCTCGGGCTGCGGCGTCGGGTTCATGCTGTGGCGAAGCGCCTACGACGCGGCGGGCCTTGATTCGGCTCCGCTTGACGCCCACCACGACCTGCTGGCCCTGAGTATTGCGGCCGACATGGTTCCGATGGTCGGGCTGAACCGCCGCTGGCTGATGCAGGGCATGGAACTGATCAACAGCCAGCCGCGACCCGCCCTCCAAGCGCTGATCGGGGAGCGGCGCGGACCCGTGAGCGCCCGCGACCTCAGCTTCAGCGTCGCCCCCAAAATCAACGCAGCCGGCCGCATGGACCACGGCCTGCGCGCCGTGCAGCTGCTCACCGCCACCGACTTGGGGCCCATCGAGCAGTTCAGCCAAGACCTCCACGACCTCAACACCACGCGCCGCAGCACTGAGCGCCGCATGGTCGACGAAGCCCTCGAAATGGCCGAATCCGTCGGCGACGACCTCGCCCTGGTGCTCTACCACCCCGACTGGCATAAGGGCATCGTGGGCCTAATTGCGCAGCGCGTGGCCGAGCGCTTTTACCGCCCCGTCGTAGCCTTTACCGAACACGAGGGCGTGCTTTCGGGTTCCGCGCGGAGCGCCCCCGGACTCGACTTGTATGCCGCCCTTGACGACGCCAGTGCGCACCTGATCCAGTTTGGCGGACACAAAGCCGCCGCCGGCATGACCTGCAAGCCCGAAAACCTCGACGATTTTAGGGTCGCGCTGAATGCGGCCGTGGACCGCCGCTGGCCCGAGGCGATGCGCCAGCCCCAAATTGCCGTTGACGTGGTGCTTCGGGTCGACGAAGTCACGCCGCGGCTTTTGCAGCTGCAGGATCGGCTCGAACCCTTTGGCGTGGGAAATCCCGCGCCCGTGTGGGGCGTGCGCGGCGTGGAGCTCGCCTACACCAAAAAAGTGGGCGCCGAGGGCGAGCACCTTCAGGTCGAACTCTTTGATCCATTCCGCCAGCGTTCGCTGCGAGGCATTCACTTTCAGTGGGGCGACGACCCCATTCCCGAGGGCCTGGTCGACGCCGCGTTCCAGCTTTCGTGGAACGAATACCGCGGCGAGCGAAGCGTTCAGGCGCGCCTCCTCGACCTTCAGCCGACCTCAGGGCAGGCCTACCTTTGACCCATGGGAAAAGGCAAACTCGCCAAATTCGCCGAGCTGGATGAGATGGCCCACGTCGTCCAGCCGAGCAAAGAAGAAATTTTAGCGGACTTTGGCCTGCGCGGGCAGTGGAAGGCCCAGTTTTTTACCTCGGAACGTCCGCTCGTAGTCGAACTCGGCTGCGGACGGGGTGAATACACCGTAGCCCTGGCTAAGCGCGAACCCGAAAAGAGCTACCTCGGCATCGACATCAAAGGAGCCCGCATCTGGAAGGGCGCCAAAGAAGCCCAAGCCCAAGGCCTAAACCAAGTGGGCTTTTTGCGCACCCGCGTGGAATGGCTCGAGCAGGCCTTTGCACCCGGAGAAATCGATGAGCTGTGGATCACGTTCCCCGATCCCCAAATCAAGTTTCAGCGCGCCAAGCACCGCATGGTCAACCCCGAATTCTTGGCTCGCTACCGGCGCCTTCTCAAGCCGGGCGGCCTGCTCCACCTGAAGACCGACAGCGAATTTCTTCACGGATACCTGCACGGAATTCTCGAGCTCCAGGGCCACGAGGTGCTCGAAAGCTACCACGACGTATACCGCCAGCTTGAGCCCCATCCCGACCACGTGGCTTTTGCCTGCCAGACCTACTACGAACGGCTGTTCATGGACAAGGGCAAGACCATCACCTACCTCAAGTTTCGCTTCGCGTGAGCGCCCCAGAATCTGATTTTTTTCAGCGGGTTTACGCCGTCGTGCGCCAAATTCCCGAAGGCCGAGTCACCAGCTACGGTGCCATTGCCCGCTACCTCGGCAGCGCGGGCGGAGCCCGAACCGTCGGCTACGCCATGAATGCGGCCCACAGCCTGCCCGACGTGCCTGCGCATCGGGTGGTCAACCGGCTTGGTGTGCTGACGGGCAAGCACCACTTCGGCGGGTTCACCGCGATGCAGCAGCAACTTGAGGCCGAAGGCATCCGCGTCGAAGACGATCAAATCCAGAACTTTGGCGCTCATTTTTGGGACCCGATTCGCGAACTTTAGCGGTGTGAATCGAGACGAAGCCCTTGCCTACGCCGCCGAACTTCCGCACGCCGAAGTGACCACGCCCTTTGGACCCGAACATCTCGTACTAAAGGTTGCGGGTAAAATGTTTGCCATCCTGCCGCTGGACGAGCCCGAGCCTGTGGGGATGGCGCTCAAGTTTCCGCCCGAACTCCTCGACGACCTGCGGGCCGAATACCCCTGCCTGGAACGCGCTTCGCACATGAGCCCCGTGCACTGGAGCGCCGTGCGCCTTGACGGAAGCGCTCCTTCGCGCACCGTCGCCAGCTGGATTCGCCAGTCCTACAACTTAGTGGTGGCCGGACTTCCCAAAAAACAACGCACCCAATACCCCGTGTTATGAAAACCCACATTATCAACTACTTTGTACAAGGTCTGCTGTATACCACGCCGCTCGCCCTTACCGTGTATGTGCTCTACTGGGCGCTGAGTACCCTCGACTCGTTGATTCCCTTTGACCTTCCGGGCCTGGGGCTGCTGACGCTGCTGGTCGGAATTACGCTTATCGGTTTTTTAGGGAATTTTGCCGTTCGTTCTCCGCTGGTCAAGCTGATTGACCGCATGCTCGAGCAGTTGCCGTTGGTAAAGCTGGTCTACAGCTCCGCCAAAGACATGATGAAGTCGCTGACGGGTAAAAAGAAGGGGTTTGAGCAGGCCGTTCTCCTCAAGCTGCACCCCGATTCAGGCGTGCGCCGGGTTGGCTTTGTCACCGATCAGGCACTTGCTGAACTCGGAGCCGACGACGGCGAGCTCATCGCCGTGTACGTTCCGCATTCCTTGGCCATATCTGGGCAGTTGTTTGTGGTTCCCAAGTCCTACGTCGAGCCGCTTCACGGCAAGCCCGCGGAGGTCCTCAAGTACATTGTGGCCGGCGGCGTCGTTGGGCAGGGCTAGGCTCCGTTTTTCAGGCGCGCCACGCGCATCCGCCACTGACCTTCGAGCATGCTTGAGAAGATCGAGTACACGACGCTAAAGGCCAGCGCGGACCAAAATCCGCCCACGGTAAATCCGTCGACCCAGTCGCTCGCCAGAAGCACTACGCCGGCATTGATCACCAGCACAAATAGTCCGAACGAAAAGACGGTCAAGGGAATCGTTAGCAGCACCAAAAGGGGGCGGACGGTGCTGTTCAGTAGGGCCAGCACAACCGAAAGCCAGATCGCCGTGGTAAACTTATCGAGGTCTACGCTCGGAAGAATCCACGCCGTCGCAAAGGCCGCCAAGGTGCGGGCGATGAGTCGAACACCCCACGAAGGGCGGTTAAATGCATTCATGACGACCAAGGTACAACCATCATACCACGCGCTGGAGCTCAGCCCGCAAGGCGTTGCGCAGGGCTTGGATGCGCACAAATTCGCTGAGCTTGGCCTCGCGCTCCAACGGGTCTGTGAGGGCAGAGAGGGCTGCTACCGCCTCGCGAATGCGGTCCTCTAAGCGGTGCTCTTTAAAGCGGAGCAGGCACTCGTGCACGTGGTTCGAGAGCTGGTCTTCGATGGAGCCGATGTAGATGCTTTTGCGCGACCAGTCGGCGAGCTGGTGGCGCTCCGTCAGGCACTCGGCGGCAGTTGAGGCCAAGTTCGGGTCCTCGTGGCGCACGAAGTGCTCGGGTCCCAAAATGCGGTCTTCGGCCGACCACACCGCGAGCATCTCGTGGTAAATGCGCTGGTAGGGTTCGTGGCCAAACGCCAGTTCGTCGGCACTCAAGTCGTCGAGGATGAGCGCGGCGGCGGCGTCTTCGTGTTCGAGCCCGTCGGGGCCGGTCCATTTGACGCGGTCGCTTCCGTGCTGCAGCAGCACGCGGACTAGGGCGTCTTCGACGGCTAAGGGGCGCGGAGCCTGCGGCCGCTGCACCTGCATTTCGGGCGGAGTGGGGTCTTCGTAGGGGTCGCGTTCGGGGCGCCGCTGGCTGGCGTTTTTGAGCTCGGCGCCCCGCATTCGCTCCATCTCGGCGTACAGGTTGCGCTCGTCGATGCCCAAGCGCTGGGCGCTGTCGCGCAAGTACACTTCGCGCAAGATGGCGTTGGGAATTTTGGCGACGGACTGCACTACGTCGCGCACCACTTCGGCCCGGCGAATCGGGTCTTGGGCCGCGCCCTCGTCGGTCAGGGCTTCGACCTTGAACTGCATGAAGTCCACCTCGTGCTCCGTGAGGAAGGCGTTGAGCGACTCGGCGTCCATCGATCGGGCGAGCGAATCGGGATCTTCGCCCGCCGGCAAGGGCACAGCGCGCACATAAAGCCCTTCTTCGAGCAGCAAATCAATGCCGCGGAACGACGCGCGAATCCCCGCCTTGTCGCCGTCGTAGAGCAGGGTGACGTGCTCGGTCAAGCGCTTAACTAAGCGAATTTGTTCGAGCGTAAGGGCGGTTCCGCTCGACGAAACCACGTTGTGCACGCCCGCCTGATGCATGCTGATTACGTCGGTGTAGCCCTCGACGAGGTAAACTTTGTTGGAACGACTTATCGCTTGCTTGGCCTGAAAAAGGCCATACAAAACCTGGGACTTGTGGTAAATGTCTGACTCGGGACTGTTGAGGTACTTGGCCGTTTTGGCGTCGCTGCGCAGTACCCGTCCGCCAAAGCCCACGACCCGGCCGCTCAGCGAATGAATCGGAAACATCGCTCGGCCCCAAAAGCGGTCGATGAGTTCGCCCGAATCGCGCTTAATGCACAGCCCGGTGGCTTCAAGAAATTCAGCCTGGTAGCCCGCCGTAGCTGCGGCCTTCGCAAAGGTGTCGCGACCCTCGAGGTGAAAACCGAGCTCAAACTTGCGCAGGGTCTCGTCGGTAAAACCGCGCTCCCTGAAGTAGGCAAGGCCCACGGCGCGGCCGTGGTCGTCGTTCCACATCCACTCGCTAAACTGCTTGAGCGCAAAGGCGTTGAGGGCAAACATGCTCTCGCGGCGGTCGCGCACGGCATCCTGTTCCGGCGAAGTTTCTTCTTCCTCGATTTCGATTTGGTACTTTTTGGCGAGCCAGCGCAGCGCGTCGGGGTAGGAGAGCTGCTCGTGCTCCATCAAAAAGGTGACCACCGAACCCCCTTTGCCCGACGAAAAGCACTTGAAAATTCCCTTGGACGGAACAACATAAAACGACGGCGTCTTCTCTTGGGTGAACGGACTCAGTCCGCGAAAGCTGCCCCCGCTGCGCTTGAGGGTTACAAACTCACCAACCACCTCTTCGATGCGTGCGGCATCGAGAATTCGGTCAACAGTGGCGGGTGAAATGAGTCCCATGGGACGAATGAAGGTAGGAATTATTTGGCCCGCTGGCCCACAAAATCAACCAAAACTTCGAGCGCCGTTCGCGCTTCGCCCGCTAGAAAATTTGCTAGGATTCCGCGCGCCTCGTCCAGAAAGGCATCGCGGCGCTCCCGCGCGTACTGCAGCCCACCCAGGGCGGCCACCTCGGTCATCAGGGTGCGAATTCGGTCCGGGTCGTTGGCCTTTCGGCGGACAATGCGCATGAGTTCGCGCTTGGTCGACGCGTCGGCCCGCTGCAGGGCAAAAATCAGCGGAAGGGTCATTTTTTGCTCCCGCACGTCGATGCCCGCGGGCTTTCCGCTTTGGCCGTAGGCCTGGTAGTCGAGCAAGTCGTCCTGGATCTGAAACGCCATGCCTAACGCGTTTCCAAATTCTGAGGCCTGGCGGACCGTAGCTTCGTCAGCGCCCACCGATTCGGCTCCCGCCGCACAGCAGGCCGCCATCAGTGAGGCCGTCTTTTTTTGAATGATGTCGTAGTACACGGACTCGTCGATGTCCAACCGGCGGGCCTTTTCGATTTGAAGGAGTTCGCCCTCGCTCATGGCCCGAACCGCCGTGCTCACCGTGCGAAGCAAGTCGTGGTCGCCCGCTTCTACCGCGAGCAGCAGCACCCGCGAAAGCATGTAGTCACCGACAAGCACGGCAATTTTGTTCTTCCACAGCGCACTGATCGAGAACATGGAACGGCGCACGGCCGATTCGTCGACCACGTCGTCGTGAACCAGGGTGGCGGTGTGCATCAGCTCCACGAGGGTTGCAGCGCGAAAGCTCCGTTCGCCGACCGCACCGTGCGCTTTGGCTACCAAAAACACTAGCGAGGGGCGCAATTGCTTGCCCTTTTGGCGCACGATGTAGCGCAAAATAAGGTCCAGCAGCGCAACCTTAGAGCTGAACGCCTTGGGGAAGTCGCGGTTGAACTGAGCCAGTTCGGTACGAATGGGGTCGCGGAAGTCCATACCTACTTAATTCCGCGAGCAGCACAAAGTTCTTCGTAGGCCGCTTGAATTTGGCGAAACGTTGATTCCGCCTCCTTTACCACATCTTCGCCCATGCCCTGCAGCGCGTCGGGGTGGTACTTTTTAACCAATTTGCGGTAGGCGGACTTCACCTCGGCGTCGGTCGCCGCAGCCGTAAGCCCCAAAACCTCGTAGGGGTCAATACGCTGAACCGTGGGGCGGTGGAGCAGCTCCTGGCGGTTAAAATCGTGCTGGTTAAGCCCCAAGTACTGCGCGATTCGGGCGATCACCTGGCGCTCCGAGGCCTGGAGTTCTCCGTCGGCATAAGCCAACGCAAACAGAAACCCTACAATTTGAATGCGTCCTTGGAGGCTCATATGGCGCCGCACCTCGGCACACACCGTGGTAAGCGCAGGCTGTTCCTGGACTACCTTCTTAAAAAACGAAAAGGCCTCGTTGGCCCGCTCCACGCCAAACCACTGGCGAAACTGCTCGCGCACAAAGCTCAGTTCGCGCTCGTCAACCTTGCCGTCGGCCTTGATTACCATCGAGGCCAGCACCAGAAGCGATGCGTGAAAGTCGCGTTCCGAACTCGGAACGGCGCCGCCCTCGTTATCCTTAGACCAAAAATCCGAGAGGGCATTACCCACCGCGGCGCCCAACAGCGCGCCCACGGGTCCACCTAAGGCCCACCCAAGGCCGCCGCCCAACCAAGTTGTCCACCGCTTCATGCGAAGCGAAGGTACGCTCGGGGGTCTAGGTGCTCAAGTAGTAGGCCAAAGTTCCCACAATGCCAAGGATGACCACCAGCACAATAATTTGCGTAGCGGTTGCCGCTTTGTCGTGCTCCTCTTCTTCGTGGCGGTGCCGCTCGCGGACTTCATCCACGTCGCGACGGGTGCTTCGCTCTCTGGTCATGGTTACAGGATTTTGTGCTTAAAAGGTACACAAATTCCTGAAGACCAATGTTTAAGGTTGCATAAAAATGCCCGCACAGGGCGGGCATTTTTGGCAATAATTGCAAATTACTGGCTACGAACCGCAGGCCTCGCAGGCTTCTGGATTATCCAGCGAGCAGGCAACTGCCTCTTCGGCGCTGTACACCTTGACCTCGGGGGTGTCCATAGCGGCCAGTGCCTCTTGCTGCTGCTTGATTTGGTCCACTTCGCTGAACACCTCTTCGGCAGGCGCTGATTCACCGCGCTTCTTCACGGTAAACTTGATCGCCGCTGAAGCCGCTTTGGTACGGAGGTAGTACATGCCCGTCTTGAGGCCCTTCTTCCACGCGTAGAAGTGCATCGACGTCAACTTTCCCATGTTGGGCGATTCCACAAACAGGTTAAGCGATTGCGACTGGTCGATGAAAAGTCCGCGGTCGGCAGCCATGTCGATAATGTCGCGCATCGAGAGCTCCCACACGGTTTTGTATAGCTCCTTGATGTTGTCGGGAATGCCGTCGATGGCTTGAATTGACCCGTTGTTGGCCATGATGGCGTTTTTCAGATCGTCGTTCCACAAGCCGAGCTTCACCAAGTCGACCAGCAAGTGCTTGTTGACCACAATGAATTCGCCTGAAAGCACGCGGCGCGTGTACAGGTTGCTCGTGTACGGCTCAAAGCACTCGTTGTTGCCCAGGATCTGCGACGTCGAGGCCGTGGGCATCGGAGCCACCAGCAGGGAGTTGCGCACCCCGTGCTTCATAACCTCCTTGCGAAGTGCCTTCCAATCCCAGCGTCCGCTGAGCTCCTCTTCGCTTACGCCCCAGAGGTTGAACTGAAACTTGCCTTCGCTGATGGGCGAGCCCTTAAAGGTTTCGTAGGCGCCGTCTTTCTTGGCCATGTCGCACGAGGCAGTCACCGCGGCGAAGTAGATCGTCTCAAAAATATCCTTGTTCAGCTGACGTGCTTCGGGCGAAGTGAACGGCAGGCGAAGCTTGATGAAGGCGTCGGCCAAGCCCTGAACCCCCAGTCCCACCGGGCGGTGGCGCATGTTGGAGTTCCGCGCCTCAGGCACCGGATAGTAGTTCTGGTCGATGACGTCGTTGAGGTTCCAGGTAACCTTGTAGGTGACGTCGTACAGCATTTGGTGGTCAAACGCGCCGTTGTCCACGTACTTAGGCAACGCAATCGACGCCAAGTTGCACACCGCAATCTCGTCGGGGGCGGTGTACTCGAGGATCTCGGTGCAGAGGTTGGACGAGCGAATCGTGCCCAGGTTTTTTTGGTTGGACTTCTCGTTGGCGGCATCCTTGTACAGCATGTACGGGGTACCCGTTTCGATTTGGCTTTCCAAAATCTTGGTCCACAGCTCGCGGGCCTTAATCGTGCGGCGGCCTTTGCCGGCGCGTTCGTAGCCTTCGTACTTCTCTTTGAACGCGGCACCGTAGGCGTCGTACAGGCCCGGGCATTCGTTGGGGCACATCAAGGTCCACTCGGCATCGGCTTCTACGCGCTCCATGAACAGATCTGAAATCCACATGGCATAAAAGAGGTCGCGGGCGCGCAGCTCTTCTTTACCCGTATTCTTTTTCAGGTCGAGGAAGTCAAAAATGTCGGCGTGCCACGGCTCGAGGTAAACGGCAAACGAGCCCTTGCGCTTGCCGCCGCCTTGGTCGACGTAGCGGGCGGTGTCATTGAACACGCGCAAAAGCGGAATAAGTCCGTTCGAGGTACCGTTTGTGCCACGGATGTAGGATCCGGTAGCGCGCACATTGTGAATGCTCAGACCAATGCCACCCGCGCTTTGCGAAATTTTCGCCGTCTGCTTGAGGGTATCGTAGATGCCGTCGATGCTGTCGTCGGCCATTTGAAGCAAGAAGCAGCTCGACATCTGGGGCTTCGGTGTTCCGGCGTTGAACAGCGTCGGAGTAGCGTGCGTGTAGAGTCCGCGAGACATGCCGTCGTAGGTCTCGATCGCCGCTTGAATGTCTTCTTTGTGAATACCCAGCGACACGCGGAGCAGCATTTGCTGCGGACGCTCCGCAATGCGACCGTTCATGCGCAGCAGGTAGGAGCGCTCCAAGGTTTTGAAGCCAAAGTAGTCGTAGCTAAAGTCGCGGTCGTAGATCACCGTCGAATCGAGCAGCTCCGAGTTTTTCTCGATAAGCTCCATCACGTCGTCGGCGATGAGCGGGGCCGCTTGGTTCGTCTTGGGGTTGACGTACTGGTGCATGGCCCGCATCGTTTCAGTAAACGACTTATCGGTGTTCTTGTGCAAGTTGCTCACCGCAATGCGCGCCGCGAGTTGGGCGTAGTCCGGGTGGCGCACGGTCATTGAAGCGGCAACTTCAGCGGCGAGGCTGTCGAGTTCGCTCGTGGTCACCCCGTCGTACAATCCTTCAATCACGCGAAGGGCCACGGCCACGGGATCCACCAACGGGCTCAATCCGTAGCAGAGCTTCTGAATGCGAGCCGTGATCTTGTCGAACTTAACGGCTTCTTTGCGGCCGTCGCGCTTTAAAACGTGCATCATTTCGGTGCGTGCTTAGAAATCCGAATCAAACGAGAAGGTGTCGGCCTTAGACTCGACCTCGGTGCCCACGCCCGCCTTGCGGTAGTCCGAAACGCGCTTCTCAAAGAAGTTCGTCTTGCCCTCCAGCGAAATCATGTCCATGAAGTCAAACGGATTCTCCTTGTTGTACACCTTGGCGCAACCCAGCTCCGAAAGAAGGCGGTCCGCTACAAACTCGAGGTACTGCGACATCAATCGGCTGTTCATGCCAATCAGGTCGACGGGGAGCGACTCGGTGATGAACTCGCGCTCGATGTCGAGGGCCTCGACGATGATTTGCGAGATGCGCTCCTTGGGAACCTTGTTGATCAGGTGGTGGTTGTGCAAGTGCACGGCGAAGTCGCAGTGCATGCCTTCGTCGCGGCTGATGAGCTCGTTGGAGAACGTGAGGCCCGGCATAAGTCCGCGCTTCTTCATCCAAAAAATTGAGCAGAACGCGCCGCTGAAGAAGATTCCTTCAACCGCCGCAAAAGCGATCAATCGCTCGGCAAACGAGGGGGACTGAATCCAGCGCAACGCCCAGTCAGCCTTCTTCTTGATGGCCTCAAACGTGTCAATTGCATTGAACAGCTGGTGGCGCTCCTTCGGGTCTTTCACGTAGGTATCGATCAGCAGCGAGTAGGTTTCGCTGTGGATGTTCTCCATCATGATCTGAAAGCCATAAAAAAACTTAGCCTCAGTGTACTGAACCTCGTTGACAAAGTTCTCGGCCAGGTTTTCGTTCACAATGCCGTCTGAGGCCGCAAAAAACGCCAAAATGTGCTTGATGAAGTACCGCTCATCTTCGGTCAGCTTGGTATCCCAATCGGTGACGTCCTGGTGGAGGTCAATTTCTTCGGCCGTCCAAAAACTTGCCTCTGCTTTTTTGTAGATCTCCCAGATGTCGTTGTGCTCAATGGGAAAGAGCACAAAGCGGTTTGGGTTCTCCTTGAGAATCGGCTCGTTAGTGTTCGTAGTGTGGCTCATCGTTCAAATTCTTTTTTCGTATCCTCTTGAATAACAAAACATTAGCATTTCGAAGCGAGCGGGCTTACCGTGAGGGGCTGTTTTGCGCTTTACAAAAGTTCAAAACTCTTGCCCTCGGGACAAGACATAGATTTGAACATTATACCATAGTTTTCAACAAAGCCATCAGGCCTTGCGCCGCTCCTGCTCGAGCGCTTCGTGCACCGCTTCGGCCTCTTCGTACCACGCTGAACCATAGGCCCTTATCAGCGGATCCTTTAAAAAGCGAAATACGGGCACATGGAGCGATGAACCCAGGCTGCACGCGGGCGCGCAGACCGTCCAGTGGTCCACATTTAGGGCATCGTAGGCCCGGTACGAAGTCACCCGAATCGGGTACAAATGGCACGATAGCGGCTTGGGCCAATCCACTACGCCGTCGCGGTACGCGCGTTCGATACCGCAGTACGACGTCTTGCCGTCAAACACCACATAAGCGCACTCTTTTCCGTCTACCAGCGGCGTAACCCACTCGCCGTCGGTGTCGCGCACGTACGACCCCTGGTCCGCTAGGGCCGCCAGCCCCTCGGGCCGCAGGTAGGGCGCTACGGCTGGCCGAATGCGGTCGAGCACGGCGAGCTCATCTTCGCGAAGCGGTGCTCCCGCGTCGCCTTCGACGCAGCAGGCGCCGTGGCACTTGCTGAGGTCGCACACAAACGCGTGCGAAAAAACTTCATCAGAGGCTAGCGTATTCCCAATGGCGATCACGGGCACAAAAGTAGCCGCTCCGGCGGCAGCACACTACCTTTGCCCCGTCGTGAATTTTTCAGAAATCCTCAGCGTTACCATGGTCCTCTTCGCGGTGATTGACATCATCGGAAGCATTCCCGTAATCATTTCGCTGCGCAACCGCGTCGGCCACATTCAAAGCGAAAAAGCCACGCTTGCGGCCACCGTCATCATGATCCTCTTCCTTTTTGTGGGCGAGGGAATCCTCAAACTCTTTGGCGTTGACGTCGCCTCGTTTGCCGTCGCCGGCTCGCTGGTCCTGTTTTTTCTCGCCCTCGAAATGATTTTGGGGGTGCGCATCTACAAAGAGGCGGAACCGGAATCGGCCAGCATCGTGCCCATCGCCTTCCCGTTAATCGCAGGCGCCGGCACCCTAACGACCTTAATTTCTATTCGTTCGGAATTTCAAACGATCAACATCATCGCCGGAATCCTCATCAATTCGGTGCTCGTTTATGTGGTGCTCAAAACTACCCGGCATCTCGAGCAGATTTTGGGTAAAAACGGCATCAGCGTACTCCGCAAAGTGTTCGGAATCATTTTGCTCGCCATCTCCGTCAAGCTGTTTACCCGCAACTTGCCCAACCTTTTATCGTAAGTTCCGCCATGTCCAATCCCAGCCCCGAAGAAGCATTTAAGCGCGTGATTGCGCACGCCAAAGAATACGGTTTCATTTTTCAGTCGAGCGAACTCTACGACGGCCTCAGCGCCGTGTACGACTACGGCCAAAATGGCGTACTGCTCAAAAACAACCTCCGCACCTACTGGTGGAAGGCCATGGTGCAGCTTCAAGGCAACGTGGTCGGATTGGATTCCGCCATTTTTATGCACCCCACGGTTTGGAAGGCGAGCGGACACGTCGACGCGTTCAACGACCCGATGATCGACAACAAGGAAAGCAAGAAGCGCTACCGTGCCGATGTGCTCGTCGAAGACTACGCCGAAAAGCTGCGCCAAAAGGCCGACAAAGAAGTGGAGAAGGCCAAGGAGCGCTTCGGTGCCGCCTTTGACGAGGCGATGTACCGCAGCACCAATCCGCGCGTCGTCGAGTACCTCAGCAAGGCCGATGCCGCGCTCACGCGCTTCAACAAGGCCCTCGAGGCCGGCGACTTTACCGAGGCGCGCCAAGTTCTGATCGACGAAAAAATCACCTGCCCGGTGAGCGGCAGCGCCAACTGGACCGAACTGCGCCAGTTCAATTTGATGTTTGCGACCAAAATGGGGTCGGTAGCAGAAGACGCCAGCGACCTCTACCTGCGCCCCGAAACGGCTCAAGGCATCTTCGTGAACTTTCTCAACGTGCAAAAGACCGGGCGCATGAAGCTTCCGTTTGGTATTGCGCAAACGGGTAAGGCGTTTCGCAACGAAATCGTGGCCCGCCAATTCATCTTCCGAATGCGCGAATTCGAGCAGATGGAAATGCAGTACTTCGTTCGCCCTGGCAGCGAAATGGAATGGTACGCCTACTGGAAGCACGCCCGCATGCAGTGGCACCTCGCGCTCGGACTCGGCGCCGACCGCTACCGCTTTCACGACCACGAGAAGCTCGCCCACTACGCCAATGCGGCTGCCGACATTGAGTTTCAGTTTCCGTTCGGATTCAAGGAGCTCGAAGGGATCCACTCGCGCACCGACTTTGATTTGAGCCGCCATGAGGAGTTTTCTGGCCGCAAAGTGCAGTACTTCGATCCCGAAACCAACGAATCCTACACGCCATACGTTGTAGAGACTTCGGTGGGCCTCGACCGCCTGTTCTTGGCCGTGCTTGCCACCGCTCTAGATGAAGAGGTTCTGGAGGACGGCTCATCGCGCACGGTCCTTCGCCTTCCGTATGCGGTAGCGCCGACGCAGGTGGCCATTTTGCCGCTCCTCAAAAAGGACGGACTTCCCGAGCTTGCCCAAACAGTGTACGATGCGCTGCGCTGGGACTTCCAAGTAGCCGTCGATGAGAAAGATGCGATCGGCAAACGCTACCGCAGGCAAGACGCCGTGGGCACTCCGTACTGTGTAACGGTAGACCACCAAAGTTTAGTAGACCAAAGTGTAACCCTTCGAGACCGCGACAGCATGAAGCAAATACGTCTGAATATCAGCGATTTAAAGGCAAATCTGCACGAATCGGTGTCGATGACTTCGCTACTAAAAAAACTGATTTAAGTGTAGCCTCTTGCACGACTTAAAAATTGCACTACCTTTGCAGTGGATTTCGAAGTCCTAAACAATTAAAAACCAAAACCCAAAATGAAAAAAGTAAGCTTTTTTCTGAGCGCCCTGGCCCTCGTTGCTTTCGCCGCTTGCAACAACGCCGCTGAAGAAGCAGTTGTTGAAGAGACCGTTGACACGACTGTGGTTGAAGAGGTAGTTACTGAAGACACCACCGCTGCTGCTGCTACCGAAGAGGTTGCTGCTGAAGGCGAAGAGGCTGCTGCTGAGTAATTTTTCTCTAGAGCTCTAAAGAGAGAAGCCATCCGGGAGGGTGGCTTTTTTTTTTGCACTTGGTTTTGGTGCTTCTTGTTTCTCGTTGCTAGCGAACAAGGCGTCGATATCGAACGTGCCGGCATGGCGTCCACCAGAGGCGAGAAACAGGAAGCGAGTTGCCGGTTACAGGCGGGCGAGTTCCACCTCTACTCCGGCCTTGCGCAGGAAGTCGACGCCCGAAAGGTCTTTGTACTCGGTGGCGTAGACGACGCGGCGGATTCCCGACTGGTGAATCAGCTTGCTGCACTCCCGGCAGGGCGACATGGTCAGGTAGAGCGTTGCGCCCTCGCACGACTGGGTCGTCGACGCCACTTTGAGGATGGCGTTGGCCTCGGCGTGCAGCACGTACCATTTGGTATAGCCGTCCTCGTCTTCGCAAAAGTTTTCGAATCCGCTCGGCGTGCCGTTGTACCCGTCCGAGATGATGCTGCGCCCCTTGACGATCAGTGCGCCTACCTGGCGGCGCTGGCAATAGGAGAGCTTTGACCACTCGGCCGCCATGCGCAGGTAGGCTGCGTCGGATTTCGTGGTTTTTGAATTAGCCATAAGCTAAGAGGGGTCCTTGTGCCCAGGGCGGGAATCGAACCCGCACTCCAGGGGAACACGAGTTTGAGTCGTGCGCGTCTACCAATTCCGCCACCTGGGCA
>JAURMB010000102.1 GCA_030831045.1 Schleiferiaceae bacterium
AAGCTATGGACGCCATCGCACGTCAGCCGGAAGCTTCGGGCAAGATCCAAACCGCCATGCTGATTTCTGCAGCCTTTATCGAGGGTGTGGGTCTCTTTGGCGTCGTGGTTTCGCTCCTTAAGTAATCGTCTACGCGGTCGAAGTTCAGCGCCTGTTCGCGGGTGCTGGACTTTCGGCCGTGATACGAACTTCAAACCTATAAACGCATGGATTTAGTTACTCCGGGCTTAGGCCTAATTGTTTGGACGACACTGGTCTTCCTCATTTTGGTGTTCTTGCTAGGCAAGTTCGCTTGGAAACCTATTTTGAATGCGGTGCAATCCCGCGAGGAAGCCATTGATCAAGCGCTCAAGCAGGCCGAGTCCGCGCGCGCCGAAATGGGCAAACTTCAGGCCTCCAACGAGCAGCTGCTCAAGGAAGCCCGCGAGGAGCGCGAGGCCATCGTCAAAGAAGGCCGCGCCATGCGCGATGCCATGATTGCCGAGGCCAAAGATGCTGCCTCGAGCGAAGCGGCTAAAATTCTCGAGTCCGCCCGCACCCAAATTCACCAAGAGAAGATGGCGGCGGTAACGGAACTCAAAAACCAGGTCGCCCAGCTTGCGGTCGACATGGCTGAAAAGATTTTGCGTACCGAGCTTGCGCAGCCCGAAGTGGCCAAGGCAAACATCGATCGCGACATTAAAGACCTCAATCTGAATTAAGATGAGTCGTTCTTCACACCGCTACGCCAAAGCCCTACTCGACCTTTCTGAGGAGAAGTCGGTTTCGGCTGGCGTGGCATCGGACATGTCGGCCCTCCGCGAGGCGCTGGCCTCGAGCCGGGAACTGCAGGTGTTCTTGGCCAGCCCGGTGGTGAAGCCCTTTCAAAAGAAAAACGTGCTGGCCCAGGTGTTCAGCGGGTTGAGCGAGCTCACGCGCCACTTTGTCGACTTGGTTGTGGACCACGGTCGCGAGGCCAACCTAAGCGCTATTGCGGCAAGCTACCTTGAGTCGTACCGCCGCCGCCAAGGCACGGTCTCGGCCACGGTCACCTCAGCGGTAGCCCTCTCAGATGCCCAGCGGGCCCAAATCGAATCGGCGATCAAGGCTTCAGGAGCCAAGTCGGTCGAGCTTCGCGAAGAAGTGAATCCTGACCTCATCGGGGGCCTCGTGGTCCGCGTGGGCGACAAGCAAATCGACACGAGCATCGCGCAAACGCTGCGCAACTTGGACCGCTCGTTCCAAAAGAACTTATACATCGCTGATTTCTAATTAATCGAACCATGGCAGACGTCAAACCCGCTGAAATTTCTGCGATCCTTCGCCAGCAACTTTCTGGATTCACTTCGGAGTCCGAACTCCAAGAGGTAGGCACCGTGCTCCAAGTGGGCGACGGTATTGCCCGTGCTTACGGACTTCAAAATGCCCAGTCGGGCGAACTCGTGGAGTTTGAGAACGGCCTGCGCGGCATCGTCCTCAACCTCGAAGAAGACAACGTAGGTATCGTACTTCTGGGTGCCGCCGAAGGCATCAAAGAGGGCTCTACCGTGAAGCGCACCGGCGTTATTGCCTCGATCAATGTGGGCGAAGGCATGGTTGGCCGCGTGGTTGACACCTTGGGTAACCCGATTGACGGAAAGGGTCCGATTGAAGGCGAGCGCTTTGAAATGCCGCTGGAGCGCAAGGCACCAGGGGTAATTTACCGCCAGCCGGTTAACGAGCCGCTGCAAACGGGCATCAAGGCCATTGACGCGATGATTCCGGTAGGACGCGGTCAGCGCGAGCTGATCATTGGCGACCGCCAGACGGGCAAAACGACCGTGGCCATTGACACGATCATCAACCAAAAAGAGTACTTCGATAAGGGCGAGCCTGTGTACTGCATCTACGTAGCCGTAGGTCAGAAGGGCTCAACGGTTGCCGCGTTGGCAAAGACCCTCGAAGACAAGGGCGCCATGGCCTACACCACGATTGTGGCGGCGAACGCTGCTGACCCCGCGCCGATGCAGTTCTACGCTCCCTTTGCGGGTGCCGCGATCGGCGAGTACTTCCGCGATACCGGACGCCCTGCGCTGATCATTTTTGACGACTTGTCGAAGCAAGCCGTAGCCTACCGCGAGGTGTCGCTCCTGCTCCGCCGCCCTCCGGGCCGCGAAGCCTACCCTGGAGACGTTTTCTACCTCCACAGCCGCCTGCTCGAGCGCGCCGCCAAGGTGATCAAGGACGACGCCATCGCCGCCCAAATGAACGACCTTCCGGTGTCCCTCAAGGGCAAAGTAAAGGGCGGAGGCTCGCTGACGGCCCTGCCGATCATCGAAACCCAAGCGGGCGACGTATCGGCCTACATTCCGACCAACGTGATTTCGATCACCGACGGCCAGATCTTCTTGGAGGCCGACCTCTTCAACTCGGGCGTGCGCCCGGCCATCAACGTAGGTATTTCGGTATCGCGCGTTGGAGGTTCCGCGCAAATCAAGCCCATGAAGAAAGTTGCCGGTACCCTCAAGCTGGACCAGGCACAGTACCGCGAACTCGAAGCCTTTGCCAAGTTTGGTTCTGACCTCGACGCCGCTACCATGAACGTGATCAACAAGGGTCGCCGCAACGTAGAAATTTTGAAGCAGTCGGTCAACACGCCGATGAGCGTAGAAAAGCAGGTTGCCATCATCTACATCGGTACCAAAGGCATGCTGAACAGCGTCCCCGTGAACAAGGTCAAGGCGTTTGAAAATGCCTTCATTGAGTACATGGAGGCCAAGCACCGCGACGTGCTCAACGCCATTCGCGGCGGAGCATGGGGCGACGCCGAAATTGGCGCGATCGAAGCAGCGGCCAAAGAAATCATCCCGGCATACGCCAACTAAGTTTGCGCTAGACCATGGCAAACCTCAAGGAACTCCGCAACCGCATTTCGTCGGTATCGAGCACGATGCAGATCACGTCGGCCATGAAAATGGTTTCGGCGGCGAAGCTGAAGCGGTCGCAAGATGCTATCGTGCAAATGCGGCCCTATGCGGAAAAATTGGGCGTCCTCATGGCCAACGTGAGCGCGACCCTCGACGCCTCTGAGAATCCGTTTGCCGTTCAGCGCCCGCTGCGCCGCGTGCTCCTGATTCCGGTCACGGCCAACCGCGGTCTGTGCGGAGCGTTTAATTCTTCGGTGCTCAAGCGGACCAAGGCCGTTTCAGAGGCCCTGGAGGCGAGTGGCGTTTCGGTAGACCTCTTTGCCCTGGGCAAGAAGGGCCGAGACCAGCTGCGCAAGCTCGAGAACTTGACGGGCAGCGACATCGACTCGGTGGCCAACGTGACGTTTGAGGCGGCTCGCTCGCTCGCTGACGACGCCATGGCTCAATTTGCCGACGGAACCTACGACCAAGTGATTTTGGTTTACAATCAGTTCAAAAACGCCGCCGTTCAGGTGGTGCGCGACGAAGTGGTTCTGCCGATTCCGCAGCCATCGGAAACGCCGTCAAGTGATTACTTGTTTGAGCCGAATAAGGCGGACTTGCTGAACAGCTTGATTCCGACCCACATTCACATGCAGTTCTTTAAGGCACTGCTGGACTCGCAGGCCTCGGAGCACGGTTCGCGCATGACGGCCATGCACAAGGCTACCGATAACGCCAAGGGAATGCGCGACGGCCTCAAGCTGGCGTACAACAAGGCCCGTCAGGCGGCGATCACCAACGAGATTTTGGAAATTGTAGGCGGAGCCGAGGCCCTCAACGGTTAACCTCCCCTGCGGTTTTGTTTTTTTCAGGCTCCTTCGGGAGCCTGTTTTTTTGGCGGCCGGCGGTATTAGCCGCGACGGGTTTTATCTTGGTCGGATGAACGCACTGCTCCGCTCCGCTTTAGTGGCCGCCGCCCTGCTGGCCGCCACCCAACCGTCTGAGGCCCAATCTAAAGGGTCATCTAAAAAGGCCAAAGGCGCGACTGCGGCCGCTTCGCCGGCCGCTCCGACCGACAAAAAGGTAACGATCGCCTCGAAACTCAAAAACTCGGTCGCCTACGACGGCTTGATGAAGGTCTACCAAGACACTACCGACGGCAAACTCTACCTGAAGCTTTCGGCGGACCAATTCAACCGCGAATTCATCTACTGGAGCTATGCCGAGAACGGCGTGGCGTCTGTTGGATTTAACCGCGGCTCGTTTCGCGCCAACGAAGTGTTCAGCATTCGCCGCTACCTCGACCAGGTTCAGTTTGAAATACAAAATACCGCCTACTACTTTGATCCAGCGACCGCGCTGAGCAAATCGGCCGAGGCCAACATCAGCCCGGCAGTGCTCTTGAGTGAAAAAATACTCGCCGAAGACCGCGCCAAAGGCGAGGTACTGATCGACGCCACCGGCCTCTTCTTGGGCGAAGCCCTGGACCGCGTGAAGGCGCCGTCTACCCCGGGCAGCCGCGAGTTTGGCCTGGGCACCTTGAGCAAGACCAAGTCGCGCCTGACCAAGGTGCGTTCCTACCCTGAAAACACTGACGTGGTTGTGGACCTCGTGTACGACAACCCCAACGGAGTAGGGGGCGGTCCCGACGTAACCGATTCGCGCTACGTAACCGTGCGCCTGCAGCACAGCATTTTGGCGATGCCGGCTTCGGATTATGCTCCGCGCCGCGACGATCCGCGCGTTGGCTACTTCGGCCAGCAAATCAACGACATGACAAGCCCGGCCGCGGCCAACTACCGCGACGTCATCAACCGCTGGAAGCTTGTCAAGAAAAACCCCGACGAGCCCCTTAGCGAGCCCGTTGAGCCCATTACGTGGTGGATCGAGAACACGACGCCGCTGGAGTTCCGCGACGTCATTCAGCGCGCTGGCGAGGCGTGGAACGAGGCCTTTGAAAAAGCCGGATTCAAAAACGCCATCGCGGTCAAGGTGCAGCCCGACGACGCCGGCTGGGATGCCGGCGACATTCGCTACAACGTGCTGCGCTGGACCTCGAGCCCATTCCCCCCCTTCGGCGGATACGGACCCAGCTTCACCAACCCGCGCACCGGCCAGATTCTCGGCGCCGACATCATGTTTGAGTACGTGTTTGTGGCCAACCGCCTCAAGCAGGCCGCGCTGTACAACAACCTCGGTTTGGTGGACGCCCTGGCCGAGGAACCCGAGCACGACGGCGACCACGCCGCGTGCCGTGCGGGCCACTACCTGCAGCAGTCCGCGCTCTTTGGCATGCAAGCCCTGGCCGCTTCGGGCGCCAGCGAAGCGCAGAAAAAGCGCTACCTCGAGGAATCGCTGTACTACCTCGTGCTGCACGAAATGGGCCACACGTTTGGCCTCAACCACAACATGAAGGCGTCGCAGCTGCACCTTCCGAAGGACATTCACAACCGCGCGCTGACCGAGCAAGTGGGCCTAGTGGGGTCGGTCATGGACTACCCCGCGGTGAACGTGAGCCTCGACCCGAGCAAGCAGGGGCAGTACTTCACCACCAAGCCCGGTCCTTACGACCTCTGGGCGATTGAGTACGGCTACAGCACCGGCCACGCCGACGCCGATGCCGAAGAGGCGCGCTTGAACGAAATCTTGGCGCGCAGCACCGAGCCCGCGCTCACGTTTGGCAACGACGCCGACGACATGCGCTCGCCGGGCAAGGCCATTGATCCGCGCGTGAACGTCAACGACATGTCGGGCGACGCCATTGCCTACGGGGTGGAGCGCATGCAGCTCGTCAATAAGCTCTACGGAACTTTGCTGAGCAACTACCGCAACGACGGCCAGAGCTACCAGGAGCTGGTGCAGGCCTACGCCATTTTGGGCGGAGAAGTGAACAATGCGGCGGCGGCCATCAGCCGCTACATCGGCGGGGTGTACGTCGAGCGCGGATTCCCCGGCCAGCCGGGCGCCAAGGATCCGTTTACGCCGGCTTCGCTCGCGGACCAAAAGCGCGCGATGAACGCCCTAAAAACCTATGTGTTTGCGCCTACGGCCTTTGATGCTGCAGCCCCGGTGTGGAAGTACCTGCAGCAGCAGCGCCGCGGCTTTGGGTTCTTTAGCCAAACCGAAGACCCGAAGGTGCACGACCGCAGCCTGGCGATTCAGCGCAACGTGCTGGCGCACGTGCTGCACCCGGCGGTGATGAAGCGCCTTACCGACAGCAAGCTCTACGGCAACCAGTACAGCGTGGCCGCGATGACCGCGGACCTTACCGACGCGCTGTTTGCGGCCGATTGGACCACGTCGGTAAACGGGTTCCGCCAAAATGCGCAGCTGGAGTACGTAGATCGCCTCCTGGACATTGCGGGCCTGTCCGAAAAGCCGGCATCGGGCTACGACCGGCCGTCGCAGTCGGCGGCACTGGCGCAAATTCAGCGAATCCGCCAGCAGGTCCGCCTCAATCCAGGCACCGATGCCGAAACGAAGGCGCACCGCGCGCATTTGGCCCTAAAATTGGATAAGGCGCTGGACTAAAGCCTAGCACCTCATGAGACTGACCCTCCGCGCCCGAATCTTCATCGCCATGTTTATGCTGGTGGTGCTCGGATTTGGGGCCACCGGCGTGGTCAGTTTTTTGCATTTTAAGGCCGAAGAAGTGGAGTACCGCCGCGAGCGGTTGAAGCGCAAGGAGCAAGCGGTCGAGGCCCACGTGGCCCACGAGCTGCAGCGCGCGATTGGCAAAGACATCGACGAGGGAGACCTGATGCGGGTGCTCAACGAAGAACTCTGCTCCATTAGCCAAATTCACCAGATTGATGTGGCGCTGTACACCATGGGGGGAGAGCTACTTCTTTCTTCGAACATGGCGCTTTTGGATCAAGGGGTGCTTCCGCCGCGCTTGCCCGAGCTTGTGCACAGCCGTCGCAACCAAATTTTGAGCATATCGGATCCAAACAATTTGGAGTCTGAAATGCTCTTGTACACTGCGGAGATCGATGACGAAATGGGGTTGCCTATAGCGTTGATGGTGGTTCCCTACAACGGCAAGGTGGACCGGCCGATGGAGGACATGGCGTTTTATCGGGCGCTGGCGTGGCTGCACCTGGTGCTGTTTGTCGCGGCGACGTACTTCGCCTACTTGCTGTCGCGGAGCATTACGCAAGGTCTTGAGGTGGTTGGAAACGCGATGAAGGGGAACCCCGAGGACGGCAGCAGCAATCCGCGGCCGGTGGCCTGGCGCTCCAAAGACGAGATTGGCCAGTTGGTCGAGTCCTACAACCGCATGGTGCACCAGACCGAAGAAAACGCCAAGACGCTGGCCAATGCCGAAAAAGAGCAAGCTTGGCGCGAAATGGCGCAGCAGGTGGCCCACGAGATCAAGAATCCGCTCACGCCGATGCGGTTGATGACCCAACTTCACGCGAGCCGGGCGGGGCAGCTGACCGCCGAAGAGGTCAAGGGCTTTGCGGAGGCGATGCTGGCACAAATCGACGCGATGGCGGCGGTGGCCGGCGACTTTAGCGAATTGGCGAAGATTTCATCGGGGGTTCTGCGGCCGGTGGACCTTGGCCAGGTGCTGCGAAGGATTCAGTTGGCGTATCCCGGTCTGGATTTGGCGCTGCCCGCGGGCGAATGGATGGTCAAAGGCACCGAAGACTCGCTCCTTCGCGTATTTAACAACTTGCTCAACAACGCGTTGGACGCGGTGGAACCGGGTATGCCGCCCGCATTGGCCGTTTCGGTGCGCGACGACGAAGGCTCGGTACTGGTTTCGGTGCGCGACAACGGTACGGGGATCGAACCTTCGCGGTGGGAGGCAATTTTTGCGCCGCACTTCACTACGAAATCAACGGGGAGCGGCCTTGGGCTCGCCATGGTCAAGTCGATTGTGGAGGGAATGGGCGGACGCATCTGGATCGAGGCGTCGTCAGCGCAGGGAACTGAGGTTATGCTTCGGGTTCCGCGCGCTTAATCACGAGAATTTGCTGGGTTCCCCCGAAGCGCTCGGCCCGCCGGGCGCAGGTGTAGCCGTGGGGGATTTGCTGGTTCCAGTCCGCTTCAGAAAAGTGGACGCTAACGTAGTCAGACGCGCTTAGCTGGTCCTCGAGCTCGGGTAGCGCCGACTCCTCGGTGAGGGCGTGGACCGACGTCTGGGGCGCAAAATCGTGTAGGGTTACGACCAAGGTTCCGCCGGGCCGCAAGGCCTGGGTCAGCAGCTGCAGTTCTGAAGCAGCGCGTTCGGGCCGAAGGTGGGTGAACACCGATCCTGCGACGATGAGGTCGACCGGCTGGCCGTTCCAGGGCTGGGCGCCCCAATGGGCCTGCTGAAAGGCAACGGCCCCGCTCTTGGGGTCGTAGGCCCACCGCTGCGATTCCGGGAAGGCTTGGGGCAAAAAGCGCCCAACTCGGCCGTATCCGCAGCCGAAATCTAGGAGGGTTTTGGGGGCCGGGTTAACGCGCTTCAGCGTTTCGGCCAGCTCGCGCCCGGTGCCGAAGTACTCTTGGGCGGCCCGGTGCCAGCTTCCGCCCGAAACACTTAAGGGGTAGCGAAACATGGCGTCGGCCCGATGGATGGCCGTTGAAATGCCGTGAAGCCCGTCGGGAATCCAGGGCAGCGCGAGCTCCTCGGGCAGGTGCTGCTGCTGCACCGCGGCCAGGGCGTCGACCCGGCGCCGCATGATGTCAAGGGCATCGCGGTTTTCACCGATGCCCGACTTGTTTTGAATCCAACGTTGAAGGCGCTTGAGCACAGAAGGTATCTTTGGAACGGCCAAAGTACGCCAACTCTCCAACCCAACCCACCGCCGCATGACTACCGTCCGCCTTGAAGTCCGCGACCGCATCGCCTTTTTGACGATTGACCGCCCCGAAGCCTTAAACGCGCTAAACGCTCCGACGATCCAAGCGCTCCACGAGCAGGTCGTGGCCCTCGAAGTGCGCGACGACGTGCGGGCCGTGGTGCTCACGGGCGCGGGCCCCAAAAGTTTTGTGGCGGGCGCCGACATTGCTGAGTTTGCTGGCTACACCGCCGAAGAGGGCAGGGCGTTAGCGCAGCGCGGTCACGATCTGCTGTTCAACCGCATCGCGCAGGCCCGCAAGCCCTACATCGCGGCGATTAATGGGTTTGCCCTGGGGGGCGGACTTGAATTGGCCATGGCCTGCCACGTGCGCCTCGCGTCCACGACCGCGCGCCTGGGACTGCCCGAGGCGTCGTTGGGCGTGATTCCGGGCTACGGCGGCACCCAACGCCTCGCGCAGCTCGTCGGCAAGGGCCGAGCGCTCGAAATGATGTTCAGCGCCAGCATGATTGACGCCGCCAAGGCCGAGGCCTGGGGCCTCGTGAATGCGGTTCACGAGCCCGACCAGCTTCACGAGGCCGCCGAAGCCATGGCTCGGCAGTTTATCAAAGCCTCAGGCGACGCCCAGGAGGCCATTATTCGCTGCGTCAATGCTGCGACCGAAGGCGGACCGGGATTTTCCGCCGAAATCGCCGAGTTTGGTGCCCGGTTTGGCACCGCGGAATTTGCCGAGGGAACCGCGGCCTTTCTCGAAAAGCGCAAGCCAAGTTTTTGAATGTGCGAAGACTAGCGTCTTTGTGCTAAATTGACGGCACCTAAACGCAACGCACATGTCATTTTTGGTAATCGAACACGCCGTCTACACCATTGGCTCGGCTGGCTGGTGGGGCGGCATCGGAATTTTTGCCGCCTACGCCGGAGTCGTCTTCGCGGCCGCCCGCACTTGGAAGGGTGAAGAACTGCGAATCTTTGAACGCTGGTGGGGCTATGCGCTGGCCGCGTTGCTGCTCGCCAAGCACCTCTACCTCTATCAGGCGGGCCTTTGGAACGTCCACGACAACCTCGAAATGCACCTTTGCGGGTTCAGCCGCATTTTGAGCATCTTGCTACTCGCTTTTGGGGCGCGCTGGGCCTTTTACCCCTTGTTTTTTTGGGGAATTGTCGGCGGGTTTCACAGCCTGCTCACCCCCGAACTCACGAGCGGCGACACCCCCTTCATGTATGCGGAATACTACATCGTTCACGGCGGAATCATCATTATTCCGCTCTACTTCGTATTTGCCCGCGGCTGGATGATTGGCAAGTGGACCTGGGCCAAGGTGTTGGGGATCAATTTACTCCTCATGGCTCCGGTGGGCTTGGTCAACTACCTCGTCGACGCCAACTACATGTTTTTGTGCCAACGACCCATGGTTGACAACCCCTTTGTGGTAGGCGACTGGCCGTTCTACATTCTCGGATTCGTGGTCGCTGGAGCCCTGCACTATGGGGTTCTCACGTTGCTTTTTTGGAAGCGCATTAATCGGGCCGCATAATGGGAGAATGGGACATGGTGGTCGTCGAAGTCGGCGGCCCAATTTGGTGGGCTGGCTACGGCATCCTAGCCTTATTTTTTCTGGTCTTTTTCACGGTGGCGCCTCGCGCAGGCCACCCAAAGTTTGCCCAGTGGGAGAAGATTTTAGGCTGGACCATCCTTGCGAACCAATCGTGGTACTGGTGGATGGCGTTGGCCGACGGAACCTTTAACGTGCGTGAGTCGCTGCCCCTGCACATGTGCAGCTTCAGCCAGTTTTTGCTCTTTGCGCACCTCGTGCTCAAGCAAAAGTGGGCCCTGCCGCTTGTGGCGTTTTGGGGTCCCTTGGGCGGAATCCAGGCCTTTCTCACTCCCGCGCTCGAGTCTTCGACCACGGTTGGGTACGTCACGCAGTTTTACACGGCGCACTCGTCGGTGGTGGTTATTCCGCTCTACCTCATTGTGCGGGGCGGAGCGCGCCTGCCGCGCGCCCTCTTTTGGCGCGTAATCGGAATGACCAACCTCGTCGGCTTCTCGATGATGGCGGTCAACGCGGCCCTTGGCTCAAACTATTGGTACGTCAACCAGCCGCCGCCGGTCGACCACCCGCTCGTGCAGGGGGCTTGGCCCTACTACCTCATCGGAATCGAGGGGGCCGTCGTTGCGCTGTTTGCGGGCCTCTTTATGCTCCTTCGCGGCTACCGAGAAGGCGCAGCGCCTCACGCCGGCTGAGTCCGCTAAGTTCCGGGTGGGCGTCAACCCACTGCTGAACCCAGCGCGGGTTGGTTTTGGCGTAGTCGCGCAGGGCCCAGCCGATGGCCTTTCGGTGAAAAAACTCCTTGGAATGGATGTGCGCGCTCAGCGCCTCGTCGAGCCAGCTGGTCCGGGTTTCGGTGCGGAACCCCAATTGGCCAATCATCGCGGTACGGTTTAACCACATGTTTTCGGAATATATCCAGCGCTGAACCGTGGGCCAAACGGCGTCGGGGTGCCGGCGCAGCAGCGCCCCCACGCCGTGCACCGCCAGCGTGTCTACGCTGTCCCACCAACTTTGGGCGGTGATCCAGGCTTCGAGCGCCGACAGACCCTCCTCGGGGGGCCAGTGCTTGGATTCGGATTTGATGAGGTCGCAGGCCACGTACTGGGCCTCCCGAACGGGGATTACCCAAAGCGCGTGGATGGCTTCGATCGCCGCCACCCCTCGCGGGCGCCCGGCCCAGGTGCGGCGCTGAAGTTCGGCGCGCGCGGGCTTAGGAATCCCCAAAAATGCAAAACGGTCTTTCATGTAGGCGGACATGTTTCGCGCGTTGGTGGGGTTTTGGTGCTGCGCGAGCAGCGAATAAGTATCCGAAACCCAGAGGGTTGCAAGCGACACGGTAGAATTAGTCATTTATTAACGCTTATGGCGCGAATTGCGCGTAATTTTGAAGAATGCGCAACCTTCTGCTACCCTTGATTGCGCTTTGGTCGGTTACGATGTCGGCCCAAAGCTACTTCAGCGCGAATTCCGCAGCGCAAAAACTGCAAGCCCACCAGACGAAGTTGAGTGAGCTGCACCTAAAGTTGCTTTCGCGCGAAACCCCCAAAGGCGGCTTCGAAGCCCCGTGGAAGAAAATTTACCTCGAGGCCCTTCAGCTCGAGGGAATCATAGCGTGTGCCCGTTCAGAGTGGTACTACACGCAGTTTGAACCGCAAGTGTACCGCACGCAAGGAGCATCGGTATCAGACCCCGATCAGTTTTACCAAGAGCTTACTCGGCTGGTGGCGCTGACCTCATACATGTATGAAGAAGTTGCGGCGGCGTATGAGCGGAACGGCTGCGCCCAAGACGGCGCACGCGCGGCGGTCCTCCAGGGCAGAGCAGCGCACGAACGGCTGCGGCCCGCGCTCAAAGGGGCGCTGGCAGGAGATCGCTAACGCAGAACCGGGCATCGGCCGCGCACTGCGGGCGCACTGCGAGCCAAGTTTTGGACCGATGATCCAAATTATTGCCGAACTTTAGGCATGCGGTTTTTGATTGCAGCAGCCCTCGTGGTGGGCGCGTGGACCCTGCGCGCCCAATGCAGCGTTAATGTGGTCAACGACAGCCTGTATGGGTGTCCGGGAGACAGCGTGACCCTTCAGGCCGTGGGGAGTGGACCGTTTCAGTGGTCGCCGGCGGCGCGGTTTTCGTGCGACACCTGCACTACGACTCGGGCCCAGGTTACCTCGCCGGCGAGCTCGGTAACGCTGACTAGGTTGTCGAGCGGAAGCCAGTCCGCCGTGAACGGAAACTTTAGCGCGGGAAACTCCGGCTTCACCACGCAGTACACCCACAACCCCACGAGCATTTGGAACGAAGGAACCTACGCCGTCGGGCCCAATCCCAATGCGGTCCATCCCAATTTTGGCATTTGGGGCGATCATACTACCGGCACCGGGAACTACATGATCGTCAACGGGAGCATTTTGCCCAACCGAACGATCTGGCAGCAGACCATTACGTTTCCGGCGGGATCGACCGTGACGATGTCGTATTGGGTGCTCAGCTTGGCGCTTCCCGCCGGAAGCCTGCGCGTGATGATGAACGGCGCGCAGGCGGGCGTGGCTCAGGCAGCCCCCGGCGCGGTTGGCCAGTGGAGCCTGAGGACGCAAACGTTTACGGCGCCGGCCAACGGGGTATGCACCGTAGCGCTGCAGGGCGTAATCACCGCGGGATCAGGCAACGATTTTGGAATTGACGATATTTCGTTCACGTACTCCTGCACGGCCACAAAAACAGCCTGGCTGATTCCGAATCCGACGCCCATGCCGCTGGCCTGGGTAAACCGCACCAGCGGATGCGATCCGTTTTGTGCGACGTGGCACGACGTAAGCAGCGTGTCCAGTGGCCAATTGGTGGCGCGGCTGTGGGATTTTGGTGACGGCACCACCGACACGGCTAAGGACCCCACGCACTGCTACGCCAACCCGGGTACGTATTCGGCGACGCTCACGGTGTGGTCCGACTCAGGCTGTGCTGCGCAGACAGTGTCGCTTCCGAGCGTTACGGTGCACCCGCAGCCGGTGGTCGACGCGTTTTGGTCGGCTCCGGGCGGAATTTGGGGCCG
>JAURMB010000103.1 GCA_030831045.1 Schleiferiaceae bacterium
ATCCGACAAAGGTATAGCCGAAATTTGTCCCATGATTGAAGATCCGAATCCGCAGCGCACTCCCTTATCTGAATTGGGTGAATTTGGTTTAATTGAGCGGCTTACCGCCGACCTCGTGCCCGTTCAGCCCTCGACCGTGGTGGGCGTGGGCGACGACGCCGCAGTGCTTCGCCCAGGGGCGGACCAGGACCTTCTGGTGAGCACCGACCTGCTCGTGGAGGGGGTGCATTTTGACTTGGCCTACGTTCCACTGCAGCATTTGGGCTACAAAGCGGCCGTCGTCAATTTCAGCGACATTTATGCGATGGGCGGAACACCCACGCAGCTAACGGTCGGTATGGCGGTGAGCAGCCGCTTTCCGGTCGAGGCGCTCGACGAAGTATATGCCGGTCTGCGCCGGGCCTGCGCCCAGTACGGCGTCGATTTGGTGGGCGGAGACACCACGTCGAGCCCCAGCGGCCTGACGCTCGCGGTAACGGTACTGGGTCGGGTTGCCCTTGGCGGAGCCGTGCGCCGGAGCGGCGCCCAGCCTACGGACCTCGTGGGGGTTTCGGGCGACCTTGGCGGAGCCTACATGGGCCTGCAAGTCCTCGAACGCGAAAAGGCTACATTCTTGGCCAACCCCAACCTGCAGCCCGACTTGAGTGAGTACCAATACCCCATAGAACGCCAGCTCAAACCCGAGGCCCGCAAAGACGTAGTGGCGCTCTTGGCCGACTTGGGCGTCGTGCCTACCAGCATGATGGACGTTAGCGACGGCCTGTCCAGCGAGCTGCTGCACCTCACCAAAGCCAGCGGTCTTGGATGCGTGGTGTTTGAAGACAAGCTCCCCATCGACCCCGTGGTGCTGCGCACCTGCGAAGAATTTGGCATCCACCCGGTAACGGCTGTGCTCAACGGAGGCGAAGACTACGAGCTCGTGTTCACGGTCGCACTCGAAGACTACGAGAAGATCAAAGGCAATCCCAGCATCACGCCGATTGGCCACATGACGGCCACGCCGGGGGCGTTTTTGGTCAACCTTGCGGGCGAGCACGTTCCGCTGGCGGCCCAGGGCTGGAAGGCGTTTAGCGCGTAACCTTTGCGGGACGATACAAAAAAAGCCCGAGGCGTAGGCCCCGGGCTTTTTAATTTTTAGCGAACCCCAATTACTTGATGAAGGTCACCTCCTGGGTCACGGTCTGAGAGCCCAGATCGGGATCATTGATCGTTTGCACGCTGCGCAGCCGCAGGCTGGTCTCCAAAAAGCTCAGGATTTCGTAACCGGTTTTTTCACCGTCGGCCGTGATGTACAGCGAGTCGGGCGTTACGCCACCCCCATCGACAGCGTACCAGGTACCTGAAATCGTGTCTTGCAGGTCCACGCCAAACGAACCAATCGCAGCAGCAGTAAGCACGGCGCGCACGTCCATGTTCCACAAAATGCTTTGGGTGGCGTCTTCGTTGATGCTCAAGTCCATCGTGTTGTTGGCGCGGATCAGCGAATCAGTGATGGTGAACGGAATAGCTCCCAGCGGCGAAGGAATCGTGCCGGACATGTTCAGGTCGCTGAGGTTCCAGGTTCCGGACAAGCGCTCGTCAAGCGTGGGCTCAGGGCGGCACGAGGCCAGCGCGGCAACCGCGGCGAGGGCAAAAAATACGTTTTTGGTCATGATGGGTAGGTTAGTGGGCGGCATTCGGCAAAGCCCATGCCACGCGCGGCAAAATTAGGCAGTAATGGAGGCTTTGAGGTACTCGCGGTTCATGCGGGCAATGTTCTCGATCGAGATTCCTTTGGGGCACTCGACCTCACACGCGCCGGTGTTGGTGCAGTTCCCAAAGCCTTCGAGGTCCATTTGGTGCACCATGTTGCGCACGCGGTCGGCGGCTTCGACTTGGCCTTGCGGAAGCAGCGCGAACTGGCTCACCTTGGCGCTGACAAACAGCATGGCGGAGGCGTTTTTGCAGGTCGCGACGCAGGCTCCGCACCCAATGCACGTGGCGGCGTCAAAGGCGGCGTCGGCGTCGTGCTTCTCGATGGGCGTAGCGTTGGCGTCGGGCAAGTTGCCCATGGTGTTCACCGAAACGTATCCACCCGCTTGAATAATGCGGTCAAACGCGCTGCGGTCGACCATCCAGTCGCGAACCACGGGGAACGCCTGGGCGCGCCACGGCTCGATGGTGATGGTGTCGCCGTCGTTGAACTTGCGCATGTGCAGCTGGCAGGTGGTCACGCCGCGGTCGGGGCCGTGGGCCTCGCCGTTGATGAACATGGAACACATTCCGCAAATGCCTTCGCGGCAGTCGTGGTCAAAAACCACCGACTCCACGCCTTGAGCGATGAGCTGCTCGTTGAGCACGTCCATCATTTCGAGGAACGACATGTCGGGCGAAATGTCGCTAACCTGGTAGGTTGCGAACGAGCCTTGATCTTGGGCGTTCTTTTGGCGCCAAACTTTGAGCGTGAGGTTCATTACTTGTAGGAGCGGGTTACGAGTTTAACGTTTTCAAACACCAAATCTTCTTTG
>JAURMB010000104.1 GCA_030831045.1 Schleiferiaceae bacterium
AAAGCACCCAAGGAATTGCGGCCTTCTTCGACCACATTGGACGGACGGAATCCAGGGAAACCTTGGCTGCCGCTGGCTTTGGTGGGATCGTAGTTCTGCCACGACTCTTCTTGGCCGGCAAAAATGTAGTAGTTCTCGAGGCGGTTTTCCGCACCCCATGCCACGTTCACGCCCTTGCCTTTGGCGCCGAAGTAGCGGTTGAAGGAGAGTCCGAACAATTTTTGACCGAGGCCAAATCCGCCCGCGTCGAATTCGGTGATCGTGTTGGCGCCCATTGAGGTGTTCAATGTGTTGTGCACGAAGTACGAAAAACGGTTGCTTCCGAGGCTGCCGTAGAGGTCGGCATCCCAGCCCGCGAGCTTGCCCTTGATTCCGGCGGTCGCCGAGTAATCGACAATGGTGGCCTGGATTTGCGGGTTGAAGCCTTCGGGGTAAATCGAAGGGATGTTGCGGTCGTCGCCCGCGCTGCGGGTCCAAGCGTAGGCGTCGCCCACGCGGTGGTTGGCGCCCCCAAAGACGTAGGCCGTGAACGAGCCCAAGGCAAACTCGGAATTAAGCCAAATTCCGCTGTTGCGGCTGCTGGCGTCTCCGTACTTCTCTCGGTAGTCTCCGGCGTCGCGCTGGGTCTTGGCGCGGCTGTTGTGTTCAAGGGTCGCGTTGACGAATCCGCCGTCAAATCGCTTGCCGTAGTTCAGTCCGGTCACACTGCTTCCGCCGTCTCCGCGCGAAGCAAGGCCAAACGAATGGCTGAGGCTGGTGCCCACGTTGCGCTTGGTCACCACGTTGATGACCCCGGCGATGGCGTCGGAACCGTACTGGGCCGAGGCGCCGTCGCGCAGCACTTCGACGCGGTCAATCGCGAACGAGGGTATGGCGTTCAGGTCGGTTCCGGTGTTGCCCCGTCCGCGGGTGCCAAAAATGTTGACCAGCGAAGACTGGTGGCGGCGCTTGCCGTTGACCAAAACGAGGGTTTGGTCGGGCCCCAGGCCGCGGAGCGTCGCCGGATCAGTGTGGTCCGAACCGTCGGACCCCGACTGCTTGTTGGCGTTGAACGACGGCACGCTGAACTGAAGCACCTGGTTGACGTCCATTTGGCCCATCGTCTGAAGGAGGTTGGCCATGGGGAGGACGTCGACGGGCACTGCGGTTTTCGTCGCCGAGCGGTTCACGTTGCGGCTGCCCACAATTTGAACTTCTTGGAGGTTGGCGGTTTTGGTGCTGTCGGTATTTTGCGCAAGCAGCGGGGCTGCCGACAGGAGCGCCAACATGAGTTTGGTTGATTTCATGCGTTTTATAAGGTGTTTGAGGTAGGTGCAATGTATCGTTTTTTTAAAAGCGGACCACTTCACGGTTCGCGAAAACTGACGTGGCCCGCGCTCCTCTTGGGTTTCATGGAAGCAAAAAGCCCCGGCACGCGGCCGGGGCTTCAACAAGAGCGCTTAACTTTTCAACGTAACGCATGAACGTTGAACACAAAATCACCTAAACGCAAAGCACTCGAAAAGGGGAATTCCAAAAGCGTGCCAAAGGACCGATGCCCTGAAAAAAATCAGAGCTTGTAGCCCACCGAAACCAGGTATTCCGACGGACGGTTGCTGAGCTGCAGGCCGTTCCAGGTTCCGCCCCGGGCATTAAATGCGCTGTTGAGGGCGACGTCGAGGGTCAAGCTGCCGAGGTCCAGGCCCACCCCCAGGCGGTAGCCGAGCTGGTAATTGCTGAAGGTCGAGTAAAAGTCGTCGTTGAGCTCGAACTGGGCATTGATGCCGGCTTGGGCACGCATGAGTTTGAACATGCGGAATCCCGGCGACAGGGCCAGCTGCACGCTCTGCGAGTTCAGGGTCTCGTCGAAGGGATTGCCTTCGTTGTCGATGCCTTGAAAGGTATAGATGCGGGCGGAAAACAGCGATTCCAACGCGAGGTAACTTCCGTCTTTGCGCTGCTCGCGCACGGTCAGTCCGGCGTGCCAGCCGTTCACGGGCCGCTCGAGGCGTGCGATGCTGCCGGCGTTGACCAAGCCGCTGTCGAGTCCCACCCCGTTGAGGTTGTGGTTGACGCCGCCGCGCAGGTAGGCATTAATCTTGGAATCTGAAGACTGGCTCAAGGCAGGCACCGACAGCGCCACGCCGAGCAGGGCGAGGATGAAACGTTTCATTTGCGGTCCAACGCGAGAATCGGGCCAAAATTGCCTGAAATCGCGCAGGGTTCGCTTAGCGAAGGACTTGGATGCGGTCGCGGAACGAGCGTCCGTCGGCGTGGCGCACGTCGAGCACGTAGGTTCCGTTGGGCCAGTCCGCAGTAGAAATGCGCATGCCGTCGACGCCCGCGGCGCGGAATACCTCGGTTCCGTTGAGTGCGTAGGCGCGCACTACGGTGAGGCCCTCGGGCAGCTCCAGCTGCAGGAATTCGCGGGCCGGGTTGGGCGAAACGCCCACGGCGAGCTGCGGCTCGTCCAAGCCGATCGTGCTGCGGGTCAGTGCCAGCGTTTGGGTAGCCACGGCGTCGCCGTTGTCGTTGTTGTTTCCG
>JAURMB010000010.1 GCA_030831045.1 Schleiferiaceae bacterium
GAACACGATCGGAATGGTAAACTGACCGCCCGACATTTGGTGAATTTTGGCGGCGTTGCTGATGATCTGGTCTATGGCCACCATCGAGAAGTTGAACGTCATGAACTCGATGATGGGTCGAAGGCCGTTCATCGCGGCGCCCACTCCGATTCCGGCGAAGCCCAGTTCGGCGATCGGCGTGTCGAGCACCCGCTTGGGTCCGAACTCGTCAAGCATTCCTTTCGATGCCTTGTAGGCCCCGTTGTACTCCGCAACTTCTTCGCCCATTAGGAAGATGCGCTCGTCGCGGCGCATTTCTTCGCTCATTGCTTCAGCAATGGCTTCGCGGAATTGAATCGTTCGCATTCGTTTACGTGTATTTATGGTCGGCAAAAATACGGCTTCGGACCCTAAATTTGCCCATCGCCCGGGGCACCAACCGCCCCGCCGAAATCCTTGATATGAAGATCCTCATTTGCATCAGCCACGTGCCCGATACGACGGCCAAGATTCAGTTCACTTCAGACGCTACGTCGCTCGACCCCAACGGAGTGCAGTTTGTGATCAATCCCTACGACGAGTTTGGTCTCACCCGCGCGCTTCAACTCAACGAGCAGTTGGGCGGGACGGTCACGGCCGTGACCGTCGGCGGCGCCGAGGTCGAGCCCACGCTGCGCAAGGCGCTCGCCATTGGCGCCCACGACGCGGTTCGCGTCGACGCCCAACCGACCGACCCCCTTCAGGTCGCCCGTGAACTCGCGGCGGTGGCGGGCGAAGGCGGTTACGACCTCATCATTTGCGGTCAGGAATCCATTGACTACAACGGCGGCATCGTTCCGTCGGCCCTGGCCGAACTCCTGGGCTGGCCCGTGGTCACCCCCTGCATCGGATTTGAGCCGAACGGAAGCCGCGCCAAGGCCAGCCGCGAAATCGACGGAGGCAAAGAAGTCCTTGAAATCAGCCTGCCCGCGGTGCTCGGCGCCAAAAAAGGCCTGGTTGAAGAATCAGAACTCCGCATACCCAACATGCGCGGCATCATGGCGGCCCGCACCAAACCTTTGACCGTCAAGGCGGCGGCCGGAGCGGCCGCAAGCTCCGCCCCCGTTTCGTTTGCGAAACCGGCCGGAAAGTCCGCGGTACAAAGCATCGACGCCCAAAACCTCGACCTGCTGGTCCAGAAGCTTAACGAAGAAGCAAAAGTCATCTAAACAATTGGTTACTTGTTTCTGGTTACTCGTTTTAATGAACTAGAAACCAGAAGCAAGAAACCAAAAACAAGAAACCAGCAACTAGCAACTAGCAACTAGCAACCTCAAACCCCACGATATGGTACTCGTTTTTGCCGAAACCTGGAACGGACAGTTCAAAAAATCAACGTTTGAAGCGGTGCAGTACGCCGCAGCATGTGCGTCCGCACAAGGCAGCCAAGCCGTCGCCGTGGTCGTTGGACCCGCCACGGCCCCCGTCGAGTCGCTGGGTGCCTACGGTGCCCACAAGGTGCTCCACCTGCACGGCCCGCAGCACTTTGAGACGGCCCAGCATGCCGCGCTCCTTGGCGACCTCGCCAAAGAACTGAATGCCCGCCTGATCGTCGTCAGCGGAACCGCCAACGGCCGTGCCCTCACGGGAGCCTTGGCCGTGCGCGCCGAAGCCAGCGTAATCAGCAACGTCACCGCACTGCCCGAGGCCTACAGCCCGGTCCGCGTGGTTCGGGGCGCCTTCTCGTCAAAGGGCATCGAAGTTTGCGAAAGCCGCACCGAGCGCACCGTGATCGGACTGGTTCCCAACGCCTTGGGCGTAAAAGATGCTGCCGGGAACGACGCCGCCTTTGAGGACCGCAACGCAACCGCCGAGCTGCGCGCCAGCCTAGTCGAACAGCAGCTGGCCAGCGGCACGATTGCGTTGCCCGAAGCCGAGCGCGTGGTTTCGGCCGGACGCGGCATGAAGGCCCCCGAAAACTGGGGAATGATCGTAGAACTCGCCCAGGTACTGGGTGCCGCAACGGCATGCTCTAAGCCGGTGAGCGACATCGGATGGCGTCCGCACCGCGAGCACGTCGGGCAAACAGGCATTCAGGTCAACCCCCAGCTTTACATCGCCGTGGGCATCTCAGGCGCCATTCAGCACCTAGCTGGGGTGAGCAGCTCCAAGACGATCGTTGTGATCAATAGCGATCCCGAAGCACCGTTCTTCAAGGCCGCCGACTACGGTATCGTAGGTGACGCCTTTGACATTGTTCCGCGCTTGACGGCCGCCCTTCGCAAGCACCTGAACTAAGTCGTGTCGGGCGCACTGATAACCTTGGCCGTCAAGGGCCTCACCTACAGCGAGCGCCCCACGGGCGCCTACGCGCTACTGCTCGAGGCCGAGGTCGACAAGCGCCGGCTCCCCATTGTGATTGGCGCGTTTGAAGCCCAGGCCATCGCCATTGCGCTCGACAAAATGTCGACGCCGCCGCGGCCGATGACCCACGATCTTTTTGCACAAGCGCTGACCGCCCACGAAGCCGTGCTGGAGCGCGTGGTCATTCACGCCCTCGTTGACGGCGTGTTTTACGCCCAGCTCCATTTTGCATCGGGGTCTGTGCTCGATGCGCGGCCCTCAGATGCGGTCGCCTTGGCCGTGCGCCTCGACTGCCCGATCTACGCGACCGAAGAGGTTATGGTGCAGGCCAGCCTCGAGGCCGAGCAAGGCGCCGTCCCCAAGCGTAGCAAGCCGGCCCGCACCCAATCGGCCGCCGCTGGTACGCCCGCTCCTGCGCCCAAAGACGACCCGGCCCTAGCTCGGGCGTCGCGCGATGAGCTCGAGGCGATGCTGGAACATGCCCTGACCAACGAGGACTACGAACTGGCGGCACGCATTCGCGACGAACTCACCCAGCGAGGCTGATTTTGACCTAAATTCAGCCCACCTTAACGCTTTTTAACCGACTTTACCTTGGATTACTACTTCCGCGTGCTCGCCGGATTGCTGCTGCTCGTGGCCATCCTTTATGCCTTCAGTTCAAACCGCCGAGCCATCGACTGGATGCTTGTGGGCAAAGGACTATTGCTTCAGCTTGCCTTGGCCGTCGCCATCCTGCACCTGTCTTGGGTTTCAACGGCGTTTGACGCGGTCGGCAAAGGCTTTGTCGCGTTGCTGGGCTACACCCGCGAGGGCTCGCTGTTTTTGTTCGGAGACCTCGTCGGCCGCGTCGACACGTTTGGCTACCTCTTTGCCTTTCAAGTTCTTCCCACGATCATTTTTTTCAGCGCCATCACCTCGCTCCTCTTTCACTTCGGCATCCTTCAGCGCGTTGTGGGCGGATTTGCCTGGATCATGAAGCGCACCCTTAAGCTTTCAGGCGCCGAGACCCTCGCCGCCGCCGCCAACGTGTTCGTAGGCCAAACGGAGGCTCCGCTCCTCGTAAAACCCTACATCGCCACCATGACCCGCTCCGAGCTCATGGCCCTGATGGTGGGCGGAATGGCAACGCTCGCCGGCGCCGTGCTGGCTGCCTACATTGGCTACCTGGGCGGAACCGACCCCGAGCGCCAAGTATTCTTTGCCCGCCACTTGCTCACCGCCTCGGTCATGAACGCTCCGGCGTCGCTTTGGATCGCTAAAGTGCTGGTTCCGCAAACCGAGACCGTCGTCGACGTCGCCGACGTGCGCATCGAACGCAAAGGCAACTGGCTTGAGGCCATCGCCAACGGAACCACCGACGGCTTCAAAATGGCCGCCAACGTCGGGGTCATGCTGCTGGTCTTTACCGCGCTCATCGCCCTGTTCAACGGGCTGCTCGCCAACGGCCTCGGTTCCTGGACCGGCCTCAACGACCTCGTGGCCTCGTGGTCGGGCGGACGCTACACCGAATTCAACCTCCAAGCCATTTTCGGAATGCTGCTCGGCCCCTTCACGTGGCTCCTCGGCGTGCCCTGGTCCGAAGCTCCGCTCGTCGGCCAACTGCTCGGCGAAAAAACGGTGCTTAACGAATTCTACGCCTACGTAACCATGGGCAAGATGATGGAGGGCGGACTTCTCGTTAGCGAACGCGCCCAAACCCTGGCCGTTTATGTACTCTGCGGCTTTGCCAACTTTGCCTCGATCGGAATCCAAATTGGCGGCATCGGCACCCTCGCCCCGGAGCGCCGCAAAGACCTTTCTGAGCTCGGCTTCAAGGCCGTCTTGGGCGGAACCGCGGCCTCGCTTACCACCGCAACGTTGGTCGCGCTGCTCCTGTAATTAGTACCCAGTTGCCAGCCACTGGTTCGTACCTTTGAATCATGCGCCAGTACCACGAATTAATGGACCGCGTGCTCCGCGAGGGCGCCGACAAATCCGACCGAACCGGTACCGGAACCCGCAGCGTTTTTGGCCACCAGATGCGCTTTGATTTGGCCGACGGGTTTCCCATGGTAACCACCAAGAAGCTGCACCTCAAGAGCATTTTGCACGAGCTCATCTGGTTTATTTCGGGGGACACCAACATTCGCTACCTCTGCCAAAATGGGGTCCGCATTTGGGACGATTGGCCGTTTGCCACCTACTCCAAGTCGGCCGACTACGACGGAATCGGCATGAAGGAGTTCGCAGCGCGCATCGCTGCCGACGCCGATTTTGCCGCCACGTGGGGCAATTTGGGCCCCGTGTATGGGTACCAGTGGCGCTTTTGGCCCGGCCCCAACGGCCCGGTCGATCAGCTGCGCGAGGTGCTCGAAGGCATCCGCCGCAACCCCGACGGACGCCGCCACATCGTTTCAGCGTGGAATCCGGGCTACATCGACCAAATGGCGCTTCCGCCCTGCCATGCCTTTTTTCAGTTTTATGTAGTCGACGGCAAGCTGTCGTGCCAGCTGTACCAGCGGTCTGCCGACATCTTTTTGGGGGTTCCGTTCAACATCGCCTCCTACGCGCTGCTCATTCACATGATGGCGCAGGACCTCGGCCTCGGTGTAGGGGACTTTGTGCACACCTTAGGCGACGCCCACATCTACTCCAACCACCTGGAGCAGGTTCAGCTTCAACTCAGCCGTGAACCCCGGTCCCTGCCCACGCTGAACTTGAATCCGTCGGTCAAGAGCTTGTTTGACTTCCGCTACGACGACGTAGAACTGGTCGGCTACGATCCGCACCCGCACATTCCCGCTCCGGTCGCCGTCTGATGCTGTACGCCATCGTCGCCCACGACCAGAACCTCGCCATTGGTGGTGGCAACGATTTGCTTTGGCACCTGCCCAACGACCTGAAGTACTTTAAAGAGAAAACGCGCGGATTCCCCATCATCATGGGCCGCAAAACCTTTGAATCGCTGGGGCGCCCCTTGCCCGGACGCCGCAACGTGGTCGTGACCCGCCAGCCCGGCTGGTCCGCCGATGGGGTAGACGTTTTTGCCAGCGTCGAAGCCGCCGTGGCAGCACTCAACGGCGCCGACGGGTTCATCGTGGGCGGCGGCGAAATCTACCGACTCGCCCTTCCCCTCGTAGACGTGCTCTATGCGACCTTGGTGCACACCGAAATTGCTGGCGCCGACACCTGGTTTCCCGAATACCGCGACCGTTTTACCGAAGTGGCGCGCGAAGACCACCCGGCTGACGAGCGGCATGCCTACGCGTATTCATTTGTTCGCCTGCGGGCGAACAAGTAACTAGTTACTAGTAACTGGTTGCAACGCTCCGCGTTGCACTAAGCCGATTGCTTAGATAGCTTCTGGAGCACCAGATCTGCCGTAACGTGCACCTTTTCAGGAAGCTCGTACATGGCGTCGGTCAGGACCGTTTCGCCGATGCCGCGAAGCCCGCGGGCGCCCAGCTTGAACTCAATCGCTTTATCGACGATGGCTTCAAGGGCTTCGTCGTCAATGCTGAAGGAAATTCCGTCCAACGCAAACAATCGCTCGTACTGCTTGATTAGGGCGTTTTTGGGCTCGGTAAGGATGCGGCGCAATGCCACGCGATCCAAGGGCTCGAGGTAGGTCAGCACCGGGAGACGCCCGATGAGCTCGGGGATCAAGCCAAAGGCCTTGAGGTCCTGGGGCGTGACGTACTTGAGGAACGCGGTTTCGTCGACCTCTTTGCGCTGCGTGGTTCCGCTAAACCCAACCACTTGGGTGTTAAGGCGGCGGGCAATGTGGCGCTGGATGCCGTCAAACGCTCCGCCCGCGATAAAGAGAATGTTGCGGGTATCGACCTCGACAAATTTCTGGTCGGGGTGCTTGCGGCCGCCCTTGGGCGGAACATTAACCTTGGTGCCCTCGAGCAGCTTGAGCAACGCCTGCTGCACGCCTTCGCCCGAAACGTCGCGGGTGATCGACGGATTGTCGCTCTTGCGGGCAATCTTGTCGATCTCGTCAATGAACACGATTCCGCGCTCGGCGTCGGCCACGTTGTAGTCAGCGGCCTGGAGCAGACGGGTGAGAATGCTCTCCACGTCTTCGCCCACATAACCAGCCTCCGTGAGGACCGTGGCGTCGACGATAGCAAACGGAACCTTCAGCATGCGTGCAATGGTCCGCGCCAACAAAGTTTTGCCGGTGCCTGTTTCGCCCACCATGATGACGTTGGACTTCTCGAGGTCTTCGTCGCCCACGCCACCGTGCAGCACGCGCTTGTAGTGATTGTACACGGCCACCGCAAGGATTTTCTTGGCGTCGTCTTGGCCTATCACGTACTCGTCGAGTCGGGCGCGAATTTCAGCCGGCCTGGGCAATTCCATCGACCCGAGGGCCGAGGCGTCGTCTTCGTCGGTCTCCTCCTCAAGAATGTGGTGGGCCTGCTCAATGCAGTTGGCGCAGATTTGCGCATCCAAACCCGAAACCAGCAATCCGGCCTCGGTGGACGGACGTCCGCAAAAAGAACACTGGTTGGCGTCGGTCATGGATTGCGGGGCTTAAGCGCGGGGCTTGCTGACGAGCACCTCGTCGATCATACCGTAGGTCTTGGCCTCCTCGGAGGTCATCCAGTAGTCGCGGTCCGAATCGTGCTCCACCTTGTCAAACGGCTGGCCGGAGTGCGAAGCGATGATTTCGTACAGCTCCTTCTTGAGCTTGAGGATTTCCTGCAGCGTGATTTCCATGTCGCTGGCCTGACCTTGGGCACCGCCCATCGGCTGGTGAATCATGACGCGGCTGTGCTTGAGCGCGGACCGCTTGCCCTTGGCGCCCGCACAGAGCAGCACGGCACCCATGGAGGCCGCCATGCCCGTGCAGATCGTAGCCACGTCGGGCGCCACCACCTGCATGGTGTCGTAGATTCCAAGACCCGCGTACACGCTGCCGCCGGGACTGTTCATGTAAATCTGAATGTCTTTCTTGGCGTCGGCTGACTCCAAAAAGAGCAGCTGGGCCTGAACGATGTTGGCGACTTGGTCGTTGATTCCGGTTCCGAGAAAAATAATGCGGTCCATCATCAGGCGCGAAAAAACGTCCATCTGGGCCACGTTGAGCTGGCGCTCCTCGATAATGTAGGGCGTCAACGAATCGTCGACGTAGTGCTCGAGGTGCATGCTGCTGATGCCCTTGTCGAGCATCGCGTACCGCTTAAATTCTTTTCCGAAATCCATGGGAATCAATTACTTCTGGGTTTTGTTCACTTCTTTGACGAAGTCCGCGTAGGTGGCTTTGATTTCTTTTTTACCAAAGGCGCCCAGCACGAACTGCATCAATTTACGCTGCAAAAGCTGTTCCGAATACTGTTCGGCTTGCGGACGCTCCTTGAGCAGATTCAGGGCCACTGGCTGGGCCTCTTCTACGCTCAGTTCACGTCCAAACTGGCGCATGCGGGCGACGACTTCCCCGGTGACAAAGTCGACCAGCTCTTCGCGGTGCACGTGAATATGGTGATCCTTAACCAACTTGGTCTCAATGAGCTGCCAACGCATGGCCTTCTCCGTGTTGGGCCACTGCGCCTCGACTTCGGCCGAATCCAGCGGCTTTTCGCCGGCGGTCGTCATCCACTTTTTCAAAAACTTCGCGGGAAGCTTGAACTTCGCCTCCATCAGCTTATCGCTGGCCAGGTTGAAAAAGTGCTGCTCCGCGTCGCGCTGGTAAATTTGGGTCAATTCCTCCTTGATTTTAGCGCGGAGCCCGGCCTCGTCGGTGACCACACCTTCTCCGAAGAGCTTATCAAAGAGCTCAGCATTCAGGGCGGCGGGCTCAATATGGTAGATCTGCTCGAGCTTGAACCGGAAGTAGCCGGTGGCTGCTCCGCGCTCCTCGGGAGTAAAACCAAGAACTTGGTACAGATCAAAATCCTTCTCAAAATCGCTCACGTCGAGCACCAGGCTGTCGCCCTTGGCCAAGGCCTTGAGGTCTTTTTTCAGTGAGCGTCCGCTTACCGCGCTGAGTCCGAAGCGGCCGTGCTTGTGGGGTGCGCCCTCTAAGGGTTCACCCTTCTTGGTTGCGACGTCGAAATGACCATAAAAGAGGTCGTCATCGCCTGCCGCCTCAACCTCGCTCATCGCTCCATAGCGCTGGCGCAGGTTTTCAACCTCCTTGTCGAGGTCCTTGTCGGTGGGCTCCATGACGTAGTACGGAATTTTCACCTTATCACTCACCTCAAGTTCAATACTTGGAGCCACTCCAATCTCAAACTCAAAAGTGTTGGAATCGGCGGTGAAGTCCACGTCGCCGGCCACCGGAAGGGGTTGGCCCAGAACATCAATTTTCTCGCGCTCGAGGTAGGCGTACAGCTCGTCTTGGAGGCGCTTGTTAATCTCGTCGGCGGTAATTGGGCCCTCGTACTGCTTGCGAATCAGCGTCATCGGAGCCATGCCCGGGCGAAAGCCCGGAATCCGCGCCTTTTTGCGGTAGTCGGCGAGCTGCTTTTCAACAGCTTCAGCGTACTCACTGCGTTCAATCGTTAGCGAAAGGCGCGCGTTCAAATCGGCGTCAACGGTCCAGTTTGCGTTCATAGCGAAATAGTATTCGAAAAAGGAGTGCAAAGGTAGGTAGTGTACCTTTGGGAAAAATACTCTGTGGTGAAGAACTACCTCACAATCTTGGCACTAGGCACATTAACGTTGCCTTCGCTCGCCCAAAGCCCTGAATTCTCGCTTTACGGCGGTTTGCCCATGTTCATTCGCGACGGAGCATCACCCTTTGGCAAATGGGGTGCCCAAGAGGGCGGACTCGATGGCCTGAACCTCAGTGCCGGGGCCGAGCTTCAGCTGCCCGTTTGGAACGACCTTAGTATGCACGCCGGTTTGGACCTTTATTCGATCCGCGCCGTGGATTCGGCCGCCACAACCCAGCTGACCGGAGCTTCTCCGCGCTTGGGTCTTGGGTACACCCGGCCGTTGGGCAACGTCCTCGTTCAGGCGCGCGGTTCGCTGGGTTTGGCATCCATGCGCACCACACAAAGCGTTGGCGGAACCAAAACCAAGCTTAACGAAGGCCGGTACACTTGGGGGTCGCTCTCGGCACCGGCGTCGCTCGGGTTGCGCGCTTCGATACCTTACGGACCCGGTCGTGTCTACGCCGAGCTCACCTACCGCTACTTCATGTTCGATGACGGCCTCGACGGCCTTGGCGGAGGCGGAACCCGCGTCGGTGGCCACGACGACCAAATGCTCATCGGGGTTGCCGGCTACACATGGAACCTGAGCAAGGCCCAAAGCCGCACGCAACGCGAGCTAGTCCTAGCCAAAAAAGCCGCCGAATCCGTGCCCAGCCTCAAGCGCACGAACGAAGAGCTAAAAATTGCTCAAGCCGAACTGGCCGACGAACTTGAAGTAACCAAAGTGCAAAAGCAAAAAGTCGAATCGCGCCTCGATAGCCTCGAACGAGGAATGATTCCCGGCACTATGGCACAGACTACAGCAGGAAGTTTACAAAAATCAGGGACGTCTCAACGTACCGATGGTATTCAATTTGTGATTGTCGTGGGCAGCTTTCGAAGTGATAAGCTAGCCGCTCAGTACGTTTCTCGATTAAAAAAGTCAGGTGTGACTTGCTCCACAAGCGCAGGAGACAACGGTTTTGTGCGCGTTTACACTGGCCCCTTCCGCAGCGAACAAGTCGCTTTAGATGTGCTCAATAAGGTGCGCGTTGAAACCCCTGGAGCGTGGCTGCTTAGGCTTTAAGTCTTTCAAAAGCACGGCTTTCCTAAGAAAACAAAAACCCGGACCATGCGGTCCGGGTTTTTTCGTGCGCGAAGGGGGACTCGAACCCCCACATCCTTTCGGACACTAGATCCTGAGTCTAGCCTGTCTACCAATTTCAGCACTCGCGCATGCTTGCTCTGGTAATAGAGCTTTTTGCCTGTGAGCCACTCATGGGACTCGAACCCACGACCCTCGCATTACGAATGCGATGCTCTACCAACTGAGCTAAAGTGGCAAATGGGGTGCAAATATAAAGGGGGGTGAACCATTCAGCACACCCCCCCTTAAAAATAAGTTTACGCCTTAGTTAAGTCCGTTAAGTGGAATAGCGTAATTCACACCAATCGCTGGACCGGCATAACCCGAAAAATCTAAGCTCAACGTAAGTCCTTTGTAGGCATTGTACGTCACACCCAGTGTCTTACGTCCAGATCCGATGGTACCACCCTCACCCACGCTTCGAAAAAATCCATTCTTCGAAAACATGTCCATTCCTGCATAAGCTCCAAACTTGCCGAAGCTGTA
>JAURMB010000105.1 GCA_030831045.1 Schleiferiaceae bacterium
AAACGAGCAGTCGCTGAGCATGCGCACGTGCGGACTTCGCGACGGCGACGCCCGGGCGGTCTTCAAAAACACCAGCATCGACATGCGCATGAACAAGCGCATGAAGCTCTTCGTGCACGCCGAGGCCGCCAACGACCCCAACCTGCTTCGCGACGGCGACGTACGCCTGTTTGTGCGCGTCGGCAACGACTACAGCCAGAACTACTACGAGTACGAACTTCCCCTAGTCACCACCCCATGGGGTTCGACCGACGAAGAAGTCATTTGGCCGGCGGCCAACGACGTCGACATTGAATTTGCGCTGTGGACCGCGCTCAAGCTCGAGCGCGATGCGGCCATGCAAACCAACCCCAACGTCTCGCCGGCGCTGCCCTATGAGCGGGTCGTGGGCGACCGCACCTACCGCGTCGTGGGCACTCCCAACCTCGGATGGGTGCGCACGATAATGGTCGGCGTGCGCAATCCGCGCCGCAGCTCGGCCAACCAAGGCGACGACGGCCTCGACAAGTGCGCCGAAGTCTGGGTGAACGAACTGCGCATGACCGACTTTGACAACCGAGGCGGCGTAGCGGGCCTTGCGCGCGGAACGGCCAAGCTTTCGGACCTCGGCCAGGTGGCCTTGAGCGGCGGATTCTCGACCCCCGGATTTGGAGGAATAGACATGGCCCCCAACGAGCGCAACAAGTTCAGCTCGATGAACTACGACCTGCAGACCAACCTCGACCTGCACCGCTTTTTGCCCGCGAAGAGCCGCCTGCGGCTGCCCGTCTTTGTGACGCACGCCCAGGATTGGAAGACGCCGATGTTCAATCCCTACAACCCCGATATTGAGATGTCGCGGGCTTTGGCTAACCTGGTGACCTCGTCGGCAAAGGACTCGCTGCGTTCGATGGTCAGCGATTTTCAGCAGCGCCGCGCTGTGGCCCTCACGAACGTGCGAATCGATCGCGCTACGGGCGGGGCTCCGTCGTCGGGCCGCGGTGCGCCAAACGGTCCGCCGGCCGTGGATGGGGTGGACGCGAAGGGCGGCGGCGGCGACGGCCAAAACGACGGCATTTCAGCGGGCGCCAGCAAACTCCCCAAGAAGCCGCGACCCTGGGATGTGGAGAACTGGAGCGCTACTTATGCGTTTAATGAAGTGCTCCGCCGCGATGCCAACACGCTGCAGGACCTCCGCCACGAAAACCGCGGAAGCCTGGCCTACGCCTTCCAAGCTCCGTCGGTCAACATTCAACCATTTAAAGCACTTAAGCCCAAGGCGCTAGCCCTTATTCGCGACGCGAACCTAAACCTCACCCCATCGCGGGTAAGCGTGCGGGCCGATGTGCTCCGCAGCCAGCAAATCATGCAAATGCGCAACGTTGACAATCCGAAGTTCCAGCTTCCGGTTACCTACAACAAGAACTTCACGATGGACCGCAACTACAACGTCATTTGGGATCCGACCAAGACGTGGAAGCTCGACTACACCAGCCGCATTCGGGTGCGTTTTGACGAGTTGCCCGGCCCCGCTACGGCCGACAGCGTTCGCGACTTTTTAGCCAACAACCTTCGTTCGGGCGGACGCCCCACGGAATACCACCACACGGTGAACACGACGTGGGCCATTCCGATCAACAAACTCCCACTGATGGGCTTCTTGCAGACCCAAATTCGCTACACGGCCGACCTCGATTGGAAGACGAACTCGCTCTGGGCTACCCGCCCCGGCTTGGATTCCCTGAACTTCGGGAACACTGTTGAGTCCAGCGGCAAGTGGAACGCCTCGGCCAATGCCAACATGGCGACGTTCTACAACCAAATTCCAGGCTACAGCAAGCTCAAAAAGCCCGCACGCGGCGCAGCTCCCGCGCGAGGCGCCAAGCAGGCCACTCCGCCGCCGTCCACCGGGAAATCCAAGGCCGAGAGCGAGCAGAAGCCCAGTGTGGCCAAGACCGTGCTCATCGGTGCGGTCGACCTGGTGACCATGCTTAAGAGCGTGAACGCCACCGCGAGCCTCAACACGGGTATCCTTTTGCCGGGCTTCAGCACGACGCCGCAGTTCAGCGGACTCACCCCCGGGGCGGAGTTTGCTCCGGGCTGGAAGGCGGCGCTGGGATTGCCCCACGACCTCCCGTCGCTGGCAGCCTCTAAAGATTGGCTTCACAAGAATCCGCGCCAACCCCAGCGCGCCACCGAGGCTACGACCCAAAACATTACCCTGCGCGCCCAGCTAGAACCGCTTCAGGACATGCGCATTACCCTTAACGCCAACCAGACCTACGGGCGCCAGGCCTCCTACACCTACCGCTACTCGACCGGAACCGGACTCGATTCCTTGTTCGCCCAAGGATTCCATGCCTTCAACCCTCAAGAGGTGCTGACGTACAGCAGCTCGTGGATCTCTTGGCCGACCGCATTTGACGTGAGTAAAGAGCCGGAGTTTGGCAGCGCCGCCTACGACCAATTCCGTGCGGCCCGCCTCGAAGTGTCCAAGCGTATGGCTGACGCGCAGGCCCTCATCGACCCCAACTACGCGACCAGCTTCATCGCCGATGCCGATTCGTCGCGCTACGGCTACGACGGATTCTCCGTCCTCCACACCGACGTGCTGGCCAACGCCTTTTTGGCGGCCTACGGCAACCGCGCGACGTCCAACCTCCCCATTGGAGAATACCGTTCGCTGCCGTTCTTCCCCAACTGGAACGCGACCTACACGGGACTCATGCGCCTCAAAGCGGTCCGCAACGTATTCACCGCACTTAGCCTGAGCCATTCATATACCAGCACGATGACCGTGGCGGGCTTGCAAACCCATATGCTCCGCGCTCAGCGCCTGCAAGACAACCCGCTGAACCCCTTCCCGCGCAACGACAACTTCGACATCATGCCCGAGCGCCAAGTGGGCCAGATTTCGGTATCCGAATCGTTTGCTCCGCTCCTCGGCGTCGACTTGCGAACCAAGACCAACGCGTCGTTTAAGCTGAACTACGGCATGATGCGCCAGCTCAACCTGAGCATGGCCAACAACCAGCTTACCGAAAGCAAGTCCAAAGACATTACCGTCGGGGTGGGCTACATCATTAAAGACGTGCAGTTCCGCATCGTAGAGCAGGGGGGAGCCCCGCGCACCATCAAGTCGAACCTCGAACTCAAGCTCGACGTCAAGTTTAGCGACAACCAGACCGTCATTCGCCGCATTCTTGAAAACTTCAACCAGCCTACCGCCGGGCAAACGCGCACGACGGTCAAGCTAACCGCCGACTACCGCATGAGCCGACGCCTTACGGCGCAGTTCTACTACGACCAGACCGTCAGTACGTTTAAAACCTCGCAGACGTTCCCCACCAACCAGTGGCAAAGCGGGGTGGCCCTGCGCTTAAATCTCGGCGGCTAGGGGCCCGAATTTGCCCTGCGGCCTCGCTATATTTGCCCCATGGAATTCCCCAGCAACCTCCGCTACACCAAAGACCACGAGTGGATCCGCCTTGAAGGCGACGTCGCCACCGTAGGCATCACTGATTTTGCTCAAGGCGAGCTTGGTGACATCGTTTTTGTCGACATTCCCACTGAAGGCGAGGCGCTTTCGGCCGAAGAAGTTTTTGGCTCGGTCGAAGCCGTGAAGACGGTGAGCGACCTCTACTTGCCGGTTGCCGGTGAGGTGCTCGAGGTTAATGCGGCCATTGACGGCCAGCCCGACCTGGTCAACTCCGATCCCTACGGCCAAGGCTGGATGGTTCGCGTCAAAGTTGCCAGCGTTGCCGACGTCGAGGCCCTGATGGACGCCGATGCCTACCGCGCCCTTGTTGGTGCCTAAAATCGCAATAAATCTGCTGCGCGTTCGGCAGCTGTGGCTCGTGCTCGCCCTCCTTTGGGCGGGCATTGTGCTTTTTTATTCCCTTCAGCCCAGCGTGGAACTTCCGGGCATTTTTCGCCTCGTCAAAGACTTGGTATTGCATTTTGGCGCGTATTCCGGCGTGTCGTTCCTCCTCATGGGCTACAGCCGTTCTACCGCGGGTCCAATCAAGGTTTCGGTGTTAAGTTTTGGCTACGGACTTGCCGTAGAAATTCTGCAACCGCTTGTGGCTGAGGGGCGTATGTTTTCGTGGCTCGACGTTCTCGCCAATTCGGTCGGAATTGGCTGCGGTATAGTTCTTGCGCTAATTATTAGGAGACGTATCTTTAACCCCAAACACAAATCAGTATGAATCCGCGTAAAAATTTCAAGGCCGACCTGGATGCCCGCAAGGGGATGTTCCTGCAGTTGGGCCTCGTGATCGCACTTGGTCTTTCTTGGATGGCCTTTGAGTGGCGCACCTACGAAGGGGGCGTTATGGATCTTGGTCAGTTAGACGCTGTTATTGAAGACGAAGAGATGCTCGTGACGAACCGCGAGACCCCGCCACCACCCCCGCCGCCGCCTGCACCCGTTGAGGTCTTCAAGATTGTAGACAACAAAATCGACATCGTTGAATTGGACCTTATTTCAACCGAAATCGACGACGACGCAGCGGTGGAAATCATGGAGGTTGAGGCCGTAGAAGAGGTATTCAACTTTGTGAACGTAGAGAACAAGCCGCTCTTCCCAGGCTGCGAAGACTTGGCCACCGAAGAGGAGCGCTTCAACTGCTTCAACACGAAGACCCGCCAGTTCATCGGCAAGAACTTTGAATTTCCGGAGATGGCCCGCCAAATGGGTATCCAGGGCAAAGTTTGGGTGTCGTTCATTATCGAAAAAGACGGACGCATCACCGACGTTACCGTGGACCGCGGGGTCGACAAGCTGCTCGACGAAGAAGCCGTTCGCGTCGTGAAGCTGTTCCCCAAAATGACGCCGGCCAAAGTGGGCGGACGCGCAGTTCGCATGCGCTACTCCCTGCCGATCAACGCACGCCTCCAGTAACGCTTCGCGTTTACCCCCTATGCCCCGGTTCGTCCGGGGTTTTTTATTTGCACGAAATGAACCACCACCCACAAGAGCTCCACTGGGGTCCTTCGGTCCTCCAAGCCGTGTATGCCGCGGCCGACGCCATCCTTCGCGTTTATGAAGGCCTTGAAGCCATCGAGATCGAACTTAAGTCCGACAACAGTCCCGTGACCGCGGCCGACCATGCTGCCCATGCGGTGCTCGATCCGGTGCTCGCGGCCACCGGGTTCCCCGTTATGAGTGAAGAGGGGCGGAGCATTCCCTTCGCCGAACGCTCCGCCTGGGAGACCTACTGGGTGGTGGACCCGCTCGACGGAACCAAAGAGTTCATTAAGCGCAACGGCGAATTCACCGTCAACGTGGCCCTCGTGCACCAGGGTTCGCCCGTGTTTGGCTTTGTCTACGCCCCCGTGCTGGGCTGGCTGTACCTCGGTGGTCCCGGCTACGGCGCCCGAAAGTCCATGGTCCGCATCGATTGGAACGACGTATGGGAGCAGGCCCAGGCGCTGCCCGCCCGCCTGCCGGAACAAACCACCGTGGTCGCCAGCCGCTCCCACGCCACGCCCGAAACCGAAGAACTTATTGCCCGCTGGGAGTCTAAAGTCGGCCCCGTCGAGCGCGTGAGCATGGGTTCTTCGCTTAAAATTGGGCTGGTGGCCGAGGGCCGCGCCCATGCCTACCCCCGTGCGGCGCCCACCATGGAATGGGATACCGCCGCGGGCCATGCCGTGCTCTTAGGGGCCGGAATGGAACTGCGGGAACTCGTGCTCGGTCCAAACGGATTTCGCGCCGGAGAACCCCTTCGCTACAACAAAGAGAACTTGCTCAATCCGCCCTTCCTAGCCTGTGGCGCTCCGTATCTTTGCGGAGATGCGTGACCTCGGGCTCTTGCTGAAATTCCGGTTGGCCTTTTCGGTCGTGGTTTCGGCCGTCGCGGGCTACCTGATCGCGGTGCCCCAGGTCGACGGGGTTCAGCTCGCGCTTTTGACCTTGGGCGGATTTGCCGTTGTAGGCTCGAGCAATGCATTCAACCAAGTTTGGGAAGTTGCTCAAGACGGACTCATGGGGCGCACCCAAAACCGGCCCCTTCCGGCTGGGCGCATGACCCGCCGCGCTGCCCTGATTTGGGCGGTCCTCTTCGGCGTGCTGGGCATCGTTGCGTTGGCGTTCCTGAACCTCAAGACGGCGGCGTTTGGCGCGCTGAGCCTTTTGATTTACGTACTCATATACACGCCACTCAAGGCCAAATCCCCTTGGGCGGTACTGGTCGGCGCCGTACCCGGAGCCATTCCCTTTATGCTCGGTTGGGTGGCCGCCACCGGCTCGTTTGGACTCGAACCTGGCGTGCTGTTTGCGTACCAATTTGTTTGGCAGTTTCCGCACTTCTGGGCCATAGCCTGGTTGTCGTTTGACGACTACGCCAAAGCGGGCTACTACTTGCTTCCGAACCGCGCCAAAGACGTTCTGGCCACGCGGCTAACCGTGTTTTACACCTTTTGGATGCTCTTGATTTCGCTTATGCCCGCATGGGGATTGGCCGGATCGCTCACCCTGGACCTTTGGGCCGCGGTGGCAACGGGGGTCCTTGGAATCGACGTGCTTTACCACGCCCTGCGCCACGGTAGTGCGCAGTCCGATGCCTCGGCGCGCGCGCTCATGTTCAGCACCATCCGCTACCTGCCCCTCGTACAAACTATTTGGGTGCTCGATCGGTTCATTTAAAACCTACTATGGAACTTACTCCCCAGCAAAAAGCGGCGCGTCCGCTCCTGTACCTCGGACTCGCGAGCATCGCGATGTCGTTCGCCGGCCTGACCTCGGGTTATGTCGTAGCCCGTTCCGCCCTCGTGGCCAAGAGCGAATGGCAAACCATTGCCTTGCCGGCATGGTTTTATGCGAGCACGGCCATGGTTGCGCTTTCGAGCGGGCTGCTGTACCGCGCCCAGGGGGTGCTCAAGGCGGGCACGGCCCCCACGCGCGAAATGCTGGTGGTGCTGCTGCTCGGACTGCTCTTTGCCGCCTTTCAGGTCATGGGTTGGTCCGATTTGACGAGCCAAAACATCTACTTTACGGGCGCCGGAAGCCGTCCCGAAGCAAGCTGGCTCTACGTCATTACGTGGTTCCACTGGATGCACGTGCTCGTGGGCAACATCGTGCTTGCGGTGATGCTGCGGCGCACCCACAAGGGTTACTACGTCGGTGCCAAGCAGCTCCGTTTCACCCTCGGGGCGCAATTTTGGCATTTCCTCGGATTTCTTTGGTTTTACCTCCTCGGGTTTTTGCTCATCCTGCGTTAATTTTGCGCGACCCCTAAACTGATAGATTACACTCAAAATGGCACAATCAGCTGCGACAGGCACATGGTCCGGAGGCAACGAGCCCATGAAGGCCGAGTACGGCAAATTGATGATGTGGTTCTTCCTCGTCTCAGACGCCCTCACCTTTACCGGA
>JAURMB010000106.1 GCA_030831045.1 Schleiferiaceae bacterium
ATGGGATTGATCGGCGTAGCCAACGGCATCGACGGCGACCTGCGCCCGGGATTGCCGAGCCAAATGATTGAGGTTCATGATCCCGTGCGCCTCCTGATGGTGGTGGTGCAGCGCCGCGACGTCGTCGACCGGGTGCTGGACCGGGCCCCCGCGACCCGCGCCTGGTTTGACCGCGAATGGATCCACCTGGTGCTCATTGATCCGGGCACCCGCGAGCGCTGGCGCTACCGCCCCGGCGGACGCTACGAGGCCTATGTGCCGTTTACTCCGTCGCTTCCCGAGGTCGCCGACGTGACCCAGCTCACCGCGACCTCCCGCGAAAACCTTCCTGTACACCTTATTCGAACCTCTTTTTAGTATGAACGCGTTACTGTACTTCATCACCCTGGCGCCTTTGGTGGCCTACCTCGGAGTGCTGCTTTTTCCACCCCGGGCGGAGCGCCGCATCGCGCGCTGGACCCTCACCGCTGCCGGGTCCCACTTGGCCGCGATCGCCACGGCCGCGGCTTGGTGGCTTTACCAAGGACGCCAACCCTGGACCGACCTCAACCTCGAAATCTATTCGACTGACGGCTATCAGTTCATTGCGGCGGTGCACCTCGACGCGCTGGCGGTGGTTTTCTTACTCCTAGGTGCAGGGCTTTTCACGCTCGTGGCCGCCTACAGCTCGGTCTACATGCACCGCGAAAAAGGATACGGCCGGTTTTTTTCGAACATCTGGTTTTTCTACTTGGGCTACACGTTGACGGTGCTCGCCGGAAACTTCGAGACCCTCTTTGCCGGCTGGGAGGTCCTTGGCGTCTCGTCGTTCCTGCTCATTGCCTTCTACCGCGACCGCTACCTGCCGGTTAAAAACGCCCTAATGGTCTTCTCGGTGTACCGCGTCGCTGACGTCGGCCTCCTCCTCGCCATGTGGATGAGCCATCACTTTTGGCACGCCAACGTCCAGTTTTCTATGCTTGAGGGCCACGAGCTGGTGCGCGAACACCTTTCGGGCCATCAGGGCATGGCGTGGGTGATCGCGCTCTCGGTACTTCTTACCGCGATGGCTAAGTCGGCTCAACTCCCGTTTACCCCGTGGTTACCGCGTGCCATGGAGGGTCCGACGCCGTCCAGCGCCATTTTTTATGGCTCCCTGTCGGTTCATATGGGGGCGTTCATCTTGCTGCGTACGCATGCTTTTTGGGGTGAACTTGCCCTTATGCCTTGGTTGGTGGGCGGAATCGGACTGGCTACCTCCCTCGTTGCCACCGCTATAGCCCGCGTTCAGTCCTCGGTTAAGGCCCAAATAGCCTACGCCTCGGCCGCCCAAATCGGACTCATCTTCATCGAAATCGCCTTAGGCTGGAACGTGCTCGCCCTCGTACACATTTCGGGCAACGCCTTGCTGCGCACCTACCAACTGCTTATTTCGCCTTCGGTCGTCACCTACCAAATTCGCGAGCAGCTCTTTGGCTTTGATCCGAACCGCCGCAGCTACGAACACCGACTTCCCAAACGCTTAAGCAGCAGCCTCTACGTTCTCGCGGTCACGGAATTTGGCCTCGATACCCTCCTGTACCGTGCGCTTTGGAACCCCCTCAAGGCCTTGGGCCGCAAGCTCGATTTCTTGACCGTCACCCGCGCCATGGCGCTCTTTGGTCCCATAATCTTGGTCTTGGTGGCCTTGCTCCTACGGCCAGAATGGGTGCCCTCGGACCTTCAGCCCGCGCTGCCCTACGTGGCCGCGAGCATTGCCGTGGTTTCGGTACTTAAGGCCTTTGCGGAACGGCGGCACGCACGGCTTGCCTGGTTTTTGCTCGTCATGAACCACAGCTTCATCGCGTTGGCGGTGGCCTTTAATTCTAGCCTTGACGTGCCTTCAACGCTGCTGTACTTGGGCGGAATTTACCTAGCGGCCCTCGTCGGCGTTTTAGCCCTGGAGCGCTTGCGCCGGCTCGAAGGCGGAATCGACCTCACGCGCTTTCACGGCCACTACTACGAACATCCGCGCCTGTCGTTTGCCGTACTCTTGTCTAGCCTTGCCATCTCCGGATTTCCCATCACCACCGCCTTTTTGGGCGAAGACTTGCTTTTTGCCCACATCGGCGAACAGCAGTTGGGCCTCGCGGTACTCTTTTCCTTGAGTTTCGTGCTCGACGGCTTGGCCGCGGTGCGGATTTTTGCGCGAATCTTCTTTGGTCCGCACGCCAAAACCTACCACGAGGTAGCCTACCGCTCGTCGTGAGCTTTTTAGCGCCGACTGAGCACGATTGCCTGACGATCGTGGCCGTTCAGCTCGAGGTAGTACACCCCGTCGGGGCAGTTGGCGCAGGGCGTCCAGGCCGTTCCGGGTTCCCAGCGCGAAATGGACCCCACGGGGCGACCCAAAACATCCCAGCACACGGCTGACACCGGACGCGCAGCGTGCAGCACCACCTCATTTGGGGTACGCGTCGGCAGCACCTGAAGCGCACGCACACCCGGTTCGGCCGTGCCAATGCCCTGAATAAGTCCGCTCCACTGTGCCGTATCGGTGGAACCGCAGCTGCGAAACGCGTACTGCACGACCGGGTAGCTTCCGTTGGCCGCATACGAATGCCGCAGCGTGTCGCTCGCGCTGCTCGAGGCCGTTGTTCCGTCGCCAAACTCCCAGAACAGCGAATCCGCGCCGCTTCCGCTGTACCACATCCAGGCCGAATCGAGCAGCGATCCCCAGCCGATACCTGCGCTTACTGGCGGACATGGGGTGCGGTTCAGGCGCTGCGCAAAGCCGAGGCTGCCGGCGCCCCGATCCTCTGACCATACGGCGGTCACGTCAAAGCCCGCGGCTCCGCTCAAATGAATCCGACCCTTAGGCGCCGCGTAGGTGGCCAAAGGAATGCTGTCGACGAGCGCTCCCGCCGTATCGAGGAAGGCCGCCAGCAGCCGAACCGGAGTACCCCCGTTGTTGAATCCGTCGCTGTAAACCAGCACGGGCTTGCTGTCAATAAAGCCTAAATCACCTTTGGGCCCTTGGTCTTTGCTGCTGGGATTGAACAGCATGCGCCCTGCGCTTCCCCACGGAAGCGCGCCCGTCTTGAGGTGCATTTTCTGCACTAAGGTTCCCATTTGGCCTTGACTGAGCGGAGTCACCTCGGCCGCAACAAACAGCGCATCGCCATCTGGAACGATGCCCAAGCTCAAATCACGTTCGTACTGGTTGTTGAGCGTCGAAACGTCCACGCCGTTGGCGCCCCAAGGAAGTCCGCCCAATGGATTGATGCGCTGAACCTTGGCCTGCAAATCAAGGCCTTGGGCGGCGGCCATTCCGAAGTAGGCCGTGTCGCCCCGCTGCACCAGAGGGTACCGGCGGTTGCTGTAGACGTACCAACCACTGGTCAGCGCTTTGGGCTGAAGCCAGACCGACGTGCCGGAGGCCGTGTACCGCTGCGCGTAGGGGAGGGCCGAGGGGCCAAATCCGGTGCGCACATAAAAAATCACCAGCACGTCACCGTTGCTGTACTCCATCAGTTCACCGACCTGAACTTGACCGGAACCCGTTGGTGAAGCGATGGTCACCGCCGCGGGCCACGCAAAACTGCCCGCCGCACTGATTTTGCGCAGCTTGGCGCCGCTCCCGTTGGCGTCGAGCCAGCCCACCATGAGGTCTCCGCTGAGGAGCGGGAGCAGCTTCACGTCGTAGCCTTGGCCGAGCCCAATCCCTGCGGTGTTCCACACGTGGTTGCCCGCGCTATCTAACCGGTGTACGACGGCGTCGGTGTTTCCGGTTCCGGTAAATCCGATGTAGACGTGTTCGTTGGCGTCCAGACGCATGTCCCAGGTCACCGTGTAGGAGCTCATCGACGTCGTTGTGTTGAATGCCATTCCGTTGCTTCCGAGTCGCGCAAATCCCTGTTCGTTGAGCACTTGGAGGCGCGGACTGTATCCGTTCGTCGTGGGTTGAAACATGGCGACGTAGGTGCGGCCGCTGGGACCGGTGATCGCCTGAAGGTCGTCGGTTGTGCCCGTGGCCACCGGGGTATTGACGGCGGTGCTGGCCGTCCATTGGGCCGATACGGGCAAACAGCTGCCCCAAAGGGCCAAAAGCAAAAAGCGGTGCATCAGGTTGGAGTTTACCCTAAAAGTACCGCAGTTTGCTGGGTGTGCGGCTGCCTCCCTGAGGGTGCACGAACGAAAAAGCCCTCGAGTCGGGATTCACCCCGCCCCGAGGGCTCCAAAAAAAACCAAAAAGGATTAGGCCTCGAGCTTCAGCTGTACGTCACCTTCAAGCTTGATCTCGTCGCTTACCAGCAGATCGCCGGCCTCGTTGAGCACGTGAAATGCTAGGCCAAAGTCTTTGCGGTTGATGCTGCCCGAGAAGCTCAATCCAGCCTTGGTGTTGCCCCAGGGGTCTTTGGCAACGCCGCCAACTTCAACATTCAGCACTACGGGCTTCTCGACGCCGTGAATGCTCATGAGGCCGGCAACCTCGAGCGAACTTCCTTGGCGCTTGCCCGAGGTCGATACAAACGTCAACGTTGGGTGGTTTTCGGCATCAAAAAAGTCAGCAGACTTGAGGTGGTTGTCGCGGTCGGCATTTTTGGTGCTGATACTGGCGACGTTCGCCTCAAACGAAATAGCGAGGTCGTTCAGCTGTTCGTCGCTGGAGCTAACGCTACCTTGGTATTCGGCGAAATGTCCGCGAACCTTGGTGATTACCAGGTGGCGAGCAACAAATCCAATTTCAGAGTGGCTGGGGTCAATTGTCCAAGTGGCCATATAAAAGATGTTTAAACATTAATGAGGCAAATATAGGGCAGAATCTCACACCAATGTTTAAACATGTAAACATGCTGCGCCTACCGCTTAGGGCTAGAAGCGAGAAACCAGGAACAGTAAATGCTAGGTTCGCCCCAACGTTCGGTACGCCATAGCCGCGCCAATGAGCGCCACGGTAAACGTTCCCTCGGCGAAGGTCCGCACGAGCAAAGCAAAGCCCACGAGGCCTAGAACCCAGCTCCACCGGAACCCCACCGCGCGGGCGTACCCAAGCCCGAGGGCGATTTTCAGGCCGGCGTAGGCGTTTCGTACCCACGGAATGCCCAGCGGATCAAAACCCAAAGCGTGCTTTTCTTCGCCCACCACGATGCTCACGAACATCGACACGAGCAAAAAACTGAGGCTCCACAGCCAAAAGCTGCGGGCCCTGCCTATTTGGCCCCCATCCATCGGTCAATTCGGGGCTTGAGGATCCAGAGCAAAACGATGGAGCCGTAGATGAAGACCCCAAAGACGTACTTGATGAAGAAAAAATAGGTGTCGCCACCGTGGTCGCGAAGGGCGACGAGGGCTCCAATCCGGACTACGTTGAACAACTGAACCACAAAAAGTCCGGCGAACGCCTGCACCAGCGAGCGCCACGTCCAACCGCCGATTCCGATTACGTATGCGGCATACACAATCGCCAACCTCAGCCCGTTGCAGCCCTCGAGAATGTTGACCATTCGGCCTTCGCGGCCCACATAGCAGCCGTCGAGAAAGCAGGACCACTCGCAGTCTGCCACCCCCATGAACCGTGCCGTTTCGTGGCTCAAGCGGCTCACCCAATAGGTCACCATGTCCAGGTCGCCGCTGCGCTTAACGAGCACCAAATAAAGGCTGTAGACGAAGCTTAGGACTAAAAAAGTCACTAAAAACCGGACAATGAAGCCCAAAAAAGCTCGGTTTTGCCGAATCCAACCGCTTAATGCTTCCATAAGATGAAGTAGGTCAGCCGAAGGTACGCCACAAGAAGATGACGGAACCGCCACAGTGCGAGCACGTGCTTCATGCCCGCAACCGTTTGCGGGCGGCGGCAATGCCGCTTGCCAGCAAAAGCCACACCCCGCCGTCCAACGGAACGGGAGGCATGGGCTCAGCGGCCCGAAGTTCAATGGGCGGGTAGGGAGGGTCAAACATTCCGCTAAATGCCTCCTGAAAAAGGGCATCATCTGTAGCCCAAGTTGGCAAGGAGCCCAACGCGAGGGCGGCAACCAAAAGTGTGTTTTTCATGATTTTAAGGTTGAAGTATGAGTTTGACGGACGACCACGTGCCGCCCATTCGGTAGCGGACGAGGTACAGCCCGTGGGGTAGGCTATGCGCCAAGGCCTGACCTTCGGCCCGCGGAGCGTCGAGCAGGACTTGCCCGACGAGGTTGGCGACGCGCACTTCCTCGGCCTGGGGAATCCAAAGGAATCCGGGTCCGGTTCGCACCTTGGGAGCGGCAATTTCGGCTGCTGGTACCGCGCCGCCTACGACCCGCCAGCGCTGCGTTCCAACGAGCCGCACGAGGCTACCTTGGGCACCGACGGGAATCACGTGACCCTCGCCGACCAGCCAAACCGGCCCTCCCGAATTCGACGTTGAAAGGATTACGTCCCGAACGCTGTCGACCTGGGTGCGTATCCAGGCGCCGCGGTCCGGATTCCAACGCTTCGCAAACGCATCGCCGTCGGTTGCTTCGATGCACCATCTCAGGGGTGCCGGACTCCACCGCACCGCCCCATCCCGCTCCAGATCAAGCGCTTCACGTGCCTGATCGTCGGGGTACAGCCACAGATCCGCAGTCCAATCTGGTTGGGCGAGGTCCTGCATCTGAAGCTTTAGCGCGCCAGGGTTGAGGCTTCCGGCCGCGAGGCTGCCTTGATCTGGAGTGGTCAGCTGGGCGCCCGGGGCTTGAGCGCGCACCCAAAATCCGCTCAAGGGCGGAACCACCGGCGGCAGCGACCCCCCGCTGGGGCTGTAGTATTCGTACGCGCCCAGCCCGCCGAACAGTTCGGGATTCCAAATCGAGTAGCTAGCGTCGACGTTGGATCGGGTAACTAGGCTAAAGTCCAAACCGCACGCGAACGGATTTCCGAGTAGGTTCCAGCCGTCGGTTACGGCGGTCGAAAAATGAGCGCTGCTGGTTACCGGGCTTGCGGTGTAGTCCAAATACCAGGTCTTCCAGGGCTGTCTGGAAAGAGCGCCCTCGAGCTGTACGCTTCCACGGCCCACCGCGAAACTACCCTGTCCCCGGATCGGGATCCCTTGAACGCGGTAGGCGCCGCTGTCGGCGTTCCAGGTAAACTGCTGGAACGGTAAAATCCCGCTCGATGCGGTGGGGACCTGATCAAACGGGCTCGCGAACTGGTGCCACCCGCTGTCCGCCCACACAGTGGAAATTTGAAGGCTGCCGCTTCCCCAGCCCGCGCTGGCCAACCGAAGTTGGGCAACCTGCTGGCTGTCAGCTTGGAGCACCACGTGCCCTTCGAGGATCGCCCGACCGCGCACGTCTACTGCGCCCCCCGGCAGCACGCTCAGGACGGCCGACGGGGCCACCCGCAGGTTGGCGCAGGTGAAGCCGGCACCCGTGTAGGCCCCCAGTACCTCCGCATTGGTAGCCCCTTGAGGCGTTCCAGCGGACCATTGCTGGCCGTTCCATTGAGTAGCCGGCGATTCGAGGCCGCGAAGGGCCACGTTTTCCCAACGCCACGTGCCCGAAGTACTGTAGTTCTGCGTTGCAGAAGTCGGATTAACCCGCATTCCCTGATAGGCCTGGTTCGCGGCATACGCCGAACCAAAATTGGCGAACGCCACCGGGGCAAAAACTGACACGGCCCGAACACCGACGTGTGCGCGGCCCTCAGCGCCGGGAAGCGCTACCGAAAAGGGTACCCATGCATCGAACGGTCCCCAACCAGTGTCGGGCTGCCATACCGAGGTCCAAGTGGCACCTGAATCCACCGAAATCTGAACGCTCCACCAGCGCGACGAAGTGGGCGACCCGCGCATCAAGCCACTGAGCCAAACGCTGTCCATCCCCACGGTGTTGGCAGTCAACTGCCAACCTCGCTGCCCGGACTCAGTGCTCTGCGGGGCAAAACTCCGCAGGGACCAGGCTTTGCCGCTGCCCGTTCCGCTCGCAAACGAGCCCAGGGTGCGGGCGGTCTCGAGTTCCGCATAGCCGCTGTCGGCCGAAAGGCGTTCAAGGTTAAAGTGCCAGGCGGCCAAAGGCTGCGCGTGGACCAGAGAAGAATTGGCGCACATCAAGGCGGCGCCGAACCGTAGCAAACGTGGGATCATGAGTCTTGCGAATTAGATCAGCAAGCTCCGCCGCTACGAACAACGCAGTCGTACCTAAACGTAAAAAGACGGCTGCCCGTCTAACCCATTAAAAATCAGAATTTAGGACTTGGCGAGCACCACGCGAACCTGCGCCACGACGGCGTCGCCCTGCTCTGCTTTGAGCCAGTACATTCCGGCAGGTAAATGACCGACCTCCCACGCGAACTGGCGCTGGCTGGACGGCAAATTTTTAGCCTCAACCCGACGGCCGAGCATGTCATATAGGCTCAGCGAAACGGGCTGGCTGCCCGGCAGCTCTAACTGTCCGCGCAGCGTTCCCTGAACCGGATTTGGGTACACCACCAAATTGGAACCGCCCCCCATGCTAAATGAAGCACTGCCCAACGCGAGCAGGAGCACCACCAAAAGAGACGATAACCGGTTCATACTGAACAAACCTACAAAAAATTACAAATCAATGGCTTCTTGCGCCACGGGGTACTCCTGGAACACAAAACGCACCGTGCTGTCGGTGTGCACCTCATATACCCATCCAGGCTCGAGTCCCGCTTGCTTGGCGGCTTCGCCCAGCTTGGGGTAGGCCCGCATAATGGCTACAATCATGGCAAGATCGTTGGGTTTGGGCGCTTCAATCCACAGCGCGCGACCTTCGGGAATCCGCTCGAGGCGCAAGTCGGCGTAGTCGAGCGTACCCAGTTCTTCTTCGCTGCGGCCCACCACAACACCGGCAAAACTCTGCAGCGAATCTTCAGCCACCTCATCGGGGTTGGAATAGTAAACCCCAACGTACGCTTCGGCCACGATGCCTAACGAATCGGTGGTGGCATGGGCGCGCTCAAACACGGGTCCGATTTCTTCAAACGGACCGACGTGATCGTAGCCGGCGACAATGTAGCCGCCCTGAACAGAGTCGTTGATAACCAGCGTGCTAAATGCACCCAACCACGCGGCCGCGCCGACGCCCAAAAGCACCACGCTACCCAAAACCCACAGAAGTTTGCGAACCATGCTGCAAAAGTACGCTTACGCAGCCACATACGATGCGGGCTCAACCGCCGTGGTAATTCGTCGGGAAGGCGTGCAACTAATCCGGTATTGCGTGCATCTTCATACCGTACCTAGACACCTTTCCTTATGCTCACGGCCGTTCGTTTCGGAATCATTTTTGCCCTTATGGAATTCATATGGATCATCGGCGAGTACCTCGTCGGCCTCCACACGACCTACATTCGGCAGCACTACCTCTACACCAACCTCATCATGATTCCCGCAACCGCAATCATGGTTTGGGGACTCGTTGCACGACGAGATGAATTGGGCGGAGCGCTCACGTACCTGCAAGCGCTAGGGCAGGGGGCGCTCACGGGAATGTTTGTGGGAATCGTGTCCATTGGAGTGCACTACTTGTTTTTTACCTACATCAATCCCAATTTCTTCTCGGATTTTCAAAAATTGGCGGTTGACGAAGGCCACATGAGCTACGAGGCTGCAGAAACCTATTTTTCCCTGTCGAGCTATGCTTGGCAAAGTGCGCTTTTTTCCCCAGTAGCCGGACTGCTGACCAACGCCATTGCGGGCTTGTTCCTCAAAACCAGCTGGCGCTAAACAACCAGTCTTCAGGTGGCCCCTACCTTTGGGCCTATGTTTTCATTCTTTCGCAAAAAATCAGAGCTCGAACGCCTTACCGAGCAGTACCAATCGCTGCTCGAAGCATCCTTCAAGCTATCGACCACCGACCGCAAAGCTTCTGATTTAAAGCGGGCAGAGGCTGAGGCTTTGGTGCCCCGCATGGACGAACTCCGAAGCGCGCAAAACTGATGGAGCGGAACCTTCGCGGAGCGCGTATTACCGTCTACTGCGCGGGTTCGGCCCGCGTCGCGCCCGACTACCGATCTGGGGCTTCGGAGCTCGCGCAGCACCTCGTCGATGCGGGCGCAGTCCTGGTCTTTGGCGGAGGCAAAACCGGCCTCATGGGCCATATCGCCACGGAGGTCATCGCGCGCGGTGGGCGAGCGGTGGGCGTCATGCCCCAATTCCTCAAGGACATTGAAATGAACCATCCGCTCGTCGAAGACTTCACCTTTGTCGCCACCATGGCCGAGCGCAAGGCTGGGTTGCTCGCGAACACCGAGGGCCTTATTGCGCTGCCCGGAGGCTGCGGCACCCTTGAAGAGCTCGCCGAGGCAATCACCCTTAAGCGCCTGGGTCAGTACCTGAAGCCCGTGGTCATCGTCAACCAGAATGGGTTTTACGACGACCTGCTCCGCTTTCTGCAGCGCATGGTAGACGAAGAATTTATGAACCCGGAGCACCTGGACTTGTGGACCGTGGTGGACCATCCACGCGATGCCGTGGCGGCCATTTTAGCAACGCCCGACTTGTCGCCCGACGTCCTTCATCGGGCCGCAGTTAAGGCCTAATTGGGTAGGGGGCAAGAAATTAATGCTCTGATAATTTTTGCATTGACCTGAAGTCCCTACTTTTGCCCATCAAAGACATTTTTTAACGTTTAACCAACCTCGCAAAACCCCATGAAAAAGGTTCTCGCCCTGTTCTTCGCTGCAGGGATTCTGTTCACCCAGCCTGTTCTGGCTCAAGAAGCTACTGAAGCTGCCGCCACGGAACAAGTAGCGTCTACTGACACCAACGCCGCTGCCGCCGATACGGCCGCTGCTGCCACCGAAGAAGCCGCCACTGCGGTTGAAGAAGAGGAGAGCTTCACGCAAGTCCTCAAAGAGAAGTTCATCGAGGGTGACCCTTTGTGGATGGCTCCGGTTCTGTTGACCCTGATTCTGGGTCTTGCCATCGCGATCGAGCGCGTGCTTTACCTTTCAATGTCGAACAGCAACAACGACAAGCTCCTGCAAGAGGTTGAGGCTGCCCTTAAGAGCGGAGGCAAATCAGCCGCCCTTGAAGTTTGCCGCAACACCCGTGGCCCCGTGGCTGCCATTTTCTACCAAGGTTTGGAGAAAATGGACGAAGGCATTGACATGGTAGACAAGGCTATCGTAAGCTTGGGATCGGTTGAAAACGGCAAGCTTGAGCGCGGCGTTTCGTGGATTTCGCTCTTCATCGCACTGGCTCCGATGCTCGGATTCATGGGTACGGTAATTGGTATGATCCAGGCCTTCGACGCCATCGAGGCGGCGGGCGACATCAGCCCGTCACTTGTAGCAGGAGGTATTAAGGTGGCTCTGTTGACCACGGTATTTGGTCTGATCGCGGCCATGATTCTTCAGGTGTTCTACAACCTGATTGTAGCCATGATCGACAACCTGGTCAACAAAATGGAAGATGCTTCGATCACCTTCTTGGACCTCGTAGCCGCGCACCTGAAAAAGTAAGCGAGCCATGTCATTTGATAAATTAAGCCGACTTCTGGCCGTTGTCCTTGGGGGCATCGGACTGGTGTTTTCGCTCCTCATTTTCTTTGGAGGAGACGACAACCTAGAGTTCAACGTAGGCGCTTCTATCTGGGTATCGATTGCGATGTTCTTGGTCGCCATCGCTCTTGCCATCTTTAGCGCAGTACGCGGAATGCTCATCAACCCCGCCTCACTTCGCAGTTCGGCCATCGGTTTTGGTGCCCTCGCGGGAATCCTCATCGTGAGCTACGCGATTTCTTCGGGTTCGGACTACGAATCCTACAAGAACATCTCTGAGAGCGGTTCGCGTTGGGTGTCTACCGGATTGAACGCCACGTACATCATGTCGTTGGCCTCAATCGGAGCCGTACTCTACTCTTCTTTAAGCCGACTGCGCAAATAAGGCGTACCTATGGCCAGTAAGAAACGTGCTGTTCCCGAAATCAACGCAGGATCGATGGCTGACATCGCCTTCTTGCTGCTGATCTTCTTCTTGGTAACCACGACCATGGACGTGGACAAGGGCTTGCTCGTGAAGCTTCCGCCCTGGACCGAGGAGAGTTCCGAGGAACAAGACATTAAAGAAAAGAACATCTTCGTGGTGCTCGTGAACGCTCAGAACCAACTTCTGATCGAAGACGAATACGCATCGCTCGAAGATATTCGCAGGCTTGCCAAAGAATTCATCGACAACAACGGCGACGGCAGCTGCGAGGACTGCCGCGGCCTGCGTGATCCGAATTCTTCAGACAACCCGCGCAAAGCAGTAATATCCCTTCAAAACGACCGGGGTACGAGCTACAAGACGTTTGTTACGGTTCGTAACGAACTCTTGGGTGCCTACGCTGAGTTGCGCAACGAGCTTGCGGAACGCAAGTTTGGTCGCGACTACGAGTCGTTGAGTGAAACAGATAAAGAGGTGGTTAACGAAATTTATCCGCAATTCATCTCAGAAGCAGAACCGGTTAAAATCGGAGGATAATGGCACACATTAAAAAGAAAAAGAAGGTTGAAACGCCGCCGTTGTCTACGGCATCGCTGCCCGACATCGTATTCATGCTGCTGTTCTTCTTCATGGTTACTACGACGATGCGCGAAGTAACCCTCCTGGTGAAGCTCAAGAAGCCACAAGCGACTGAAATCCAGAAGCTTGAGCGCAAAGATTTGACGACCTACATCTACGTGGGGGCTCCCAAAAGCGCCGCGTTGGGTACCGAACCGCGCATTCAGCTGGCGGACCAGCTTGCGAGCGTTGGCGACGTGCAGCAGTGGGTTATTCTTCAGCGTGAGGCGATTAACGAAGCCGAGCGCACCAAGTTCACCGTGTCTATTAAGGGCGACATTGACGCCAAAATGGGCCTGATCAGCGACATTAAGCAGGAACTCCGCAAGGCGCAAGCCCTTAAGCTTTCCTACTCGGCGAACCCTGCCGCTTCAGCTGAAGAACTTTTTAAGTCGTTCTAGTTTTAGCCGCTGGCCATAAAGCCCCGGCCCCCTCAAAGGGCCGGGCTTTTTTTTGCCCCCAAGGTGAGCCGGGCGGCTAAGGATGTAGTTTTGCCGCATGGGCCAGTGGATCAAGTCAGACTTTGTGTTTTTGGGCGCCGCAGTGCTGGTTTCGCTGCTGTTTGCTTCGGGATTGGGCGGTTCCGCCGTCATGGGCTTGCTGGGCTACGCCGGAATGCCGATGAACGAGGTCATGCTTCGCGAAGAACTCAACGCCTCCCGCGCCCTGTTGGCCCAGCAGGGATTGGGTTCGCTGGCGCTATTTTTACTCCCTGGGGTGGCCATGCTCCAGCGCTGGTCGGCCCAAAAGTCGGCTGAGGTAGCGTTGGAATCGCCAGCCCTTCCGCGCGCGGATTGGTCCGTGGCGCAGACCCTTATGGCCTGGGCGCTGATTCCGGCCCTGCTGCCCCTGCTCGAATGGGCGACGGGCCAATGGATGCTCCTGCTCGAGTCGCAAAATTGGGCCGCTGGGGCGCGGGCGCAAGCTGAAGTGCAGGCCCAGCTCGTGGAACGGGTGCTGTTCTTGCCCCACTGGTTGGACGGAGTGCTCGCGGTCCTCGTGTTTGTGGGCCTAGCGGCGGTCGGCGAGGAGCTCTTTTTTCGCGGAGCACTTCAGCGCATGCTGCGCCCACGGTGGGGCAGAGGCTCGGTTCTGGCGTCGGGGCTGCTTTTTGCCGGATTTCATTTTGACCTGCTTCATCTTCCCTTTCTACTTACGGCCGGACTCCTTCTGGCCTGGCTGTATGAGCGCAGCGGACGCCTGTGGGTGCCCCTCGGCGCTCACGTGATCCACAATGCGGTGACCTACATTCAGGCGCAGCGTGCCGGCCCCGGCTCCTATGCCGAATTCAGTGCTGAACCCCTTTCGTGGGCGGCTGCGGCCGGAACCCTAGCGGCGGCGGCCTTGTGCGTGGCGCTGCGCCGCCGGTAAGTACCTTTGCCCTGTGGTCCGCATTGCTGATATCGAACTCCCAGATTTTCCGCTGCTGCTTGCGCCGATGGAAGACGTGAGCGATCCGCCCTTTCGCGCGCTGTGCAAAGAGAACGGGGCCGACCTGATGTACACCGAATTCATTTCGAGCGAAGGCCTAATTCGCGACGCCGCCAAGTCGCGCGCCAAGCTCGACATTTTTGAGTACGAACGCCCAATTGGCATCCAAATTTTTGGATCGGAACTCGAAAGCATGATTGAGGCGGCCGAAATCTGTGCCGAGGCCAACCCCAACCTTATTGATATCAACTACGGATGTCCGGTGAAAAAGGTCGTGTGCAAGGGCGCGGGAGCGAGCATGCTGCAAGACATCCCCAAGATGGTCCGCCTTACCAAGGCCATTGTAGACGCCGTAGACAAGCCGGTAACCGTTAAAACGCGCCTTGGATGGGACGACAGCACCAAAAACGTGGTCGAAGTCGCCGAACGCCTGCAAGACATCGGCATCAAGGCTATCAGCATCCACGGCCGCACGCGCAGCCAGATGTACAAGGGCGAGGCTGACTGGACGCTGATCGGAGCGATCAAGAACAATCCCCGCATGCACATTCCGGTGTTTGGCAACGGTGACGTGGACAGCCCCGAAAAGGCGATCGCGATGCGCGACCGATACGGCGTCGATGGCGTGATGATCGGGCGGGCAACCATCGGTTACCCTTGGATTTTCAACGAAATCAAGCACTTCATGGCCACCGGAGTACACCTAGCTCCGCCGACCTTGAGCGAGCGGGCCAACGCGGCCCAGCGGCATTTGGAGCTGTCGGTCGAGTGGAAGGGCGAGAAGCTGGCCATCGCCGAAATGCGCCGGCACTACGGCAACTACTTTCGCAACTTCCCGAACTTCAAGGAGCTGCGCCAGACCCTGGTGACCTCTGATTCGCTGGAGACGCTGCGCGCGACCTTCGACGAAATTCGCGGCGACTACGCGCTGCGCAACAGCTTCGTGTCTGAGCTGGCTTGACGCGCGGCCAGCCACGAGAGCAGCGCCCCGAGCGCTACCACCAACCCCAGTACCGCAACCGACTGACCCAGCGACCAGCGCACGGGGTAGGCGTCGACGACGTAGCCTTCGCCGAGCTTCAGCAGCCCCCATTGGGCTTGCGCGCCCACTACGGTCCCGCCCAGCAGGAGTCCCCCCGCGGCTCCGAGGAGGCTGAGCCAGATTCCGCTCCAGGTGAACGCCCGGCGAATGCGGTCGGCCGGCATGCCCAGGGCCGCCAGCATGGCCCGCTGCCCCTGCTTTTCGAGAATGATCAAGCTGGAGGCCGCGTAGAGCCCAAGCGACGCGAGGAGCACGATGAAGCCCAAAATCGCGGCGGTGGCCAGTCCTTCGCTGCGCAGCACCTGAAACATGGCTTTTTCGCGCTCCTCGGGGCGTTCGGCGAGCCAGCCTGGGGCGGACTGCTCGAGCTCGCGGCGCAGGTCAAGGCCGGTGTCGTCGGGGCGCGGCCACACCAGCACATAGGACCAGGCGCCCGAATCCGCGAGCGGCCGCAGCGCGCGCAGGTCGTCGGCGGGCATCAGCCCAAAGGCATAATCGATTTGGGGGTGCACGGCAAAGGTTCCGCGCACGCTCGACCGCTGGCGCTGCACGTCGTCGAGGCCCTGCTGGGGCCAAAGCAGCTCCACGGGATCGGGCCCGAGGTCAAACGAAACGAGGAGCTGCTCGGCCACCCCGGTCCCGACGTACAGGCCGTCGAGCTCCTGGACCGTGTCGCCGTCGCCGCGCACCATTTGGTCGGCCCACGGACTCCAAGCCGCAAACGCCGAGTCCACCCCCCAGAGTTCGACCAAAAGCTCGCGCTCGTCGGTGCGCACCAAGGCTTTTTGGCTCACCGCGGTAGCAACTCCGGCCACCTGGGGATGCGCGCGAAGCGCCTCCAAATTAAGGGTCGCATGCTGCCCGAGGCGGGGCGACAGGGTGTAGGGCGCGTGCATGCCGCGGTAGGCCTCGCGGACCATGCCCTCCAGCCCGTTGAACCCGGCGAGCACCACGAGCATCGCGGCGGTACCCACGGCAACGCCCAGGGCCGCCAGCCAGGCCACCCACTGCGTGAGCTTGCGTCCGCGAAGCAGGCGCCAGCCCAACTGCGGTCCGCTTGCGCGCACTACTTAAACGGATTTTCGCCGCCCTCGCGCAGGAGGCGTTCAATGTTGGCCTCGTACTCCATCGAATCGTCGGCGAAGTACTGCAGGTTGGGAATCACGCGCAGCTGGTGGCGCACCCGCCCGGCCAGCTCATTTTTGATGCGCGGAGCGTGCTCCTGAATGAACTCCATCGCCTTTTCGGTGCGGTCGATGGGGAAGAAGCTGAGGTATACTCGAGCCAGCCCCAGGTCCGGAGTCACCCGAATCTTGCTCACGGTAATCAGGGTTCCGGGGAATTCCGCCGCCGCCAAGGCCCGAAATACCTCGGCCATGTCGTGCTGAAGCAGCGAATTGATGCGTTTTTGGCGAATGGATTCCATACCCGCAAAAGTACCGCTAATTTTAGGGCAATGATTCCCTCTCCCCACTGGCTCGGAATCGAGCACCTCGGCATTGCCGTGCGCGACTTGGACGCGGCCGAACTTCGCTACACGGAGCTGCTCGGAGTCGGGCCCTACCAGCGCGAAGAAGTGGCCTCTGAAGGGGTAATGACCTCGTTTTTTGCGGTCGGAGGCAACAAAATTGAACTCCTCGCGGCCACCCGGCCGGATTCGCCCATTGCTACCTTTCTGGAAAAGCGCGGCGAAGGGCTGCACCACGTGGCCTATGCCGTGGCCGACCTTCAAGCGGAACTGGATCGCCTCGACGCGGCCGGGATTGCGCTCATTCACCGCCACCCTAAACCGGGTGCCGACGGCAAAATCATCGCGTTTCTGCACCCCAAATCGACGGGCGGAACCCTGATCGAGCTCTGCCAGGACGCCTAAACTTAACTAAAGTGCAGGGTCCGCCATCCGTAGGCGGCAGCTGAAGCAATGTTGGCGGCGTGGTCGTCCACAAAAAGCACTTCGGCCGGCGACGAAATGCCCAGTTCGCGGTCCACGGCGGCATAGATCGCGGGATCGGGCTTGCGCAAACCCAGGTCAAACGAGTAAAACACGCGTTCAAAGCAGCGCGCAAACGCCGCGTATCCGTGCGGCCCCATGCGGCGGCGCACCTCGTCGATGTGAATGGGGTTGGTGTTGCTCAGTAGGGCGAGGCGGTAGCCTTGCGCGCGGAGCCGGTGCAGCTTGGCCAGCGTGCGCGAAGGCACTTCGAGCAGCAGCGCGTTCCACGCCGCGTCCAGGCTCGAACGGCTGGCGGCCCACTTCAGCTCGCGGCGGAGGGCGTCGCGAAACCCGTCGGCCGAGAGCGCCCCCGTTTCTACTTCGTGAAAAAAGTCCGCGTCGAGGTTGAGCCTTGCCGGCGCACCCAGGGCTTGAAACGCTTCCACGCTTCGCGAAGGGTCGATTTCGATTAACACGTTTCCGAAATCAAATACGATCCACGCTCCAGGGTGCGTGGTGAGCTCTGAGGTTTTGAGGCGGCGCATAGCCCCAAAGGTCGCTCTAAACGGCGTCGGCTTTGGTGTACTTCTTGGGCGTGACCCCAAACTTTCGCTTGAAGGCCGCAATGAAGTGGCTCGGATTGTGGTATCCAATTTCAAACGCGACTTCGTTCACGCTCAGGCGTCCTTGGTCGAGCATGCGCCGGGCGTGGTTCAGCCGCGTGTCCATGACGTACCCGTACACGGTGTTGCCGTACACCTCTTTGAAGCCCGCCTTAAGTCGGTATTCGTTGAGGCCCACAAGGTCGGCCAGCTGCTTGATCGTGGGCGGACTCTGCCATTGGTCCAAAATCACGGCCTTCGCGTCGTGAATGCGCTTGAGGTTGTCTTCGTCCTTCAAAAACGGACACACGGCCGTGTCGGGCTCGCTGCTGTGAAAGTAGTGGCCCAAGAGCTCGAAGACGTACCCCAACTGCGCCACGCGCAACGCGTTGTTGCTGAGTTTTTTAGCCCAAAGGGCGTCCAGAATGACGCGCTGCCCGGCGTCAACCGACCGCTGGTCGTAAATCGGACGCTGCAGGTCGGTCCGGCCCAAAAACGGAATTTCTTCGCTCGCCTCACCGTCGGGCATGAACAGGCGGTGAAGGCGGTCAAAGCGCAGCTTCACCGCGATCAGTCGCTTGCCGTGCGGCAGGCTAATCCCCGCGCGCAGCTCGTCCTTGGGGTTGTAGATGAAAAAGCTCTGGCCTGCCGGAAGCGGACGCATGTACATCGGCCCGAACTGAAACGACGTTTCGCCGTCAAGGCTAAAGAATAAGTGCACGTGCTCCCGCTCCAAAACCAACGTGCTGGGGGTCTCGCTGGCCCGACCTTCGAGGCGGAGCCACTCAATGCCCTCGTATAGGCTTTGGTATCGGATTGGGCTATTTGGGCTCATACTAATTGAGCACAAAAGTACGATTTTGCCAGATTTTGTTCGGTTTTTGAAGGCAATTTTTGGGTTATCTAATTTTTGTTTTAGGGTATAAATCAGTTTGGAGTGCGGCTATTTTTGCTGCGTGAAATGGCTACGTGAATACCGTATGATCCTCAAGCGCGACGGCTGGGCGGGCTTGATTCGCCAGGCCGGATGGCCGGTGGCGATCGGACTTTTTTCGTTCTTCTTGCTCAAGGGCCTGGCCTGGTTGGCGTTGGCGTACGGCGGGCTGGAATTGGTGCGTTAGTTCGCGCCGTAGTTTAGGCTGCGCTTCGTGATAGCGACCTTTTTCCCCAGCCTATTTTGTTTGTTTGCGAGGTAGTCCTCACGGACCGTCCAGTTTCCTTGGCTATCGAATTGGGTGTATCGGTATTCGTGCTTGACTAGGCGTTCTGCCGTGTAGTAGTGCTTCCACAAGAGGCCATTGTCCAGATAGACATAAAAGTTCATGATTGATTTTTGAGGACGGCCCAATTGATCGGGTTCCGATAACTCCATTCGCGTTTTTTGTCCCTGATCGTTGTATTCGAATTTCTTTCCGAGTATCAGCGACGTTCCTTCAATGACTTGTTCCTCCGCAACGGTACACGACCCGTTAAACTTTATTAGTGTTTGATTTTTGTAGCTGCCGTCGATACCAACCTGGTACAGTTCCACCAGGCTTTTCTTCGCTTTGGTGCTGACCGAAACGCTGCTTACGCCCTCGTTACTGTAGTTTACCCATCCAGAAACGGCGCCGTTAGCGGTAAAAAGCACATGGGTATTCTGCATTAATCCATTGCTCAAAGTGCGCTTGATTAATGCCACTTGCCCATTCGAATTAAAAGTGAATTCTTTCCGCACCGGACGCTGCTTTTTACCCTTGATGATTTGGGTTTCTTCTTCAACAATCGACCGGCAGTTCCCTTGAAACGGGAGCGGTTCCTGCGGTAGCGGGCAGGTTTGCCCGAGCAATGGGAAAGCGAACACCACACTCAACCACAGTACGAGGGTTACGCGTTGGAACTCATTGGAATTATTCGTGTGCTTATCCATAGGGCAAAAATAGAGCGTTCCTGAGTCCTAAGTTTGCACTCCCGCGCCCATAGCTCAGCGGTTAGAGCAGGGGACTCATAATCCCTTGGTCGCAGGTTCAAATCCTGCTGGGCGCACTAAACCCGTCACCCGAAAGGGTGGCGGGTATTTATTTAGTCCAACGGGCGCGTTCCTTGGCAAATAGAATTAAAAAAAGGCACCCGTTGGGGTGCCTTTCGATGCAAGGTTGAGCAGTGTTACTTGATTACCAACGTTTCAAATGCCGGAGTAAACGTGTCTCCTGCCTTGAGTTTTTTGGACCACTTCACGCTTCCGTCGACATAGACCTTGGCGACCATGTCGCTCCAGAGAACGTCGGCTGCTCCGGTGCTGTTGAACAGCTGTCCGTTGATTTTGAGTTCCTGTCCCGCCATGGCCGTGAAGGTTTGGCCGGTTTTTTTAATCGGACTCTCCGCGCCCGTCGCGCCCACTCCGCCCAATGGGGCGAGGTTCTGGTCGTAAATCGCCAAGAAAAAGAACGAGGTCGCCCCGCCGGCTTGCTTGGTTTCGAGTACCGCGTACACCTCGCGCGGAATCGTGGGGTCTTTTTCGCAGCTCGTACTGCCAAACACCCCCGCGAGGGCTATGATCAGAAAAGTTAGAAATCGCTTCATGAGGAATATTTAATGGGATGAAGTTAAGCTGAAGAACCTGAAAAGTAACGCTACGGGAGCACAACAAACCGAGCGGTAACGCCCGATACATGAATAAGGCGAATCATGTAAGTTCCAGGGGCCAAATCCAGGATACTTGGTGTGCTCGAAGCGCTACCCACGGCAACCACCGTTCCGTTCAGGGCAAGTACCTGCCAAGGAATGCCCCAATACGCTTCGGGCCAATAAACCGCACAGGACTGCGCTGCAGGATTGGGAACAACCTTTACGGCGGGCATCGAATGGGCGCTGGGGTCGCTTAGGTTTGAACGCAATTGCACGGCCGTAGAATAAGCCCAAATCCCTTGGCATCGCTCAATGGCCAACCGCACTTCGTAGTGCTGGAGCACCGAATCGGCGTTTGCGAGATTGAATCCAACCACATTGGTATCGGTAACCGTATTAATGGGGCTTCCTGCAAAAACACTCGACCAAGACTGCCAAACTGAAGTGCCGTTGGCTCGGACTTGCCATTCGTGCGGAAGGGTGAACGCGCAGGTTGCGTAGCTCATGGCTAACGGATTTCCCGGCACATTGTATCCTGATGCTAGGGTGGGAACTCGAACTTCGAGCAATCCCCCCGGGGTGAAGTACACTATCGGCGGCGCTTGGTCCGGCTGGGTGCCAAAGCACGAATAGGATGCTGAGGTCGTTGCCGTCATGGTGCTGGCACTGTCGCAAATACCCGCGGCCGCTGCTAGAGTGACTGTTGCGGTAACGCTGGGTGGATTCCAGCATGGAACCACGGTACCCCGCACCGTCAATTGCGCATCGGTGGTGGCGCAACTGGTTTGGTTGTGGC
>JAURMB010000107.1 GCA_030831045.1 Schleiferiaceae bacterium
AGGTACAGTTCATAAATACCCTTGATGCTGTCTTCGAGCCGGCGGAGTCCCAGTTGCGCGTCGCTGAGGTCGGACTGCGCATACGCATAAAGCGCTTGCATCGTTTTGATGCGGAGGTGGCGGCGGGTAAGCATAGAACGGAATTAGGCTGCAAAAATAGCCTATTCCGCGCGTTTGGGGAAGCGCGCACGCGACCAATGCACCCCGGCGGTGTACATCAGCATCATGAACATGCCGTACAGCGCGTCTTCGACCGGAATGGTTCCGAGGCGAATGCCCATATTTTCGGCGTTGTTGTACCACACAATGGGCTCCGGCAAAAACATGCCCGTGAGGATTCCGTTGACCAGGAAGAACGGAAGCAACCCTACGCCCCAACTGCGCAAGAAGGCAGCCGTCCACCACGGGCGCTTCCACAGCAGCCAGGTACAGCCAAGGGCGAGTCCGCCCGCAGCCGTCAAGGTGTACCAGCGATCTTGGTAGACCAGCGCCAAGGTGGCGCTCGCGGCAGCAATCATTTCTACCACGACAAACGCACTCCGCTTGGATTGCGTCCAAGGAACGAAGAGCTGCAGGACCTCGTAGATAAAAAATGTGGCCCACGGAACCACGATAAAAAACAGCCATTCTTCGAGCGGAAGGCCCCAAAGCGAGGGCCCAACGAGGTAATCAGAATTAAACCCCCAAACGCCCGTTGCCGTTTTTACTACATCCCAGGGTATGAACAGCGCCATCATCAATGCCGTGCCCACCAACAAATGCCGCGTTTGGCCGATGTAGCGAATTCTCGGTTCAAAAGCCCTCGTGAACGGGCCAAGAAACGTGAGCCCCATCAAGAGCAGGTAGAGTCCCTTCACGAGCGCCGTTCAAGCTTCATTTTGCGGGCCTCGTCGCGCACCATGCTCCAGGGTACCCAAAGTAGACCAAAGTGCGCTGATCCCTCTTTGCCCAAGGTTTTGTGGTGCCACTTGTGCTTGAGGCGCACTGCCCTAAAGTAGGCGTTGTCGGTATGCACCCACCAGCGAAAGCGCTGGTGGATAAAGATTTCGTGTACCGCGAAGTAGGTGAATCCGTATGCGGCGATGCCAAAGCCAAAGGCCGTTGACTCGGGTACGCCCCACATCATTCCGAGCATGATGCACAGCCACGAGGGAATGGCAAAAATCAAGAAAAAAGCGTCGTTTTTTTCAAAAAACCCGGGTTCTTTGGTGTGGTGGTCGGCGTGAAGCATCCAGAGCGGGCCGTGCATCAGGTAGCGGTGCGCTGCCCAAGCCGCCCCTTCCATCAGGACGTACGCCAGCAGAAACATAGCGATCGCAGTCATGCTAGGGTAACGCAGGAAGTTTAATGGGGTTCACGCCAACTTTGGGGTCGTAGCGGTAGAGCTCGACCGCGGTGTTCGTTTGGCCGCCGTTGGGCTCGACCTTCCACGCGTAGCTGCGGCGCGGACCGGTGAAGGAACCGGGTTCGTTGGCCAGCAGCATAAGGGCCGTGTCGTAACCAAGCCACGCCCAGCGCGAGCGCGATTCGCCCAATGCGGCCGAAAGGTGGGCGTCGACGGTTTCGTAGCCCGCAAACTCCAAGCGGTCGGTCTGCACCCAGACGATGGGCTGGCGCAGCAGCAAAAACGCATCAAGCGAAGGGCTGTTAACCGTGGTACTTACCGTCCACAGTTCCGTTTGGCTGGCCGGACGCTGGCGAAGACCCTGAAGAATGCGCGCAGCACTCAAGACTTTGTCGTCGAGCAGTACAAACCGCGTGGCAATCAGGTCGTCGCGGCCAACGCGCTCGGCCAGGTTTGCTGTGGGGCGTCCGTCCCAGCTCTGAATTTTGCTGGTATCTCCACCGTTCGCGGCAAATCCTTGGTAAAACGCCCGACGCTGCAGTACGCTGTTCTTGTCGCCCAAATCAAAAATTACGGTGCGCGACTGCGGTCGGGCCTTGGTATCGCGTGCGGCCAGTCGACCCAGGGCTTCTGACTCGGTATAGCGCGGAGGGGCCGCGGCGATGAGCTGCGGTAGGCCAGCAACCGCCAAATCTCGGGATACGGGGTTCACCACGTAGGTGGTCGACGCCGCAAACTTGGCGAGGGCCTCAGAGTCCTGACCGCGAAAAGGCCCCACAACGTAGCGGACCTTGCGCTCTTCGAGAAGCTCCATAAACGCTTGCGGGCTGTAGTTCTGTGCGGCACCCCCGAGCTGGCGGTCCACGACCGAACCGCTGGCTTCGTCGTAGTCATAAACGTCGAGCACTACCGTTCCCGAAATCGAGGCTGAATCCAGGGCCGCCTTGAACCCCGAATAAAACTCAAGGGCCATGCGCTGCCCCACCTTGCCAACCGCGGTGTCTGCTTGAACCTGAAACGGAAGAACCACAGCCCAACGCTCGGCACTTTGGGCGTGCAATCCCCACGGGATCAGTACGGTGGCGGACCAAACCGCAAGCTGCTTTATTCCCATTCGATGGTTGCCGGTGGTTTGGAACTGATGTCGTAGACGACGCGGTTCACTCCCCGCACTTGGTTAATAATGGCATTCGAAGTTCGTGCCAAAAATTCGTAGGGAAGGTGAACCCAGTCCGCCGTCATTCCGTCGGTCGATTGCACGGCGCGCAGGGCAACAACTTGCTCGTAGCTGCGCTCGTCGCCCATTACCCCCACGGACTTGACGGGGAGCAAGATGGCTCCGGCCTGCCACACGGAATCGTACAGGCCCGCGTCGCGGAGTCCCTGAATGAACAGGTGGTCAACTTCCTGCAAAATGGCTACTTTTTCGGCGGTCACTTCACCCAGAATGCGAATGGCGAGGCCGGGACCCGGGAAGGGATGGCGCCCCAACAGTTCAGGTTTTAGGCCCATTGCAGCCCCGACGCGGCGCACCTCGTCTTTAAACAGGCTGCGCAGCGGTTCCACAATCTGAAGCTTCATAAAGTCGGGCAGGCCACCGACGTTGTGGTGCGACTTGATCGTCACGCTGGGACCGTTAACGCTCACCGATTCAATGACGTCGGGGTAAATCGTTCCCTGACCAAGAAATTCAACACCCTGAATGCGGTGGGCCTCGCGATCAAACACCTCGATAAAGGTGCGCCCAATGGCCTTGCGCTTGGCCTCGGGATCTTCGTGTCCGGCGAGGGCGGCATAAAACTCGGCACTGGCATCAACGCCCACGACGTTGAGACCGAGGTGTTCGTACTGCTTCAGTACGCCGTCAAATTCGTTTTTGCGGAGCAGGCCGTTGTTGACAAAAATGCAGTGAAGCCGGTCGCCGATGGCCTTGTCGAGCAGCACCGCAGCCACCGTGGAGTCCACCCCCCCACTCAATCCAAGCACCACTTTTCCCGAACCGATTTGCTGCTTAAGGGCCGCTACCGTGTCGTCGATGAAGCTCGCCGGCGTCCAGGTTGGGGCGCAACCGGCAATGCCGTAAATGAAGTTGCGCAGGAGCTGTGCGCCGTGTTCCGAGTGGACTACTTCGGGGTGAAACTGAATGGCATAGGTCTCCTCGCCCGCAAATCGGTAGGCCGCGACGGGAATGCTGTCGGTGGTTGCCTCGATGACCGCGTTGGCGGGAAGTTCGACGATGCTGTCGCCGTGGCTCATCCACACGGTGCTTCCGTGCGGAATTCCCGCGAGCAACCGAGATTCTTCAGCACCGGGGTTGAGGTGCGCACGGCCGTACTCGCGGTGCGTGCTCCGAGCAACTTTACCGCCGCGCGTGTGGGCCATGAACTGGGCACCGTAGCAAACTCCAAGCACAGGGACCTGGCCATAAAAGCCGCTGAGGTCGGGGTTAGGGGCCCCCTCTTCGAGCGTGGAATAAGGAGATCCGCTGAGAATTACCGCCTTAAAATTGGACTTCCAATCCTCGGGAATGTGGTGAAACGGATGGATTTCGCAGTACACATTGAGTTCGCGCACGCGACGGGCAATAAGCTGGGTATACTGCGAACCAAAGTCGAGGATTAGGATAGCGTCGGTCATGGGTACAAAAGTACGGCGACCCGTTCAGCTAAACTCCCACCATCCGGGGGCATCCCAATGCGGCGATTCGCGGTACGCGCGCAGGTAGTCTTGGACGGTATCGGGTCCGCCGTGCTCCACGAGGTCAAAGTGGGTCCAAATGCGTTCCTGCAGCATTCCGGCGGGCATTAGTGCGGAACTTAGCTGCGCTAAACGGTGTAGCTGCACCGCCTCGCGGTGGCCGAGTTCGCGACGAAGGCGTTCGCGCATGCGACCCTCTTCGCGGGACACGCGCTGAATCCATGCCTCAACGGAGCGCTCCAAGCCCGGCTGTGCATAGGTTTGGCGGACCAAGGGCTCCAAGGCATCGGTTACTGGGCGCGCGAGCGTGTCGGGCGCTCCGAACCACGCCATCATTTGGGTGCGCACGGCGGTTGGGTTCCACGGTCCGCACCATGTTGGCAGATCCGGTTGATGTTCAGCGATTAAGCTTTGCAATCCGTGGCGAGCTTTAAGGGCCGTTGCCGGCCACCATGCTCCACTGTGGCGGAGCCGCCACACGCCATGCGGCATTCCGGTGCGCGCAAAGTAGGGCGCCAATTGGTAGGCATAGGCCAACTCTCCGGCCCCGCCCGTGTAGGCGGCGTTGGGTAAAATCCACTCTTGGTAGACGGGGCGCAGCAAGGCGTTGGGGCTCACCTGATCGGGATGCTGGCGAGCCCATTCGGCCACGTCGGCGTCGGTGCCCAGCGGTGTTCCGTCGGAACGGTTCCACGTGCCGTCATTCCCGCGGTCCAACCGGTACCGGCGCTGTGCGGAATCCAGGGCAAACAGCGCAGAAGGACGAAAGGGCACTGGAGGCGTTGCGCCACCCCAGGGCTCCGAAGCCAGCTCCCGCGTGGAATGCAGGGTTTGGTTGCGAATTTCGTCCTCCCAAAGCTCGGCCGCCGACGCCTTCAACCGCGCGTCTGAAGCATCCAGCACGAGCACTCCGGGGTGCAACTCGCCGATCAACCGTCGGGTGGCGTCGGCGAGGGTCTCTGACGCGCGGTATCCGGCCTCGCTGCGCTCGGCCGCCGCGCGAACCGCCTCGGGAAGTGCTTCCTGCCCGCGCCACCCCTGGATTGCTCGGGCGGCACGCTCGGCGGGCACGGCACCGCTGCGCAGCGGCTCCGCCGGCTGCGCCCAGGCCCCTACGGAGCGTCCGCGCCAGAAAACGCGGCGAATTTCATCAAGGTCGTGGTCCTCGGTCGCCATCCAAAACACGGGAACCGTTGGGACCCCCTGATTTGTCCAGTGTTCCGCCAAAGCCTGGGTCTCGGCAATTTTCGCATGCACGTACAGGGGGCCAACTGCCGTAACGAGCTGGTGGCCTGCCGTAACCGTTACCGTATCGGGTTGGGCCAAGCGCTCGAGCAGTGCCAAATGCTCCTCGCTGGGGTGCGGGCCGCACTGCACGCGCAGAACGTCGACCAGAAGTGCTCGACGCTGCGGCGAAAACTGCTCGGCACGGCGGCGCATGGCTTCGGCCGACAACGCCTGCGTCATCGGAGCGAGGTCCAAGCCTCGGGCTTTCAGGGCGACCAAAGCCTCCCCGATTCCGCAGGAGCTCAATGCTGCTATCCGAACGCCGTTCATCGGCGTGGTTTAAAGGTTCCGTTAACGTCCATCGGTACGCGCTCCTTGAGGTCGCCCAATGCAAACGCCCGCCTTAGAATTTTTTCAATCAGCGCGTCTTCTTGGTTTTCGCTGGGCTCGTACTCCTTGCGGATGTTGATGTCGTACCACGAACCGGTCACGCTCCACCCTACCGCGGTAAACCAGTTGCGGTACTCGCGAATCAGCTGAAAAACGGTTTGGTTCGTTTCTCGGTACACCAGCTTGCACAAAATTTGGCCTTCGGAACGGGTGAGTTTGCGGAGTTCCGCTTCAAAACGCTGTTCCAGAAAATCCTGGTACTGCTTGGTGTACTTAGCGCGCTTGCGGGCCGACTTTTCTTTGGCCAGCCGCATGTTCAAGGAGTCCAAACGCTCGCCGGCCGCCTTGGCGTAGGGGTACACCTTCATGACCCGACGGCGCAGCAGCAGGTAGCGCTTGCGGGCCTCAACGTCGGTAAACGTTGGCTTATCGACCACGAGGATTTCGTCGAGGAACACCCACGGAATGGTGTCGCCTTCAATGACCGAGCCTTGCCCATTTTGGCCGTTGTAGGTCGTTGGCACTTCTTGAGCGCCCAGCGACAGCGCACCGCAAAACAGGATGAGTCCGAGCAACCGCCTCATAGGCTGTATCGGGTTTTCCAGGCGCTGGGCACCTGCGGAACTTCTTCGCGGACAGGCCGGTGGTGCTCGGCCAAGGCGGCGGCCCATTCCGCACCCTCAGCGCGGGGCACTAAGGCGTCGGGCGTGAAGTTCTTGGCGACAAAACCGGTGTCGAATTGGCCGCTGATAAAGTCGGGATGCTCCAAAATAAAACGCCCAAAGCGCAGGGTCGTCTTGACTCCGACGACCGCGTAGCGATCGACGGCAGCGATCAGTCGCTTGCGCGCCGTTTCTCGGTCAGGGCCCCAAGCGATAAGCTTCGCGAGCATCGGGTCGTAGTATACCGGAACCTCTTGGCCTTCGCGCACGCCGTCGTCTACGCGGATCCCCGCTCCGCTCGGGCGGCGGTAAACTTCTAGCACCCCGGTGTCGGGCGCGAAGTTGTTCGTGACGTCTTCAGCATACACGCGCAGCTCGATGGCGTGTCCATTTAGCTTCACCTCTTCTTGGCGGTAGGGCAAGCGCTCTCCGCGAGCAATACGAATCTGTTCGGCAACCAAGTCCAATCCGGTTACCTCCTCAGTCACCGGGTGCTCCACCTGAAGGCGGGTGTTCATTTCGAGAAAGTAGAAGGCTCCGCTGGCGTCAAAAATGAACTCAACCGTACCGGCGCCCACATAGCCACAGCTCTGGGCCGCCTTGACGGCGGCCTGCCCCATCTGGGCGCGGAGCTCCGGGGTTAGAATGGCACTCGGCGCCTCTTCAACCACTTTTTGGTGGCGGCGCTGCACGGAGCACTCCCGCTCAAAAAGGTGAAGATGGGTACCGTGGGCATCCGAAAGCACCTGAATTTCAATGTGCCGCGGTGCGGTAACGAACTTTTCAACAAACACTTCACCGTTTCCAAACGACTTAAGTGCTTCGGAGGTGGCGTTTTCAAACGCTTCACGTACTTCCGTGGCGGAATTCACGATGCGCATTCCTTTTCCGCCGCCGCCCGCCGAGGCCTTGATCATCACCGGGTAGCCAATGCGGTCGGCGACCGCCTGAGCGTCTTCGGCGGTAGCCAGGGCGCCCTCGCTACCCGGCACTAACGGAACATCGAACTGAGCCGCCGCAGCTTTGGCCGAAAGCTTATCGCCCATGACCCGTATCGCCGCGGGAGGCGGACCGATCCAGGTAATTCCTTCGCGCTCAATGCGTTCGGCGAAGCCGGCATTCTCGCTTAAAAATCCATACCCCGGGTGCACGGCGTCGGCGCCTGAGGCGCGGCAGGCTTCGACCACGGCTTCGACGTTGAGGTAGCTCTGCGCGCTGGGCGCGGGACCGAGGCGGTAGGCCTCGTCGGCAAACGTTACGTGCGGAGCGTCGAGGTCCGCATCAGAATAGACGGCCACCGTGCTGATTCCCATGCTACGGGCGGTACGCATGATGCGAAGGGCAATTTCACCGCGGTTGGCAACCAAGAGCTTCTTCATAGACTACACAAGGGCTTTAGCCTGCAAAGTACGCACAGGCTTCGTACTTTGGCCCCATGGAATTGTACCTCGATTCGGCCAACCCAAGCGAAATTTCGGCGGCCTTTAAACTCGGAATCTTTTATGGGCTCACCACAACC
>JAURMB010000108.1 GCA_030831045.1 Schleiferiaceae bacterium
AAGGACCGAGCTTTTTGGAAATCCGCACCTACCGCTACAAGGGCCACTCGATGTCGGATGCCCAGCACTACCGCACCAAAGATGAGGTGGCGGAATACCAAAAAATCGATCCGATTTTGACCGCAAAAGACATGCTGCTCAAGAAGAAGTGGGCAAGCGAGTCCGAGTTCGAAGCGATTGACGCCCGCGTCAAAGAACTCGTGGCCGAATGCGTGGATTTTGCCGAGAAGTCACCGTACCCCGACGCCGAAGAGCTTTGGCAGCACGTGTACGTCGACGAAGATTACCCCTTTATTACCGAATAAGTTATGGCCTTAGTAATTACGATGCCGCGCTTGAGCGACACCATGACCGAAGGTGTGGTGGCCAAGTGGCACGCCAAGTTGGGCGACACGATCACCGAGGGCAAGCTGCTCGCCGAAATCGAGACCGACAAGGCCACTATGGATTTTGAGGCCTTTCCTGGTCAAGAGGGCGTACTGCTGCACATCGGCGTGCAGGAGGGGCAAACCGCACCGGTCGACAGCATTCTGGCGATTTTAGGCGCCGCGGGCGAAGACGTTTCGGCGCTGCTTTCTGGCGGAGCCTCGGCGGCACCGGCGGCTCCTGCAGCAACGGCCGCGCCCGTCGCGGTTGAGGCGGTCCCGGCAGTGGAGGCTCCAGTGCCTGCTGCACCACCTGCAGCGGTTCCAACGGCGGCGCCTGTAGCGGCACCGGCGGCGGGAGATGCGCGACTAAAGGCCTCTCCGCTAGCTCGTTCGTTGGCGCAGGAATTGGGGGTTAACCTTTCAAACGTTCAGGGCACCGGTGACGGCGGCCGCATTACCAAGCGCGACGTAGAACTCGCTGCTGCTTCACCGGTTGCGGCAAGTGCCGGATCGAGCGCCTTGCCTTCAGCGGTTTCGTACCCAAGCTCCGGCCACGTGGACACGCCCATTTCGCAAATGCGCAAAACGATTGCCAAGCGTTTGGCCGAATCGAAGTTTACCGCGCCGCACTTTTACTTGACGATCGCGGTCGATATGTCGGCCGCCGCCGCCGCGCGCAGCGAAATCAATGCCGCCGGTGACGTGAAGATCTCATTCAACGACCTCGTGGTTAAGTCCGTGGCCAAAGCACTCAAAAAACACCCGGCGGTCAATTCTTCGTGGATGGGCGATAGCGTTCGCACCAACTACGACGTGCACGTCGGGGTAGCGGTGGCCGTGGAAGATGGCCTGCTCGTGCCGGTGGTCCGCCACGCCGACGCCAAGGGATTGGCCGACATTTCGGCTGAAGTCCGCAGCTTTGCCCAAAAAGCCAAAGACAAAAAGCTGCAGCCCAGCGATTGGGCCGGCAACACCTTCACCATTTCAAACCTTGGAATGTTTGGGATTGAAGAGTTTACCGCCATCATCAATCCGCCCGATGCCGCCATTCTGGCCGTGGGCGGAATTCAGGACGTGCCGGTAGTGAAAAACGGAGCGGTAGTCCCCGGCCAGGTCATGAAGATGACCCTCAGCTGCGACCACCGGGTAATTGATGGCGCCACGGGTGCTGCCTTTTTGAACACCGTTAAGGGGTACCTCGAGCGCCCGCTTTCGCTGATTCTTTAGCCACACAAAGGGCGGAAGGTTCCGCCCTTTTTTAGCCCCCGCACGCACAATTAGAATGAATCTAAATACGCGCCGCTAGCGCCGGCCCTATTGTACCTTGGAGGCATGAAACTTTCGGAACTCGGAGTGGGGCAGAAGGCCCTGATTTTGCAGGCGCCCGTGGAGCTTCCCGTGAAGCTTTTTGAAATGGGCTGCCTGCCGGGCGAAGAAGTGGAACTGGTGTTTGCGGCGCCGTTCCGGGACCCCTTGTGCTTTCGCGTTCAGGGCACCCTGGTGAGCATGCGCCGCGAGCTGGCGGAGTTGATTCCTATTACAGAGCCCCATGACGCCTAAGCGCGCGCTCCGCGTGGCCCTGGTCGGCCGCCCCAACACGGGCAAGTCGTCGCTGTTTAACCGGCTGACGGGCTTAAACCAAAAGGTTGGGAATTACCCCGGCGTGACCATGGAAAAGCACTTGGGTTTGGCCAAGTTGGGCAGCAACACCCTCGCCGAGGTCGTTGACCTACCTGGGGTCTACAGCCTGCACCCCTCGTCGGACGACGAACGCGTCGTGCTGAATGCCTTGACCACGACCTCAGAAGCCGAGCGTTCCGACGTGGTCGTGGGGCTGGCCGACGGCACCAACCTCAAGACCTGCTTGTTTGTCTTCACCCAGGTGCTGGATTTGGGATTTCCCGCGGTACTCGCGGTGACCATGGTCGACGAAATGGAACGCCGGGGGGCGCAGCTCGATTTGCCCGCATTGGAAGCCGCACTCGGGGTTCGGGTCGTGCCGGTCAACAGCCGCACGGGCCTGGGCTTTGACGAGCTTCGCGAAGCGATTGGTTCAGCCAAGCCGAGCACGCAAGCGCCCTTTTTTCAACCGGCCGGAGCACACCTGCCCTGGCTGCAAAAAAAGCAGGAGTGTATTGGGGCCGGCTTGACCTACCGGGCCTGGCTTGACGGCTTGAGCGACCCCGATTTTGCCGCAGAGGTGCGCGAGTCGGGCCGCAGTCCGGAGCGGGCACGGGCCGACGAAGCCATACAGCGCTACCGCTGGGTCAATCAGTGGCTGCGCAAGGTGTACCATTACGACCCCGTGCGCGACCGCCGGGCCGCCGCGCGCTTTGATCGCCTCGTGGTCCACCCCATCTGGGGAAGTGTGCTTTTGTTCGGCGTGCTGTTCGTCTTGTTTCAGGCCCTCTTTTATGGGTCTTCGGCCCCCATGGACGCCATCGACGGGGGAATCGCCCGGCTTTCCGCTTGGCTCAACGCCGCACTTCCCGCGGGATTTTTCAATCACTTTTTGACGAGCGGACTCCTGCCGGGCGTGGCGGGGGTGCTTATTTTTCTTCCGCAGATCGCACTGCTCTTCTTGTTTATTGCCCTACTCGAAGAAAGCGGCTACATGGCCCGGGTCGTGTTTATCATGGACCGCTTCATGCGGCCCTTCGGGCTGAGCGGCAAGTCGGTGGTGCCTTTAGTCAGCGGAACCGCCTGCGCCATCCCCGCCGTCATGAGTTCCCGCAACATGGAGTCGGCGCGCGAACGCTGGCTTGCGATCGCGGTAACGCCCCTGATGACCTGCAGTGCGCGCCTGCCGGTGTATGCCCTTATTATTGGCTTGGTAGTTCCCAATGCGCCCTGGATGGGAATCAGCCTGCAAGGCTTGACGCTGTTTGGACTGTATGCCTTGGGGTTTGCGGCGGCCCTTGCGGGTTCGGCGTTGCTCAACCGGTGGGTTCCGCAGCAAAAGTCCGCCCCCTTTCTTATGGAAATGCCGCCCTACCGAATGCCCATTGGCCGAAACGTATTTACCGCGGTATGGACCCGCTCGAAGTCCTTTGTGGTGGAGGCAGGAAAAATCATCGTGTCGATCAGCGTGGTGCTGTGGTTTTTAGCCAACAGCGGCCCTAAGGGCTTGCCCAACTTTAGTGCGGAATATGAACCGATGCCCATCGAAGAAAGCTACCTGGGCAGCATAGGTCGCGGAATTCAGCCAGCGCTCGCGCCGTTGGGCTACGATTGGAAAATCTCGGTCGCCATTGCCTCATCCTTTGTAGCGCGCGAAGTGTTTGTCGGCACGATGGCTACCTTATACAGTGTGGACGGCGACGACATCGCGCCCGTTCGCGAGCGGATGGCCGAAGAAATCAACCCCTCAACCGGCAAGCCCTACTTCAATTTGGCGGTAGGCGTTTCGCTGCTTCTGTTTTATGCCTTTGCCTTACAGTGCATGAGTACGCTGGCCGTGGTCGTGCGCGAGACCCGGAGTTGGCGGTTTGCCCTGCTGCAGTTTGCCGCCTATGCCGGGGTCGCCTACGTGGCGGCGTGGTCCGCATTCCGCTTCATTTCATACCTTACTATATAATATGATAGCGGTAGTGCTTTGGACAGCCTTTTGGTGGAGCGTGCTCGCCCTCGTCGTTCGCGTTCTTCCCCAACCGGCCTGCAGCGATGCCTGCGGTTGCCAATCAACATCGGTTTCGGTACCATGAAGCATTTTTTAGTGACCGGTGCTTCGCGCGGAATAGGGCGCGAAACCGCCCTTGCCCTTGCGGCCCAAGGACATGCGGTGCACGCCACGTCGCGGACTCCGTTTACCCTAGCGGGATGCCACACCTACGTGCTCGACCACACTTCTTCAGCGTCTAGGGAAGCGTTCGCCCACCAGCTCAACGGCATTTCGCTCGACGGCCTCGTGCTGAATGCCGGAGCCTTGGTTTCAAAACCCTTTACCCAACTGACTCCTGAGGACTTCGCCCGTATGGGTTTGGCGAACTGGTCGGGCCCCGCGCTGCTGGTGCAAGCGCTGCTTTCGCACTTTGCCCCGGGCGCGCACACGGTCTTCATTAGCAGCATGGGCGGATACCAAGGCGCGTCCAAGTACCCAGGCCTTTTGGCCTACGCTACGAGTAAAATGGCTATGGCGGGATTGGCTGAAAGCCTTCAGGCGGAACTCGGATCCGACGGTTTTTCGTTCAACTCCCTATGCCTTGGAGCGGTGCAAACCGAAATGTTGGCCGAGGCGTTCCCCGGATACGAGGCCCCAGTGACCCCTAAAGCGATGGGATTGGCGATTGCGCAATTCGTAGCCTTTGGGCACGAAACTCAGGCAGGGCAAGTGATTCCGCTCGCCAAAAGCAACCCCTGATAAATTTTTCTCGCTGCTTTTCAGCGAGTTGATGATTTTTAGCAAAAAAATTTTGCGGGGGGTATTGCAGATATAAAAAGTCGTTCTACATTTGCAACCCCAAACGGAAACAACGGCGCACCGACGAGGTCGCCCGACTCCGGGGGGAAGACGGAAGCAGAAGCTTCAACGTTCTTTAACATATTGTGAAATCGAAAGATTGTTCAA
>JAURMB010000109.1 GCA_030831045.1 Schleiferiaceae bacterium
GGGCGAAGAAGAAGTGCTGTTTACTGAAGTTCGCAAACTCAAGTAATGCGCCGCTCCCCTGCCCTTGGATTGGCCGTCGTGCTGCTCGCCGGGACGCTGCGCGCGCAAGAAGCGCAAACCGACGCCCTGGGCGGAACCCTTAGGGCGGTCGTCCAGCTCGACGCCCAGGCCTACGTCCGCGACACCGTATTGGATCCCGCGGGCGACTACTACCCCGACGAGAAGGCCTTGGGCCAGGGTTGGGCGCTGTTCACCTACGAGCGGGGCAACCTCCGCATGGGCATGCGGTACGAGAACTACCAGCACGCCATCCTTGGATTTCCCACGGGCTACCGGGGCGAGGGCATCACCTACCGCTACGCGCAGATTCGCCAAGGCAAGTTTGACCTGACCTTCGGCAACTTTTATGAACAATTTGGGCAAGGCCTCATTTTCAGGGCTTATGAAGAGCGCGGACTGGGCCTCGACAACGCCATGGACGGAAGTCGGATCGTCGCGCGACTTCCCAAGGGACTCACCCTCAAGGGCGTACTCGGTCGCCAGCGCGTCTACTTCACCAAGAGCGAAGGCATTCTGCGCGGAACCGACGCCGAATGGGCCCTGCGCGAAGCGCTGCCGTTCCTGAACAAGGTGGGGCTCAGCCTAAATCTCGGCGCAAGCTTTGTTTCGAAATTCCAGCGCGGATTTGACCCCTTGCTCAACCTACCCTCCAACGTGGGGGCGTGGGCCTATCGCGTCGGCGCCCACTACAAAGGCTTCGACCTCAAGGCCGAGTACGCCTACAAAATCAACGACCCCAACTTTGACAACGGCTACATCTATAAGCCAGGAGAAGCCTTTGTGGCCACCGCTACCTACAGCAAAAAGGGGTTTGGAGTGCTTGCTACCTTGAAGCGCATCGACAACTTCAGCTTTCGCTCCGACCGGAACGCGCAGCAGTTCGACGCGTTGATCAACTTCATTCCGCCTACCGGCAACCTGCACACCTACGCCCTGCCCGCGCTCTACCCCTACGCGACGCAAATCAATGGCGAAATGGGCTATCAGTTCGACGTCAACTACCTGATTCCCAAGAAAACCGCACTCGGCGGCAAGTACGGAACCAAGCTGGCGCTCAGTGTCGCGTCGTCGCAGAGCATACACCGAGCTCCGCTCGCCGACGGGAGTTTTGGAGACAAAGGCACCCAAGGCTACGTAAGCCAAGCCTTTACCTGGGGCGAAATTCCCTACTTCCGCGACGTGAACTTCAGCATCAGCCGCAAATTCAGCTCCAAGTACAAGACGCAAGTAACCGCCTACCGACTCGGCTACAACAAGTCGGTACTGGCTGACGGCCTGAACGACTACGCCATTTTGGCGGCGCCCGACAGCGACAGCATGCTGGTAGTTCCCGCCGTGGTGTGGGAGCAGCAATTCGCCCTCCCCAACCACCAAACCCTGCGCACCGAGCTGCAGTGGTCGGGCGGACAAGGGTTCCGCGGTGCCATGGCCATGTTCCTCGCCGAATACACCCTTTCTGAGGCTTGGGTCGTGGCCGTCCAAGACATCTACAACTACGGCAATCCTTCGGAGTCGCGCCGCATCCATTACCCCTTGGTGTCGGTGGTGCACTTTGACGGACCCACCCGGGTGCAGCTTGGCTACGGCCGCCAGCAGCAGGGCATTTTCTGCGTGGGCGGTGTCTGCCGCGTGGTCCCGCCGTCCAACGGCCTGAGTTTATCGCTAACTACCCAATTCTGATGCGGAATCCCGTTTGGTACTTCATTGTGGCGGCGTCCCTAGCCGCCTGCGACTACATCGACCAGCCGTTCCGCAATCCGGGCGGGGGCGGAACCGGCACCGCCAACGGCGACACGGTGATTCAATCGGAACGGGCCGTGCTCGTAGAGGACTTTACCGGTCACCAATGCAAGAACTGCCCGAAGGCCTCCAAGGTGCTGAAGCAGCTTGACAGCCTGTACGGACCCGCCAAAGTAGTCGGCCTCGCCATCCATGCCGGGCCGGCCAACTTTACCGCGACCTCGGCGGAATACCCGACCGACTTTACCACAGCCGATGGCGACGACTTGGCCGACGTATTTGGGGTTTTTGCCCTGCCCTTGGGCATGGTGAACCGACTGGACTTCCCGACCAACACCCACCTCAAATCCTACAGTTCGTGGGGAGCCCTTGCGGCCACCGAGCTCGCGCGCGCACCCGAAGTGCTTTTCAGCGCCTACAGCGGATTCGACAGCACCTCGCGCGTCGCCACCCTTCGGCTCGAGGTTCGGGCCCAAAGCGCCCAAGCCAACGCGGTGGGCGTAGCGGTGTACCTCAAAGAATCGGGAATAGTGTCCCCGCAGCTCATGCCGGACCAAACCCGGGACACCAACTACGTGCACTACAACGTCTTTCGCCGGGCGCCCTGGGGCCCCTTCGGCCAAGAGGTGTGGGCAGCCGGCGGCAGCCTTCCGGGCGTAAGCACGACCCTTGACGCGTCAACTACGCTCGAGGCAAGTTGGAACGCCCGCCATATGAAGTGGGTGGCCGTCGCGTTCGACAAGACGACCAACCGAGTCCTTCAGGCCGTTCAAATCGACGTCAAGTAGGATGGGTAGGGCCAAAGGCCGCTTCGACGTTGCGCTGAATGCGTCCTAACCCTGTGCGGGCCGCCGCCGACGCCCCAAAAGCTTCTTGAAAGGCAGCTTCGCTGGCCGCGCGCCAGTCGTCCAGGCTCCACTCTACCCACCCGCCGGGCGCAAACGCCGGTTCGGAATGCGGCGTCGAATGCCGGTTCCAGGGGCATACCTCTTGGCAAATGTCGCAGCCGAACACCCAGGGGTGCAGGGAGTCCGCCATTTCGCGCGGAAGCGCTCCGTGCAGCTCAATGGTGGCGTGGCTGATGCAGCGGTTGCTGTCGACCACTTGTGGCGCAATGATGGCTTGGGTTGGGCAGGCATCGATGCAGCGCGTGCAGGTACCGCAGTGGTCCGTCACCGGGAGGTCCGGCTCAAAGGCGTAGTCCACGATGAGTTCCGCCAAAAAAAAGTACGACCCCGTGTTTTTGCGCAGCAGCAGCGAATTTTTGCCCACCCAACCCAGACCGCTGCGCTCAGCCCAAGCGCGCTCCATGACCGGCGCGCTGTCGACAAAGCACCGCCCGTCCAAGGGACCTATGGCCGAGCGCAAGCCGTCGAGAAGCTCAAAGAGCCGGTCCTTGACCACTCGGTGGTAGTCCTCACCGTAGGCATAGCGGGCGACCCGGGGCCGTCCTTCGCCTTCGAGGGCTGAGGGTTCGGGAAAGTAATTGAACGCGAGGCTCACCACGGACTGAGCACCCGGCACCAGAAGCCTGGGATCTAAGCGTTTGTCAAAATGATTCTCGAGGTAGCGCATGCTTCCCTGCAGCCCTTGGCGCAACCAGGCCTCGAGCTTAGGTGCTTGGTCTGCAAGAAAATCGGCGCGAGCCACGCGCGCCTCCATAAAGCCCAGCCTAAGGGCCTCAGCTTTGAGGAAGGCCGTGGCTTCGCGGGACGTCATGAAAACAAATCGGGGCCTCCTGAAGGGGTGCGGCCCAGGTGCTTGTAGGCCTTATCCATGGCCGTTCGGCCCCGGGGCGTGCGGGCCAGGTAGCCCTCTTGAATCAAGTAGGGCTCGTACACCTCTTCCAGCGTCTCCGCCTGCTCGCCTACCGCGGTCGCCAGGGTGCTTAGCCCGACGGGGCCGCCGCGGAACTTGTCGATCAACGTCGTCAGGATGCGGTTGTCCATTTCGTCCAGGCCGTGGGTGTCCACGTCGAGGGCGTCCATTCCGAAGCGGGCCACCTCTAAATCGACGACGTTTTTGCCCTTAACCTGGGCGAAGTCGCGCAAGCGACGCAGGAGGGCGTTGGCGATGCGGGGCGTTCCGCGGCTGCGGCGGGCAACTTCGACGGCGGCATCCATTTCGATGCCCACATTTAAAATGCTTGCGGAGCGCTCCACAATCGTCGACAGCAGCTCCACGCTGTAGTACTCCAGGCGCGCGGCGATGCCAAAGCGCGCGCGGAGCGGGGACGTCAGCAATCCGCTGCGCGTCGTGGCCCCGATGAGGGTAAAGGGCTTAAGGCGGATTTGCACCGAGCGCGCCGCGGGCCCGGACTCCAGCATGATGTCAATTTGGTAGTCCTCCATGGCGCTGTACAGGTACTCTTCAACTACCGGGCTCAGCCGGTGTATTTCGTCGATGAACAGCACGTCGTTGGCACCCAGGCTCGTGAGCAATCCGGCGAGGTCGCCCGGTTTGTCTAGCACCGGTCCGCTGGTCAGCTTGAGCGAAGAACCGAGTTCTCCCGCAATGATGTGGGCTAGAGTCGTCTTGCCCAGCCCCGGAGGGCCGTGAAGCAGCACGTGGTCCAGGGCCTCGTCGCGCTGGCGGGCCGCCTGAACAAAAACCTTGAGGTTTTCGAGCACTTTGGCCTGACCGGCAAAGTCGTCGAAGCGCGCGGGCCGCAGCCGCTGCTCCGCCTCGCGGTCTTCCATGCCCGCCGTGGAGGCATCGTGCAAAAAATCCACCATGCCACAAATGTAAACGGCCGCTCGGGGATTCCGGGCGGCCGTTTAACGAACTTATAAACGCCTAGTGGGCGTGCTCTCCGTCCTTGAGCGGAGTGGTCTGCGGAACAAAGTCCTCATCGTGCCCCGGCTTGCTGTAGTCGTAGGCCCAACGGTGAACCTCGGGAATCGCGCCCGGCCAGTTGCCGTGGATGTGCTCCACCGGCGTAGTCCACTCCAGGGTATTGGAGTTCCACGGGTTTTGCGGAGCCTTCGGACCGCGCCACATTGAGTAGAAGAAGTTGAAAATGAAGATCAGCTGGGCAATTCCGCCACCAATCGCGAACATGGTGATGATCACGTTGATGTCCTGCAGCTCGTCAAAAATGGGGAACTCCGCGTTGCTGTAGTAGCGGCGGGGCAACCCGGCCAGGCCCGTGAAGTGCATCGGAAAGAACACCCCGTAGGCGCTCACGAACGTGAGCCAGAAGTGCAGGTAGCCCATCGACTTGTTCATCATGCGGCCGTACATCTTAGGGAACCAGTGGTACACCCCAGCAAACATGCCGAAGATGGCCGACAGCCCCATCACGATGTGGAAGTGCGCCACCACAAAGTAGGTGTCGTGCACGTTGATGTCGAGGGCGGAGTCGCCCAGAATGATGCCGGTAAGTCCGCCTGCCACAAAGGTGCTCACGAGTCCGATGGAGAACAGCATCGCCGGAGTAAAGCGAATGTTGCCCTTCCACAGCGTGGTGATGTAGTTAAACGCTTTTACCGCCGAAGGGATGGCAATCAGAAGGGTCGTGAACGTGAACACCGAACCAAGGAACGGATTCATTCCCGTCACGAACATGTGGTGGCCCCACACGATGAACGACAAGAAGGCGATGGCTAAAATCGATCCGATCATTGCGCGGTAGCCAAAGATGGGCTTACGTGAATTGGTCGCGATAACTTCAGACGTGATTCCAAGCGCCGGCAGCAAGATGATGTACACTTCAGGGTGTCCGAGGAACCAGAAGAGGTGCTCAAACAGGATCGGGCTACCTCCTTGGTTGGTGAGCATTTCGCCCGCCACCATAATGTCGCTCAGGTAAAACGACGTTCCCATGGAGCGGTCGAACACGAGCAGCAAGGCCGCACTCAGCAGAACCGGGAACGATAGAACCCCAAGAATCGCCGTCACCAGGAAGGCCCAAATCGTTAGCGGAAGGCGCGTCATCGACATGCCCTTCGTGCGCAAATTGATCACCGTTACGATGTAGTTGAGCGAGCCGATCAGCGAACCCGCGATGAACAGCGTCATCGACACCAGCCAAAGGGTCATTCCAGCTCCCGAGCCGGGCATCGCTTGCGGTAGCGCGCTCAACGGCGGGTACACGGTCCAACCGCCTGATGCGGGACCCGTTTCCACAAACAGCGAGACCACCATGACCACTGACGAGGCAGCAAAAAGCCAGTACGAAATCATGTTCAAAAAGCCTGAAGCCATGTCGCGCGCTCCGATTTGCAACGGAATGAGGAGGTTCGAGAAGGTTCCGCTCAAGCCAGCCGTAAGCACGAAGAACACCATGATGGTTCCGTGGATCGTAACCAAGGCCAGGTACATGTTGGGGTCCATCACCCCGTCAGGGGCCCATTTTCCCAAGAACGTCTCGAGAATGGGGAAGCTCTCGCCCGGCCACGCCAACTGAAGGCGGAACATCATCGACATGAACACCCCGATGATGCCCATGAACATCCCGGTTACCAAAAACTGCTTCGCGATCATTTTGTGATCGATCGAGAAGACATACTTCGTCCAGAAGTTGTCTACATGGTGCTCGTGATCGTGGTGTTCGTCGTGAGCGTGATCGTGCGCGTGGTCGTGTGCGTGGTCAGCCATAATAAAAAATCCTTAACTAGTATTACAACGTTTCTGCTACGGTCTTTTGTTCAGCAAGCCATTTGGCGTACTCAGCTTCAGACTCAACAACAATATTCATCTGCATGTTGTAGTGCGCTGATCCGCAGATCTTGTTGCACAACAGCACGTAATCGTAGGCATACGCCTCCAAGCCCTTTTCGGTGCGGATCTTGTTGATGCGGGCCACCTTTGCTTGAACCTCGGCATCCTGGCGCATCTCGGCGGTCGTCACCGTGGGCGTAAACTGGAACTGAGTGGTCATGCCCGGAACGCAGTTCATTTGGGCGCGGAAGTGCGGAAAGTACGCTGAGTGAATCACGTCCTGAGAACGGAACTTGAACAGCACCGGTCGCCCTACGGGAAGGTGAATTTCGGTCGTGATCTTGTCGTCGCCGCCTTTGGTATCGAGCGTGTCGACGCCAATCACGTTGGCGTCCTTGATGAGGCGGACGTTGGCGTAGCCCAACTGGTTGTCTTGGCCGGCGTAGCGCGCCGTCCATTTGAACTGCTGCGCATAAAGCTCAATCACCAAAGGCTCCTGCTCGTTCTTGGGGTTCATCACGTTCGACCACGTGGTCATACCGTAAATAATGAGCACGGCGAGCACCACGGCCGGAACAATCGTCCAAATGAATTCCAGTCGGTTGTTGTGTTCGTAGTAGGTTGCTTTGCGGTCCTTAGCTCCGCGGTACTTCCATGCGAAGTAGAACAAAATCGGCTGCACGAGCACGAACATCGCAATAATGACCAGCATCGAAATGGTCATAAGGTTGTCGTAGTCGGTGCCGTGAGCAGACGCAGGCTTCGGAAGCGTAACCGGCAACCACGCATAGAGCATCCAGAAAAACGAGGCGATAAGACCGAAGCCAAAAAGCAGCATCAGCCAACCTTGGTTGTTGTTGTCGCGGTCCGTCACTTCGTATTCCGCCGTTTGGCGAGCTTTGGACGACAATTCGAAAATTCGGATGAGCTGCAGCGCAGTCAGCACCGCGAGCACAAGGACAATAAGAGTCATAATTCCAGACATAGACGATTCGAATTAAAGCGACGGATTACTGATGGAAGTGCTCGCTTTCGGTGAGCATCGGGTGGTTTTGAAGCTTGAGCGGAGCCTTGGCCAACTGGCTCAGGGTTACCCACAAGAA
>JAURMB010000110.1 GCA_030831045.1 Schleiferiaceae bacterium
AGAATGAGCTCGTTTTGCTGGTCGTCGTAGATGATCAGCTCGCGGTGGCGCACGTGGTGCACCTCGCCGCTGATGATTTCACCTTCCATCGACTTGTAGCGCTTATACAGCTCGCCCGAGTCGTGCTCCTGAACCTTTTGAACCAGGGTCTGGCGGAAAGCCAGAATGAAGCGGCGGCCCAAGTCAATGATCTTCATTTCTTCAGACACTTCTTCGCCCACCTCAAAGTCGGGCTCGATCTTCAGGGCCTCTGAAAGCGCGATTTCGAGGTTGTCGTCTTCAACGGTGCCGTCTTCGACGATGGTGCGGTTGCGCCAGATTTCGAGGTCGCCCTTGTCGGGATTGACGATCACGTCGAAGTTCTCGTCGGTGCCGTACTTCTTGCGGATTTGGACGCGGAACGCCTCCTCAATGAACGACATGAGGGTTACGCGGTCAATGCTCTTTTCGTCTTTGAACTCGCCGAAGGATTCGATAATGGCTAGGTTTTCCATAGCTACTTGAAGGTGAGAAACTTAGAATTTAAAATCGAGGGTGATGCTGGCAATGTCCGCCAGCGGGATTTGGGTTTGGGTCGTCAGGTCCATTTTGCCTTTGCCCACGGTTTTGGGAACGCGCTCCGTGCGCTCCAAGGTCAGGGTTGCGCCGTCGTACGCCGCGAGTTTGCCCCGGCTTTTGATTCCATCTGCGTGCTTGACCACGACCTCGCGGCCCAGGTTTTTGCGGTACTGCGCGTCGACCTTAAACGGACTGAACATACCCGGAGACGACACCTCGATGGCGTAGTTCTCGGAATCTTCGCCCAGCGCCGACTCGATCGCACGGCTGATGGTCTTGATTTGCGCCAGCGTAATGTGGCCCTCGTTCAAGTCCGCGTGCACTTTGATGTCGTTTGCCGCGCTCAGACTTACCTCAACGGCAAACGCACCCATCGGCTCGAGGGTGGCGGCTACCAGCTGCTGCAGTTCGGTTTGGTTCATCGTTTTGCGCGGATTCAAAAAGCTTTAAAAACAGTCGAGGGGACTTTGTGGGTCCCCTCGAGTTTGGATTCAGAAAGCGCTGCAAAGATACGACGGATTTTTTACCACGCAAACCGAAGGCTGGCGCGAAGCTGGCGGCCGGCCTCGAGCACCCCAAAGGCCCGGGCGATCGAGAGGTGGTGCGCATAGGCCGTGTTCCCGGCATTCAGCAGCTCGAGGCTCCACGAAGCACTCTTCGGCAGCACCCCCGTGAGGCTGGCGGACCACAAACCGTAGGCCGGAGTGGGTCCGTCCAAAAAAAGCGACTCGGTAGGCGACAAGCGGTTTTGCGCCAGGTAGCGGTCGAAGTGAATCTCGGCGTGCAACCTTTGATTTGGCAGCACCTCATAGGCCGCGTGAGCGCCCCAGCGCCCCGGAGCCATGAACGGAAGCGGATTGCCCGCCGCGTCTTCGCCGATGCTCAGCGCAGCCTGCGCGTGAACGTGGAAGCGCTCAGCGGGGTGCCAGTGGGTGCGTGCCTCAGCTCCAAAGACCCGCGCATTTCCTTGAACGTAGTAAAAGCGCCACGAACCGCTGCTGTCGTTGGGATTGAGGTAGATGAAGTCTCGGTAGGACTGGTAAAAGGCGGTAAGCTGAACGTCAAACTTCGGGCGCTCGAAGCTGAGTCCGAGGTCGGCATTGGTGAGGCGCTCGGGGCGCAGCGCGGCGTTTCCGACCTCAAAGCGTCCGGCTCCAAGGTGGGTGCCAAAGGTGAAGCGCTCTTCGAGCTGGGGGCCACGGGTGCCGTGCGAAATCCGCCCCTGAAGGCTCCACGATTCCGAAAAAGAATACGCGTAGCGCAGCAGGGCCGCATACCCCGCAAAGGCTCCGAGCTCTCCGCGAAGGCCCGCAGAACGGGTGTGGCGACCCTTTTCGATGCTGTAGTGCGCAAAAAGTGCCGACTGTACCTGTTCCGCGTTGGGGTACAGCCATTCATGCGCGTGCGCGCCGTTGCGGAGCATGCGCAGCTGCTGCTGGGCCCCGAACGTCAGCAGCCCTTCACCCAAGCGTCGTTCCAAGGTCGTGGTTTGCGACGCCGTAACGAGGTAAAAGGCCACGTGCGGATCTTCAGCGTGGCCAGGCTCCAACGTGTCGGCACCGACTTCTTCGTCAAACTCAGCTCGGTACGAAGTCTGAAGACCGGTGACCGCGCTCAGGGTCCAAGCCCCCAGCGGCCGCTCGGCTTCCCACGCAAGGTGGCCCGCCTGAATAACCTGGTCGCCGTGCACATGCTCGGGCTCCTGTCCCACCGGGTAGCGCTTTTGCGGAAGCCCAAAGCGCCGCTGCACCCCCGTTAGCTTCAGGCGGTGCTGGGTTTTGCCCTGCTTCCACGAGCCTAAGGCACGAAGCGCGAGGGTTTGGGCGTGGGTGCCGCGAACGGTGTCGCCGTGGGCGTCTCGGTATTCGGGGCTGTAGCCGCCGTAGGCACCGACGTAGTAAAGTCCAGGTCCGCCGCGGTGCAGGCTGTACTGGCCCGACCAGGGCATGCCGTTGGCGCCGCCGTTTAGGGTAAGCGCGTGCTGACTGCCCGTGGCGCGCGGACGCACGTCCGACAAGTACAGTACCCCAGCCATGGCGTCGGTTCCGAGCGCAGGGGAGTTGGGACCAAGCGTAACCTGGACGTGGTGGACGCCCTGAAGCGGTAAATCGAGCCCGTGGTCTGCTCCGCCCTGCATGTTGTCGTAGCGCCAACCCTGGTAGGCTGTGACGACGCGGTACCCACCGAGTCCGCGCAAAATGGGTTTGACGGTGTGCCCGCCCACGCTGGCGAGCTGAAGGGCCGGAGCCTGGCGGCTGAGCTGAAGCATCGCCGAGGGGCCTTGGTCGGCCAGGGTGCGCACGGGAATGGCGAGCACGGTGGTCGACAGGGCCGAAGGGTTGTCGCGCTGGGCTTCGACCGAAGCCTCTCCGAGTTCAATAACGATGGATGTGTCGCGTTGGCCCCAAAGTACTAGGGGCAGGGCCGCGAGCAGCCCAAAAAGTAGTTTGTTCATGATCTTTTGAATGAGTTAACCCGACGCGGAGCGGTTCCGCGCACAATGGTCGGAGGTTAACCCACAGGCGGCCCACGAAGGGCAACCGCGTCAAAATCTGCATTCTTGGCCGAAGCGACACGCGCCAGAGTCTCGTTGCGCCACGAATCGCGGGGCATCAGCTCCCAACCGATGACCGCGGGCTGCACGCCAACGAGGTAGGCCGGGTCGGACCAAGCGCACGCGTCGTCGCCCTCGTGAAGGTGCTGGCCTTCTTCTGCACAGTGTTCGTGGTGGCCGTGAAGCAGGCTGTGCGCGATCGGGTCGGCGAGCCGAAGCCCCCAAATCAGCATCCACGTGAACAATACCAGGGCGCGCATGGTTTCAAAGGTACGTTGTGCGAAAAACACACGGAATCCCGCGATGGTTCAACGAGCGCGGCCGTTTCAAGGCCCTGACTGATTTGGCTGTCCACTTTAGGCGAATTTTGTACGGTATGCTTCAACGTCTCTTGCTTCTGTTTCTAATGGCCGCCGGCAGTTTGCGTGCGCAACCGTGTTCGACGGCCCCCAACGTGAGTTTAGTTTCGCGCACCGCCAGCAGCATTACGGTTTCCACCGGTTCGTCGGCGGCGTTTCACCGGTTTGAGTACGGTCCCTTGGGTTTTTCTCCGGGCAGCGGAACCCTGACGCCCTGGTTCAGCGGCAACTCCTACGTAATCAATGGCCTTTCGGGCTCTACGGGATACGACTTTTATCTGCGCGACAGCTGTTCGAACGGTAGCAAAAGCCCCTGGAGTGGCTACAACGGGTACGCAACCACCTGCGGAACCGCCGCCACGATTCCCTGGGTCGAGAACTTTGATCAGATATTTTTCACCCCGCGTACTTCGGTGAACGGCCTCGGCGGCTACATGTGCGGATGGATCGCTTCGCCCAACGAAGGCTTTGCCTGGGTTTCTGCCCCGCCGTTTCAGGTGCTACCGGCTTCGGGTCCGCAATCGGACCATTCGGGGCGCACTAAGTACCTGTACGCCGACCGTTTTGGCGCCTTCACGGGCAACACCACGGCCGTAATTCGCACGCCCCAAATCAATTTGGCAGGGGCCACGACGCCCGTCATTGAGTTTTGGTACCACATGTTTGGCAGCCAAATCGATTCCTTGGTGGTTGAGGCCTCGGCGGTGGGCAACGCCAACTGGGTGCGGTTGGGCGTAATCGCGAACAATCCGATTTTGTTTAACGCCAAAACGAGTCCGTGGCAGCAGCAAGTGTACCCGCTGACCATGTTCACCAACCAGACCGTGACGATTCGGTTTGTGGCCAAGACGTTGACCACGTTCCCCTTCAATGCTCGGGTGGCCATCGACGATTTGCGGGTGGGTCAGGCCACCGGATGCGTTTCGCCTTCGAACCTCAATTTTAGCGCCGTTCAAGCGACCTCAGCCCTTGCGGGCCTCGTACTCGGCTCGTCGCAGCACCACCAGCTGTCGTACGGCGCTCCCGGTTCGGGCGCAGGCAACGGAACCGTCAAGCGGTTTAGCGGCACCACCACAAACCTTACGGGCCTTACGCCCAACACGACCTACGAAGCCTGGGTGCGCGACTCGTGCAGCCCAACGTCGTTCAGCAACTGGGTAGGACCCGTTTCGTTCACCACCGCGTGCTTAGCCGTGTCGGCGCCTTGGAGCGAGGACTTCGACGGCGCTAGCTGGGTGGTACCGTCGTTTAACCAGGCCGGAATTTGGCCGAGCTGCTGGGACCGACCCACGAACCAAGGAATGACCTATGTGGTCGGTCCGCCCCAATTCAGTTCGTTCACTACGGGTCCGTCAGAAGACCACGGTTTGGGCTTCAACGGAAAATATGTCTACCTCGAGTCCGTGGGCTTTTCCAACGGCACCTCAGGAACGTTCAAGACCCCTTGGATAAACCTGACGCCCCTGGCCGTGCCGGAACTCACGTTTTGGTACCACGCCTACGGAGCGCAAATTGCAGGTACCCAGCTGCACGTCGAAGACACCGCCGGGGTGTTTACCCAAGTATGGTCAAGCACGGGGCAAATTCAAACGGCTCAGACCGATCCCTGGACCGAAGTAACGGTGAGTTTAGCCGCCTTCGCCAACAAAAAAATTCGCCTGCGCTGGACCGGCACGGCGACCGGCAACTTCGCGTCGCTCGCGCAGTCCGCGATCGACGACCTCGACATTCATGCGGCTCCTTCGTGCCCCAAGCCCCAAAACGTTGCCGTAACGACCTCCAACAGCACCAGCGCCACGCTGAGCTGGACCGTCGGCAGCAGCCCTTGGGTAATCAAGTACGGCCCCACGGGATTTAACCCCTCGGTTGCCGGAACCCGCGTGGTTGCAACGAGTAATCCGTTCACGGTGAATGGGTTAACGCCGAGCACTACCTACCAGTTTTATGTGAAAGACACTTGCGGCCCGTCAAGCGTCAGTGCGTGGAGCACGCCGGTTTCGGTCACAACCTCGTGCGCGACCCTGTCAGCACCGATTACCGAGAACTTCCAGTCGTTCGCCTGGAGCGTAGGAACCTGGCCCAACTTAGAAGGAACGATTTCGCCGTGCTGGAGCCGTTCGGCGGGCTCGGCCGCCTCTGAGTTCTTTTGGACCGTCGGCCTAGGTCCCATGCAAGCGGGCAACACGGGTCCGAACCAAGGAATCAACGGCGGCAAGTACATGTTTACGAGCGGATTTGGCAACACCGGGGTGAACCAAGCGACCTTCACGTCGCCGTGGATCAATACGACGCCCCTCAACGTGCCGATGCTGCGGTTTTCAAGCCATATGTACGGCGGAGTCATCGACCGGCTTCAGGTATTCATTGATTCGGGTGCTGGGTGGCAGAGCATTTTGATTGTGCTCCCCGGCAACCAGCCCACGGCCAACTCGGCCTGGACTCTTCACGAAGTTCAGCTTCCCAACTACGCCGATAAAACCGTTCGGTTCCGGTTCCGCGGCGAAAAAACCACCGTTGCCGGCTACGCCGAGATCGGCCTCGATGAATTTGCGGTGGTCGAAGCCCCGCTGCCCTCGTGCTCCGCGCCGTCCAACCTCAGCGCCTCGGGCGTCACGGTGACGACTGCCCAAGTCGGCTTCAATCCAGGGGGCGGAAGCACACGAATCGCTCGCGGACCCGTCGGCTTTGTTCCCAACGCTGCGACCACGATAGCCACCGGCATCACTTCGCCCTACGTGCTCACGGGGCTCACCGCCAGCACCACCTACCACGTCTACCTCAAGGATACGTGCGGCAGCGTCGGACTCGCAAGTTCGTGGATTGGGCCGCTGGCGTTCACCACCCAGCCTTGCCCGCCGGTTTCAGCCAACTTCACCTACAACGTGGTGGGCGGAAACCTCATCATGAACGCCCAAAACATATCGGCGACCTCGAGCTACGCCTGGACGCTGCTCAATTCGAGCGGGGCAACGGTCGCTACGCGCACGGGCGGTTCCTCAACCATACCCGTAGCTGGCAACGGTTCGTTCACCCTGAGCCTCATCGTGACTAACTTCTGCGGAAGTTCCGACACGACTCAAGTCAGCATCAACATTTGCGCTCCATTGGGCGGCGGATTCAGCCACACGGTAAACGGAAACACGGTGAGCTTCACCAGCCTCGCGGTGAACTCCTCGGGCCAACTTTGGGACTTTGGGGACGGCAACCAAGGTAGCGGGCCAACCCCGGTGCACACCTATGCAGGTTCAGGATCCTACACGGTCGTAATGCGTTCCTACAACATCTGCGGCGACACGATTACCTCGAGTCAAGTAGTCGTAACCTGCACCAAGCCTACCGCAGAATGGACTGCGCAAATACTCTCTTCGGGTGGTGCCGGAATGCGCGTGCAGTTCAACGCGACACCCTGGTCGAGCGCCGACGCCGTGAACTTTCAGTGGTTGTTTGGCGACGGCACCAACGGATCGGGCGCGAACCCAATTAAAACCTATGGGGTTGCCGGACTCTTTTACAACGTGACGTTGATCGCTTCGAATTCGTGCGGCGGCAAGGACACCCTGACCAAGTCCCTTCAGACCGTTGGGCTCGATGAGCCGGCGGCGGCCCCCGCGTGGTACCCCAACCCTGCGCAGCCGGGGCAGTGGATCGTCAGCCCAGGCACTTCACCCGTGTCGGTGGCAACCGTAACGGGCCAAGTTCTGAATTGGGCGCAACGCGTCGAGGCGGGCCAAACCCAAGTCTGCGTGCCCGACAACTGCCCTGCTGGAGTCTACGTGCTCTGGCAAGACGGCGTGGCGGCGCGGATTACGGTTCCGTAACCCTCAAGGGAGGCACCCAAACCGCTGTACGAGCGGAGCGGCGTTCCCCAAGCGCTCGCTCAGCAGCACGTAGCTTCCGTCGCGGAGCCACGCAAAAATTTCGCCTTGCGCTTCTTGGTCCGGATACGGCAGCTCCAGCGGTGTGCGCTGCAGCACCGTACAGGCGGCTTCATGCGCCTCCGCAGCCCAGTAGTACAAACGACCGTAGCTGCGCACCACCAGGGGCGCTTGACCCGAAGACAGCACGCTTCGGTCCGCCGCCGTGGACATAAAAATGGGAAGGTCCGCCACCGCCCGAGCGGTGTCTAGCGCCCCCGAAGGCTGGGCGGGCAACACATAAACCCGGTTGCGCGCGTCGCGCTTGGTGACCAGGTACATGCGTCCGTCGACCGGATCGGTAAACAGCGATTCGGCGTCGCGCGGACCGTCTTCGTACACAAAATTCCACACCATCGTTTGCGCGGGGGTCCAAATCTGCGCCGCTCCCGTGGTGTCGTCGAGCACCGGCTCTGGAATTCCAAAAATCGAACCGCTCGAGCGGACCGCGTTGTTGTCGCCGATTTCGGCAATTCCGAGCCAGCGCTGGCCCAAGGTATCGGTCCAGTGGGTCAAATCTTCCCAATCGACGTTGGCCCAACCCGCTGCGAGCTGGAGGCGCGCCGTAATCCGTCCGGTGGCGGTGTTGACCAGAAACAGGTTGGGGCCTGATCCGCCGTCTTCAATAACCCAAATGGCGGACGAATCCCAACTGCAGTAGACGGCTCCGCTTGCTTCAGCTAAATCAACTGCTTGGGCGCTGTACTGAGGCAGGCTGTCAAATCCCTTGGCCGCGGCCAGGGCCGACGGATCAAACTGCGGAGCAGCGTAGTCGCATCGCGGCATTTTGGGTCCGGCACACGAAGTTCCCATCAGGATGGCAAGGAACAGAAGGTTGAAAAGTCGAAGTAAACGCATGCACAAACCTAATTCACAGCCCGCGGCTGTGCAGTAGCTTTGGGTACCGCGCATTCCGCGCCGGTTTTTAAATAACCCTCTATGAGCCAGCCCACCGCCCAGCAAATCCTCGACACCCTTTGCGATGCCTACGGCACCACGTTGGCCGAGGTACTGTCGCACCTCGATGCCGAATCCGAGATTCCGGCCGACGTGCAAGCCGCCGAAGAAGTCATGAAGATGGTCTTCAGCGGAATCATCAACGAAGCCTTTGACGAGGGCCGCGCCCGCACCGTCGAGATGGAAGAAGACGATCGATTCGGCGTGCTGATCGACGAAGACTTTCTCGAAGAAATCGGCTTTGAACTCGACTTTGATGAAGTCGGCGAAGACGAAGAAGAATAACACCCTTTTTACCTGCACCTAAGCTTGCGGCACGTCCTTTGCTCACAGAGGCTCGGAACCGCTTCTCGCTCTGCGTTTCGTAGGGTGTTAAGGTGTTAAGGTGTTTTGGTTCCAACCGAAAGCCCGCAGCAATGCGGGCTTTTTTGGTACTTTTAGCTATGATCCGCTCCAAGCGTACCGTCGCAATCTTGGCCAGCCTGGCCCTAATCTACTTCGCGTGGCAAAAGCCCTTTTTGGAGCGCGGCGCCAACCCCCGAAATCAGGTGATTTCCTACGACGTAGCGGGCTACTACGCCTACCTCCCCATGCTGTTCATCGAGGGCGACCCTCGGCTTGAGCGCCGGTGGGCGTTCGATATGATTCAGCTCGTCGGCGTTCACGAGCACCCGGAGTCGGGCGGCCGCCACCTCAAATTCACCTCGGGCATGGCGGTGCTCTACGCGCCGTTTTTTGCCGCCGCCCACGCCTACACGTTGGCCACCCATCCGGCAGAGGCGCACGGCTTTTCGCTCCCCTACCGCTTCGCCATTGGGTTGGCCGGGGTATTTTATCCCCTGCTCGGACTCATGCTGCTTCGCCGTTTTCTGCGGCACTACGTGCCCGACGCCGCGATTTCCTGGGCCCTTATCGCCCTATTTCTGGGCACTAACCTGTTCTACTACAGCAGCTTTCGCGGAGCCATGAGCCACGGTGCCACCTTTATGCTGTCGGCGGCCATGCTCTACCACGCCGACCTGTGGCGCAGGCGCGAGCAGCCCGGTCGCCTCCTGCTCGTGGGGCTCCTGGCCGGGTTGGCGGTGCTCGTTCGCCCAGTCAACGTGCTCATTCCGCTGGCCGTTGCGGCGATGTTTGCGCTGGACGGTCGGCTTCCGCGCGGACTCCTCACCCCCAAACGCCTCGCCGGCGCCCTTGCGGTGGCGGTCCTCGTGTGCGTTCCGCAACTCGCCTACTGGAAGTTCAGCACCGGCCACTGGTTCGTTTGGACCTACGGGGGCGAAGGCTTCTTTTGGAGCAACCCCGCATGGGTCCAGGGCCTCTTCAGCTGGCGCAAGGGATGGCTGCTTTACACCCCGATGGCCGCCTTCATGATCTTCGGATTCTGGGGCTTCGCCCGCAAAAAGCCCGGCTGGGCCCTCATCATCGGGCTTTACCTCATCGCCACCGCCTACGTCACCTTTAGCTGGTGGGCGTGGTGGTACGGCGGAAGCTTTGGCGCCCGTCCCCTCATCGACACCTACGCCCTGCTGGCGCTGCCGCTGGCCGTGTACTTCCAGCGAATGCTCGAGGAAGCCCCCGCCTGGTTGCGTCGAATTAGCTTGGTAGCGGTCGCTAGCTTGGTGGTGCTCAACCTCGTGCAGACCTACTACTACACTGCCGGATACCTGCACCACGATTCCATGACGCGGTCAGCCTACTTCCATGTGATGCGGCACGCGGACTTTGCTCCGCGCGAACTCCTCGAGGCCCCGGACTACGAGGCAGCGCTCAAGGGCGCTGAGCCCCGCTACTAAACAAAAAAGCCCGCCGAGTTCGCTCGGCGGGCTTCATCTTCACGCAAGCCTGCTTAGTGGCGGACCAGCTTCGCCGTATGCACTCCGCGCTCGGTGTGCAAACGCACGAAGTAGGCGCCCGGGGCCCACGCCGCACTCGGCAACTCGACTTCGGTTCCGTTCATCGTGGCGGCAAACACCGGACGTCCGAGGATGTCAAACACTTCCACCGACGTAACGTTGGCGCCAAACGCACGAACCGTGGCGTTGGCCGTCGTCGGGTTCGGAACCAGCTGCATTTTCACCGCCTCCACCTCGGGGACCGAGATGCTGTAGCCCACGGCGTTCAAAGCTTTAGCCATGCGGGGCGCGGTAAATGCCATCACCGTGTCAATGTAGAGCAGCGACTGGGCCTTGATGTTGGGGTTGGTCTCGTTGGCCGAAAGTGGGTCGTTGCCGTCCCACCAATCCCAGGGGTTGGCGTTCACTTTAAACGGCATCGTCGCGTTAGGCGGAAGCATATTGAACGTGTACAAGTTCTCTTGCGACCCCAAGTTGTAGGGATTCGTTCGAGCCTTCACCGAGTACGCGTCGTTCATACTTGAGGCCGCGAGTACCGTGTTGTTGCCAAAGCTGTTGGCCATCTTCACGGCCGTGTGGCTGCCGGCTACCTCAACTACGGGGAAGAAGGCGCCCGCAATGGGCACGTTTACCATTCCACGGTAGTAGGGCGCAAAAAAGTCGTAGCGGCTGTGGAAGCTCACGATCGGCGCGTCGCCTTGGGCCATCCACGCGGAATCTCCGAGGGCTCCGCCCAAGTTGATCACCATGTTCACGTTGTGCGGAATGCCTTTGTACAGCTCAATGTTTCGACCGGGCTGCGTTTGGTCTACGAGCGGAAGTCCCGTAACTGGGTGGGTACCGCTGATTACCGCCTTGCCGCCGTAGCCGTTCCAGTCCCCCACCCGCGCCGTATCCACATAGGGATCGCCAGCAGCGACGGTGTTGCCAAAAATGCCGGTTCCGGCCGCTTGGTACTTAAACTTCGACGGACCAGCCAACTCAGCATAGTTGTCGATGGTTGCATAGGCCAGCGTGATGTAGCCGCCCGAACCGGCACCAATCAGCGAAATGGCCGAAGGATCAACGCGGTAGGGGTCGCCCAAAGCAAGCTTTGACGCGCGTACCGAGCGCACACATACCTTGGCATCCTGCACGGCGTTGTACACGGCCATCAGGTTGGTTCCGCGACGCAAGTCCAAGTTGGTTGAGTTCGCCAACCAACCGAGGCGGTAGCTCGCCGAAACGGCAACGAATCCGCGGCGCGCAAAACGCTTCGCCATTTCCACCACGGCCGAGTCCTTGCGGTCACCCATGGGCGAAGCCAATCCTTTGGGCAAAAACGAGCCCGTGTGGAAGATGATGACCACCGGGCGCGACGCCACCTGGTCCACGGCCGTATCGGGCATGTAGATGTCGGCATACATCGGAACCACCATCGGTCCACCCATCGTGGCCGGAACATACTGGCTGAAATTGTAGCCATAGGCTACGTTGGGAAGCACCGTGACTTGCGCGTCGGTAAACACTTCATCGAGGTAGCGTTGCTGGGCCGAAGCCGAGAACGCGGTTAGTGCCAATGCCAGCGCGGCAATAAGGCGTTTAGGGTAGGTTATTTTCATGCATTTAGGAGATTAGGATTCAGAAACTTACAAAAAATATTTTACTTCGACGGAGCGTTCCACGTAAGCGAAAGGTAGGTCAACCGGCCCACCGCGGGTCCGCCATAAACCTGCACGACCTTTTGGTTCAAGAGGTTGCTGGACCCCAACTTGACCTGCCAAACTTGGTCGGGCTTGGCCCACGAAACTTGCGCGTCCACTAGGCTGTAGCTGGGAATCCGCCCCGTGAACTGCGGCGAACCTTCGAAAAGGAAACCCTCTACCCACTTGTAGGTGACGTTGAACCCGCAGCGGCCTTTACCCAGCTTCCAATCGAGGTCCCGGCCGGCTAGCGACACGTTGTACTTGTTTTCGGGCGTATTGTACGCTGGAATAATCGGGTCATCCTCGCCCGCATTCAGCACATTCCAAGTGTAATTGGCTGCAAGCGTGTAGCGCGCGAAGTAGTAATTGGCCCCGAGGCTAAACCCTTGCGTCGTAACCTGTTCCGTGGCGTTGGAGGCGATGCGGTAGGCCTGCACCGACGAGAGTCGATTCGCTGCGCTGCCGCCGGGATCGTCTTCGATGCGCAACCCTAGGTGGTACCCAATAAAGTCTGTATACCAGCTCATGTAGTACGTCGCATCGAGGTACAGCCGATCCCACCACGTCGTGCGGTACCCAACCTCCACATTGCGCACCTGCTCTGGGCGGACCGCATCGCGCGAATAGTACTGCCACTGCCAATCCGCCCGTGCTTGGGGGCCTGCCTTCAAAAAATCGCTGACCTCGTCGACCGTCACCAGCGAGTCGTACCCGTTGAGGTTGCCCAGCAGCAGCGCCCGACCCACGTTGTAGTACAAAAACTGATCTTGGAGCGTCGGATTGCGCACCGCCGAAGAAAAACCAACACGCCACACCGTCCGCTCATTGGGCCGGAACACCACCGAAGCCGCCGGAGAAAACAGCCAATCAAAATTCTGGTTCTTGTCGGCGCGGGCCGTTACATTGGCCGTCCACCGCTCTCCCCAATTGCGCGTGTACCCCGCATACATCCCCAGTTCAGCCACGCGGAGCACCCGGCCGTTCGTATCGCTGAACAGCGTGCCGCGCGAATTCGGACGGTACTGGCGAAGGCTCGAGCCCAGCGTGAAGCGTCCGCCCGCCACGTCGTAGGCCCGCTGCGCGTGCAGGTGCGCAAGCGACGACCGGTCCCAAAACTGCGACCCTCCCTCGGTGAACGGCCGCGAAATGATCGACTGCTTTAGCGCCGCAAACGCCGCAGAACCCGGAATCAGCATGCTGTCAGGGTCGTACGCCATATCCATCCAGTTGCGGTTGCTCGCGTGCAGCGAATCAAACACGCCCGGATTATCCGCCCAAAGTTGGGCCATGGCTGCGCTAAAGTCCGCAGCCGAAAGCGACTCGTCGGGGTATCCCGGCAACGCCCGCACCACCGGCTTTTGAAAAATCGTCCAAAACGAGCGGTACTGATTCGCCCAAAACCCGTCGTTCAGCACCGAATCCTGCATGCGAAGCGCGGTGAAGTAGGCGTCGTAGGTCTTTCCCGCATCTTCGTGGGTGGTGTAGGCGCGCACAAACCAGTCCTCGCCCTTGCGCAGCTCGACGCGGTTCTGCAAAAACTGAATGTCCTTGAGGCTAAACCGGTTATCGCCCTGATAAACCGTGGTCCCGGTCCCGTAATTCAGCGCATAAATGGCCTCCATCCCGGCGCGGCTGCGGTAGTGCACCGACGTCGCCATCTTCAGGTTTTCGGTGCTGTAGTCCACCAGCGCGGACTCCTCAATCCCCCGGCGGTGGTAGGTTCCGATGCCCGCGTAGGTTTTCACGTCGCCCCCATCGTCGTAGGTAATTTCGTCTCCGTAGCGGTTGACCGCATCGTAGCCCCCAGGGTTGCCAATGGCTGAAGCGGAACCGTCGGTTGGCTTGAGGTTTGTCGCCTCCCAGTCGTCAGCGCGCAGCGCAAAAAGGTTGATTTTGTAGGCCCAGCTTGCGCTTCCGTCCGCCCGTTTAAACGCTTGCGCATGGCGGAACCCAAATTCCGCCAACCTCCGCTCGCCCCCCTTGAACTGCACCGAAGTCCCTTGAAACCGGTACGGGTCCTTGGTCGTCATCGCAACTACGCCATTAAACGCCGAGGGGCCGTACAGTGCCCCCACCGCGCCCGAAATGACGTCGACCTGCTGCACGTCGAGCTCGCTCGCGCCCAGAAAATTGCCCAGCGAAAAATTCAATCCGGGGGCCTGGTTGTCCACTCCATCAATTACTTGAAGGCTGCGCACCGGGCTGGTGCTGTTGAACCCCCGGGTGTTGATGATTTTGAATCCGATGCTCGCCGAGGTCAGATCGACGCCCTTCATGTTGCCAAGGGCCTCATAAAAATTGGGTGCGGGGGCCTCCTTCATGCTCACCAGGTCCAAAGCCTCTACCGTAAGCGGAGCCTGCTTTTGCTTTTCCGAAATTTTGGAGGCGACGATTTGGGCCTCCGATAATTCAACGGATGACGCCGTGAGTTTGATGTTCAGCGGATTCGCATTCCGCACCTCAGCTCGGTATGGCTCGTACGCAAAAGCTTCCACCAAAATGGTCGCAGGAAGCTGTACTCCCTGCACCACGAACGCGCCTTCAAGGTCGGTAACCACCTTGGTCGAGCCCACGGTAACCCGCGCAGAAGGCAGCGCCTCGCGGGTTTTAGCGTCGGTCACGGTTCCCGTAATGCGAACCATTTGCGCATAAGCTGGGACGGAGAGCACCAGGCTCAGCATCCCCAAAAAACGGGCAATGAACTTCATATATGGGCGTTTAGGTGCCCTTAAAGTACGGATTTTCGGGCACCTAGGGGAACGGCGCCGACCAGCGGCCGCTCGCCACCCGGGCGTGAAAGGCCTCGGAAAGCTGCGCCGTGAGGGGCCCGCCCTGGCCGCTGCCGATGCGTCGCCCGTCCACGTCCACTACCGGAGTCAGCTCGCCCATGGTTCCGGTGCCAAAGGCCTCGTCAGCGGTGTAAAGTTCGGTCAGCGACAGGTCGCGTTCCGCCGCGGGTAGGCCCAGCTCGCGCCCCAGCTCCAGCACGATTCCGCGCGTGATGCCCGGCAAGCAGTTGGTCGCGTGCGGAGTCAGCAGCTGGCCGCCGCGCACGGCAAAGATGTTGGTTCCGTTCATCTCGGCCACAAAACCGCGCTCGTCGAGCATTAGGGCGTCGTCGGCCCCGGCAACATTGGCCTGAATCTTCGCCAATATGTTATTAATGAGGTTGTTGTGGTGGATTTTGGAGTCCACAAACTGCGGGCTGTTGCGGCGTATGGCCGAGGTGACGATGCGCACCCCGGCAGCGTTGTCGTACACGGGTTTCTTCCATTCGGCCAGCACGATGAGGGTACAGCCCTTTTGGTTGAGGCGCGGATCCATTCCCGACGTGATTTTCTCTCCGCGGGTCAGCGTCAGCCGAACGTGGGCGTCTCCGCGCATTCCGTTGGCTTCGAGCGTTTTAAATAGGGCGGAGCGGACTTCGTCGCGCGAAGGCACGTTGGCGAACGCCATGGCGTGCGCCGAGGCGAACAGCCGATCGAGGTGGAAGTCCAGCGCAAAGATTCCGTTGGCGTACACGCGAAGGCCCTCCCAGACGGCATCGCCCCCCTGAACGGCGGAATCAAAGACGCTTACCTTGGCCTGATCCCGGTGCCAGAGCCGATCTCCGACCCAAACCTGGAGGTTGGCGTTTTGCGGATTAAACGTTTGAAGCATAATAAACGAATTTAATCAAGTATAAGCGCTTGATTCGCCAAGCGGGCAAACAACGGCGCGGATTCTTCAGCAAGAGCCTCGAGGTGTTCCGGCATGCGGGGTGGCTCAGGGGAGGGAGTGCCAAAACGTGTGGACCCGTGAACCTGACGGTACCAATGCGGAGCCCAAACTCCGTCGTACCCTTTAGGCCCCGCTGGCCACGAAAGCTGTTCCGGGCGAAACTGCAGGTCCAACGCGGAGCAAACTCGGCGAAATCCGCGCTCCGGGTCCGCCAGCAGCGCATCAGAATCCACAACCACCAAACGAGCACCCAACGACTGCAGCTGGTTCAGCGCCTCAAGCTGCTCGCGCAGCGCCACATCCCGCAACTGAACGTCCGGAACTACCTTGGCAAACGACGCAATCACCTTGCGGGGGCTTCGAATCCACAAAATGTGCTTCCAGCCCGCCGCGGGGCTGAGGTCCAACCCGTCCATGTGGTGGGCCATATTCTTGAGGTAGGTTGGGCGCTGGAGGGCCGCTAACCCAGCCCAAACCGCAGCCGGATCGGTCGGCTGGCTAGCGAGCACCGCGCCACGACCTGGGTGGTCCGCACCTGTTCGGGCCAAATAGGCCGCATAAAACGGCTCGTCCACGACGCCCCAGCCCGGCCGCTGGGCAAAGCTGTACATCAGCGCCGTCGAAACATTTCGCGGACCCGAGAGGGCGTGCAGCACTTCCATCGCAAACGAATGTACGCGTAGAATTCGGCAATATAATCTGACCTATCTTGACCCCGTAAACCACACCCTACGCCATGAACGCACGCCTCATTGCCGCCTCGGCCGCAACCCTTTCGCTCCTTGCGCTGCTCGCCAGCTGCGGCTCCGCTAAAAATACCAACTCGGTGAATTTGAGCGCCGCCCAAGCCAAATACCCCGGCTACAGCATGACCGACTACACCGCGGGCCAGGCTCTTTATGCCGAAAACTGCGGGCGCTGCCACCCCACCTACGCCCCCGGATCGCACACCGAAGAACAATGGGCCAACTGGGTGCCTAAAATGGTGCCTATGGCCAATAAAAAAGCCGGCAGCGTCGCCATCGACGCGGCCGGCCAAGAACAAATTCTACGTTTTTTATACGCCGCTTCGCACTAAAACAAAGGGCGCGTCGGTCGGGTTACTCGGCGTGCGGTCCGCCTTTGCGAAAGGCCGCGTACGACGCCATCAGAATTCCGAGGACTACCAACGGGAAAAACGTTTGGGGCGCCATGCCGTCAACACTGTAGTGGCTAACCACAGCGCCAATAAGCGAAAACGTGAAGCCTGCGTAGGCCCACTCCTTCAACCACGTTGGCGCAAACGGAACCACGAGCGTCAGGGCGCCGGCCACCTTCATCACGTTGAGGAACACCCTGAAGTAGTCTGGGTAGCCCAGATGCAGCACCCCCTCTTTGGCCATTTCAGTGTGGCCGGTTAGCGCGGGCATAACGCCTTCGAGTAAAAAAATGATGCCCGTGGCAATCCAAAAAGTCAGTCGTGTTTTGTTCATGGTTTGAGCCATTGATTTAACCAGTTAAAAAATTCGTGCTGCCACACCAGCGCATTCTGCGGGCTCATTACCCAGTGGCCTTCCTCGGGGAAGTACAGAAACCGCGAGGGAATTCCGCGCAGCTGGGCAGCCTGGTAGGCCTCCCTGCCTTGGTTGAGCGGAACCCGAAAGTCGTTGCCCCCGGGAATCACGAGCAGCGGCGCGGTCCACTTAGCTACGTGGTTTTTGGGGTTGAATTCGCCGTAGGATTTGGGCTGAGGCTTGTCCCAGTAGGCGCCGCCCAAGTCGTGGTTGGCAAAGAACAACTCTTCGGTGGTGCCGTACCAGCTGTCCATATTGAAGAGTCCGCAGTGCGAAATC
>JAURMB010000111.1 GCA_030831045.1 Schleiferiaceae bacterium
CGACGCCGCAGGCTCCGCCGTCCAAAATATAGTCCACCTGATCCCCGAGCTGGTCTGCCACATGCTGGGCAGTGGTGGGCGACACAAATCCAAAGGGGTTCGCACTGGGCGCTGCCACGGGGACTCCGGCCGTCGCCAACAGCTGCCGCGCAAGAATCAGCTGCGGAATGCGCACCGCCACATGGTCAAGCCCAGAGGTCACCAAATCGGGAACCTCAGGTCGCTTCGGCAGCACGTAGGTGAGGGGGGCGGGCCCCAATGCGGCCCAAAGCTGCTGCGCTTCGCTCGGAATCTCGTGCGCCACTCGGTCCACCTCGGTCCAGTCCGACAGATGAACGATCAAGGGGTCAAAGTGCGGGCGGTTTTTGGCCGAAAAAATTCGCGCAACGGCGACCACATCAAGTGCATTGGCGGCCAGCCCGTACACGGTTTCGGTGGGCATGCCCACGAGTCCGCCCGAACGAAGTACGGACGCCGCGCGGGCTAAGTCAGTGCCGAGGTGCTGCATCGGCACAAAGGTAGTCCGAGGTCAGTAGGAGTGCTCGTCCAACTGAACCTTTCCGCGAAACGTATAAAACACAAAAACGGTATAGCCGATCACCAAAGGGCCGCCGATCGCGGCGATAATGAGCATTGTTTCTAGCGATTCCGTGGACGCCGCCGAAAAATAAATGTCGAGTGACCGTCCGCCCGGAATCCTATTGCGCAGCAACGTGGGATACAGGCTGGCTGCAACCAACCCCATTAACAGGGCAAGATTTAGTGCGGAATTGAAAAAAGCCCAACGAAACGCCCGCCGGGCCACGAAACGGGCTGTTGAAGCTACCGAAAGGAGCACGAGCACCGGCAAGCCAAACAGCAGGGGATAGGTCCGAAAGACATCGGTGACGTGGGGCATGAATACCAAGGTCACCATGGTCACGAGCACAAAGAGCACGACAAAGGCGACCGCTGCAGATTGGATGAGGCGTTCGAGCTTTGCGTACAGCGCTCCCTCGGTTTTCATGCTGAGGTACAGTCCGCCGTGCAGTGCAAAAGCTGCCACGGTCAGAAGAGCAACGATGAGTGCATAGGGATCAAGTAGGTCTAGCACGGTCCCTGTAAAGTTCCCTTGGTCGTCCATCGGAATCCCGAGTACCACATTGCCGACTACCGCACCCAATAGAACCGTCATGAGAACGCTGCTCACGGTGTACGCCCGATCCCACCCAGTACGCCACCACTGCATCGGCTCTTTGCTGCGGAATTCAATCGAAACCGCCCGAAAGATGAGCGAAACCAAAAACAGCATGAACGGCAGATAAAAGGCACTGAATAGGGTGGCGTATGCTTCAGGGAATCCAGCGAACAATGCTCCGCCACCAATTACCAGCCACACCTCATTGCCATCCCACACTGGGCCAATTGCATTCAGGGCAATGCGCCGCGACTGCTCTTTGCGCAAAAAGAGGTGGAGCATACCGGCTCCGAGGTCAAATCCGTCAAGGATCGCATAGCCGGCAAATAGTCCGCCAACGACGAGAAACCAAAGCGTCGGGTAGTCCAATCCAAACAAGCTCATGACTGTGGGTTTTTGGGCGCCCAAGATGCCTGCTTGGGACGGTGGTCAATCAAGTGGCCTTCATCTGCTGGGCCTTTTTTAATCTTTTTGTTCAGCAGGTAGATAAATAGCCCAAAGAGCAGCAGGTACACCAGCGTGAATAAAATGAGCGAGAACAGTACCTCGGCAGCTCCTACTGTCGGCGACAACGCGTCTTTGGTGCGAAGCAAGCCATACACCACCCAAGGCTGACGGCCCATTTCAGCGGCAAACCAACCTGCTTGGTTTGCGATTTGGGGTAAGAACACCGAAAAGACAAGTATTCGATTCCACCATGGCGCGTCGTCCCATTTGCCTTTGAAGTGGGCCCACAGACCAACAAATGCCAAAACGGTCATTAGCCCGGCGCTTCCGACCATGGCGTGGTAAAATTGAAAAATGGCGTTTACGGCGCGGGGTTGATCTTCGGGAGCAAAGGCGTTAAGGCCCGCCACATGGCCATCAAAGTTCCAATGAAGTAAAAACGAAAGTCCGCCCGGAAGCCCGAGTCCGTATACTTTTTGGCGCTCAGCATCCACCCATCCCACCGCATACAAGTCTGCTGGGCCGGTCTCAAAGTGGCCCTCCATGGCCGCGAGTTTGGCGGGTTGGTATTCGGCCACTAGTTCCGCACTTCGGTGCCCAGATAACCACTGGGCCAGAATGGCGACGGCTGCAAAACTCAGTCCCAAGCCCATCATTTTGCGCGATGCTTCGCGGTGAACGCCCTTGAGTCGGTACCAAGCTGCAACTGAGATCACCAAAAAGGCTCCGGCAAGAATGGCTCCGAGGAGCACGTGCACGAGGCGATCCATGGACGAGGGATTGAAAACCATTGCCCAGAAATCGGTTATTTCAGCACGTGTGCGGCCCTGTTCCGTGACGAGGTGGTAGCCCGCAGGCGTGTGCATCCAACTATTGGCCACCACGATCCAAATGGCCGAAAATGTCGAGCCCAATGCCACCATAAATGTTGAAATGAAGTGGACTCTTGGCGAAACACGGTTCCATCCAAAAAGCAAGATTCCGAGAAATCCTGACTCAAGTGCGAACGCAAAAATGCCCTCTGCGGCAAGTGCACTCCCGAAAATGTCGCCCACAAACCGAGAATAAGTCGCCCAGTTGGTGCCGAACTCAAATTCCATTACGATTCCGGTTGCAACCCCCAGACCGAAAATGATGGCGAACAAACGCACAAAAAACAGGCTAATGCGCCCGTATACAGGGTCTTTAGTCTTGAGGTACAGGCCTTCGGCGACCACCATGATCCAGCCCAGGCCGATACTCAGCGGGGGGTAGAGGTAGTGGAACGCAACCGTAAAGGCGAACTGAATTCGGGAGAGAATTTCGACGTCCATGCTCGGATGATAGGGGTTTGCACCAAAGTTCTTGCCCGATGCGCAGCCTATTTGTGCGCTACGTCACTGTCCCAACTCGATGCGCAACTGCGCTCCGTCGGTGATGTCCACGGTGCGCACGGCCACCGCCCGGTCGTAGCGTTCGCCCCAAATTCGGGCGTACACGATTCCGGTGTACTGATTGGCCGAGATGCTGTGGCTGCCTTCAGACCAGTCGAGGCCTTCAGCCCCGGCATCCAGGTCGCGGTAGCGGTACTCGAGGTAGCCCTGCTTGACAAGGATGCGGCCGGTATAGGCGCCGCGCCCCTCGTCATAGTGCAGCTGGTGCTCGGGCCCGGGCTGGTACTGGTTAAAGTCGCCTTCTAGGGCCATGCGGCGGGCTCCGGAACCTTCGGTGTCCTTGAGTTCAAGGTCCAGCCACAAATAATCGGCCTGGGTGTGGTTGTCGCCCCGTGCGGCGCGCGGAACAAAGCTTCCGCGGGCATCGTCCTGGCGCGTGTAGCCCAAAATCCCGGTGGGAATGTCCTGGCGCACAAAACCAACCCACCGATCCTGAAGCTCGTAGCGCGATACCCGTAGCGAGCCCGCCGGCAGGTTTTTGGTGTCGGCAAAGCGCATTATGGTTCCGGCCAAAAAGCAGTTTTCGCCGCCGTTGTAGTCAAAATCAAGCCGGTCGCCCTGTGCAAAGCGCGGAGCCAGCAGGCGGTACGACGTCCAGTCGCGGTTTTGAATGATTCCGAGCCGAATGTCGGCAAAAGGGTTGGTCGTGCGGCTTGCGTCCCACGGAAACCACGCGTCGACCTCCTGGTAGCGGGCCGTCAGGCGCGGTGCAGCGGGCCGGCGAACGGCGAGTTGAAGGTCGGCGGTAGACTCGGCAAACACGGTAGGGAGGCGCAATAGCAGCTCCTCGTCGTGGTAGACTTCGAGGTAGTAGTTGCCCGAAAGTACCGGCATGCTGCTGGATTCCGGAAGCGCGGCAGAATAGTGGCTGTAGCCCTGGTAGGTGTTGAACGACAGACGACCTTCGGCGATTTGCCCTTCCCAAAATCCGGTGAGGTATTCAGAGGCGATGATGGGCGAGGGGGCCCAGTTTCGGTCGCAGTGGATCCAAACGTACCTCAGGGGTAGCACGGACTGGCTGAAGTCGTCAAAGCGAAGCTGAAGTGCGCCCTCTTGGCCAAGCCCCACCACGGGGGGCGCATCCACTCGGTCCACAGGGTGCCACATCACGCTGTGAATGAGGCTATCTTTTTTGATATCAGGTAGTTGCGCCGACAGTTTTGGTAGGTAGGACACTAAGCCAAGTGCACAGAGCGCGGTTCGCAGTATTTGCATGCCTTAAAGGTGGTAAAAACATGTTAAATATTCACCTTTTTGCAATGTGACTAATGTACCTTTGCGGCGAATTTTTTACGCCGTTATGCCCAACTTAC
>JAURMB010000112.1 GCA_030831045.1 Schleiferiaceae bacterium
AGCGCACGTTTGACGTGAACTTGATGCGTAAAAAGTTTTACGTAGCTGCTGAAGATAAGTGGGTTACCCTGCGCATCTCGGCCGCCGCTCTGAAGACGATCAACAAGAAGGGCATCGAAGCCGTGCTGGCTGAGGCCCGCGCTAACGGCAACGTAGCACTTTAATTTTTAAGGAATCATGGCAAAAAAAGGCAATCGCGTTCAGGTGATCCTCGAGTGCACCGAGCACAAAGAGTCAGGTATGGCGGGCACGTCGCGCTACATCACGACCAAGAACAAGAAGAACACGCCCGACCGCATGGAGATTAAGAAATTCAATCCCGTGCTCAAGCGTATGACCGTTCACAAAGAAATTAAGTAAGCACCATGGCAAAGAAAGTAGTTGCAACCCTCAAGAAGGCCGGTGGCGTAACCTACGCGAAGGCAATCAAAATGGTCAAGACCGACAAAGGCGGATACGCTTTTGAAGAAAAAGTAATGGTGAAGGACGACGTGGCTAACTTCTTTAAGGCCTAAGTCACTCCGACTCCTACGAACTGAACCGCTCCCCGAGCGGTTTTTTTATACCTTAATCCTTCGTAATGGCATTATTTGGACTCGGAAAAACCAAGGAGCTTCTCTTCGGAGGGCTGAGCAAACTGTTTGGGGGCTCTACTACGGTCGACGCCACCACACTGGATGCTTTGGAGGAGGCCCTGATCTCCGCCGACGTCGGGGTAGAAACGGCGGTTCGCCTGGTTGAGGCTGTCGAAGCCCGCGTGGCGCGCGACACCTATGTGGGCGAAGAAGAGCTCAAAGCGCTAATCCGCACCGAGTTAGCCGATCAGTTTTCTGCTTGGGCCGAGGTTAAGCCCATTGACGTACCGGCAGGTCAGCCCCGGGTGATCCTCGTCGTGGGGGTCAACGGAGTAGGTAAGACCACCTCGGTCGGCAAACTCGCCAAGAAGTTCCGGCAGCAGGGCCATCACGTCGTTTTGGGCGCCGCAGACACCTTTAGGGCTGCAGCCGTCGACCAGCTGCGCATCTGGGCCGAACGCTCGGGGGCGACCTTCATTGAAAAAGGAATGAACACCGACCCGGCGGCGGTAGCCTACGCGGCTGCAGAGGCCGGAGCGCGAAACGGCGGAGGCGTCGTTCTGGTGGACACGGCGGGACGCCTTCACAACAAAGTCAACCTAATGAACGAGCTCGGCAAAATCCGCCGGGTTATGGACAAAATCGTGCCGGGCGCTCCCCACGAGACGTGGTTGGTCCTCGACGCATCAACAGGTCAAAATGCCGTAAATCAAGCGGTTGAGTTTTCTAAGGTCACCCCGCTGACCGGATTGGTCCTGACCAAAATGGACGGTACCGCGCGCGGCGGGGTGGTGCTGGCGATTGCCGAAAAGCTTCGCGTGCCCGTGCGCTACATCGGTGTCGGCGAAGGCGTCGACGACCTTCAGGAGTTTGACGCCAAAGAATTTTTGAACGCGTTACTCAGCTAAACCAATGAAGACGAAAGAAGAAATAACCGCCAACTGGCTGCCTCGCTATACCGGCGTGAAGGCCGAAGACATGTCGGACTACATTCTTCTGACCAACTTCAACGAGTACCTGCACCGCTTTGTGGCTATGACCGGCGGACACATCGTAGACGCCAACCGCAGCATGCCGTCGGCTCAGGGCCAAGGGATTACCATGATCAATTTTGGCATGGGCAGCCCGAATGCGGCGACCATCAGCGATTTGCTGAGCATAGTGCAGCCCAAGGCCATACTCTTTTTGGGCAAGTGCGGCGGACTCAAGCAGCGCACCAAAGTTGGCGACTTCATAGTGCCCATTGGGGCGATTCGCGGCGAAGGTGCGTCGGACTCGTACTTTCCGGCGGAGGTTCCGTCGCTGCCCGCCTTCATGCTGCAGCGCGCCACCTCGCACATCATTCGCAACCGCAACCACGACTACTGGACCGGAACCGTGTACACCACCAACCGCCGCGTTTGGGAGCACGACGACGCGTTTAAGGAGTACCTGCGCATGACCCGCGCCATGGCCATCGACATGGAAACGGCGACGCTTTTCTCTGCGGGCTTTCACAACCGCCTGCATTTGGGGGCCTTGCTTTTGGTTTCGGACCAGCCGATGACCCCCGAGGGCGTGAAGACGAGCGAGAGCGACGCCAAGGTCTCAAGCGACTTTGTGGGAGCCCACATCAGCATCGGTATTGAGACCCTCGAAGAAATTAAGAATCAAGGTCTTTCAGTTAGACACCTCAAGTTTTAAGTTAAGCATATGCGCACCAAGTCCGCGGCCAAAAACCGCATCAACGTCATTACCCTAGGCTGTTCCAAAAACGTGTACGACAGCGAGGTTCTGATGGGCCAGCTCAAGGCCGCCGGCAAAGACGTCGTGCACGAAGAAGAGGGACGAATTGTCGTCATTAACACCTGTGGGTTCATTGAAAACGCCAAGGAGGAGTCGATCAACACCATCCTCGAAGCAGTCGAGGCGAAGGAGGCCGGGCTGCTCGACAAAGTTTTTGTGACCGGCTGCCTCAGCGAGCGCTACAAGCCCGATTTGGAGCGTGAGATTCCCAACGTCGACCAGTACTTCGGCACCCGCGACCTGCCCCTGCTGCTCAAGGCCCTCGGGGCCGACTACAAAAAAGAGCTGGTCGGCGAGCGCCTCACCACCACACCCCAGCATTTCGCTTACCTCAAAATTTCGGAAGGCTGCGACCGTCCCTGCTCGTTTTGTGCCATTCCGCTCATGCGCGGCAAGCACCGTTCGACGCCGATTGAGGACCTCGTGACCGAGGCCCAAAAGCTGGCCGCCAAGGGCGTGGTCGAGCTGATTTTGATCGCCCAGGACCTGACCTACTACGGACTCGATATTTATGGCGAACGCCGTCTGGCTGAGCTGGTTACGGCCCTGAGTGCGGTCGACGGCATCCAGTGGATTCGCTTGCACTACCTTTTTCCGACGGGCTTCCCCGAAGACGTGCTCGACGTGATTCGCGAAAACCCCAAGGTGTGCCGCTACATCGACATTCCGCTACAGCACATTGCCGACAACGTGCTCAAGAGCATGCGGCGCGGGACCACCCACGCCAAAACCGACAAACTTCTGGCAGCGATGCGCGAGAAGGTGCCCGGAATCGCCGTCCGCACGACGCTCATCGTGGGGTATCCGGGCGAAACAGAGGCTGATTTCGACGAGCTTCTCGATTGGGTGCGCACCCAGCGCTTTGAGCGCCTCGGAGTGTTTACCTACAGCCACGAGGAGAATACGCACGCGTTTGCCCTGGAAGACGACGTTCCGGCCGAAGTTAAAATGGCCCGCCAGCAGGCCGTTATGGAGGTGCAGCGCGAAATCTCGCTCGAGCGCAACGAGGCCCTGATCGGTCAAACGATGACCGTGATCATCGACCGGGCCGAGGGCGACGCCTACATCGGACGCACCGAATTTGACTCGCCTGACGTCGACAACGAAGTGCGCATTGAGGCTCCTGGCCTGCACCTGAAGCGCGGAACCTTTGTCAGCGCCAAAATTGTAGGCGCAACAGAATACGACCTCGAGGCGGAGTTGGTGTAGCGGTGCTCGCCTACGGCTCGCTTGCTTTTGGTTTCTGGTTTCTTGTTACGCTTCGTGGTTTCGGAACGTGCACTTTGGGCGCTTCGCGCTAGGGCCGCCTCGTTTCGTGCAATGAGTTACTAGAAACCAGAAACCTGCTACTAGTTTCCAGTTACCGGTTCGCCAACGAGCCAACTTGTGGATAAATTCCGCGAGCCGTTTGCACACGGCTTGGGGCCGTGGTTTACCTTTAGGATTCGACCATGTACCTCGTTTTTGACACTGAAACCACCGGATTACCAAGGGATTGGAACGCGCCGCTGAGCGACGTCGACAATTGGCCCCGCGTGGTTCAGGTGGCGTGGCAGCTGCACGGCCCCGACGGAGCCCTGATTGAGGCGCGCGACTTCTTGATTAAGCCCGAGGGATTCAACATTCCTTTTGGCGCCGAAGAAATCCACGGCATCAGCACAGAACTCGCTCGTACTGAAGGCGTTTCGGCCTCAGACGCGCTTGCAGCGTTTCAATCGGCCCTGGATCGGACCCAGTTTATGGTGGGCCACAACCTCAAGTTTGACCTGAATGCCCTGGGTGCGGAATACGTGAGGCTGGGCTGGGACGAGTCGTGGATCACCAAGCCGGTACTCGACACCATGACGCCCCAGACGGCGGCCTTGGTGGGAATTCCGGGACGCAGCGGCTTCAAGTCGGCGAAGTTGGGGGAATTGCACGCCAAGCTTTTTGGCCAGGAGTTCGCCGAGGCCCACAACGCCACGGCCGACGTCGAAGCCACCGCACGCTGCTTTTGGGAATTGGTTCGGATTCGCCACTGGCAGCCGGCCCATCTTGGGGTGCAGCCCGACCAACTCGAGTCGTTTATTGCGGCCCATCCGCACCTGGTTTCGCCCATTGGGCTTAAGCACCGCAACCTCAAGGCGGCAAGCGCAGCCCTCAAGGCCCGCGTTTCGGCCCCTGCGGCTCCGACCGAAGCGCCCGCTGCTGCCGTCGCTGGTCAGGATACGCCCTTTTTTCACCTGCACGTGCACAGCCAGTTCAGTGTGCTGCAAGCGACCACCAAGGTTCCCGAACTGATTAAGCGCGTCGCCGCCGACGGCCAGCCCGCCGTGGCGCTGACCGACCTGGGCAACATGATGGGCGCGTTTCAGTTCGTGCAGGGGGTGCAGACCCACAACAAAAACCGCCCAGAGGGAACGCCCGAACTCAAGGCAATAATGGGCATGGACGCCTACGTGTGCCGCAACCACCTCGACCGCAGCCAAAAAGACGACGGCTACCAAATTCCGCTGCTGGCCAAAAACAAAACGGGCTACCACAACCTGGCGAAGCTGAGCTCGATCGCCTACATTCAGGGTTTTTACTACGTTCCGCGCATTGACCGCGACCTGCTGCTCGCCCACAAAGAAGGCGTGATGGTCACGACGGGCGGAATGATGGGGGAGGTGCCCCAGCTCATTTTAAACGTGGGCGAAAAGCAAGCCGAAGAGGCGTTTTTGTGGTGGAAAGCGCAGTTTGGTGCGGACTTTTATGCCGAAATCAACCGCCACGGACTGCCTGAAGAAGATGCCGTCAATGAGGTGCTGCGGCGGTTTTGCGCGGCGCACGGGGTAAAGGCCGTGGCGGCCAACAACGCGTTTTACCTCGACGAGGCCCAGGCGGAGGCCCACGACATCTTGCTCTGCGTTAAGGAGTCCGAGAAAAAGGCTACCCCCATTGGGCGCGGACGCGGATTCCGCTACGGGTTCCCCAACAGCAAGTTCTACCTCACCACCCAGACCGAAATGCGCCAACGCTTCGCAGATTGGCCCGAGGCGCTGGAAAATTTGGGCGAAATCCTCGAGAAGGTCGAAAACTTCGGGCTAGCCCGCGACGTGCTGCTGCCGGCCTTTGAGATTCCGCAGGAGTTTGTGCACCCCGACGACGCCACCGACGGCGGCAAGCGCGGCGAAAACGCCTACCTGCGGCACCTGACTTACGTCGGAGCCAAAAAGCGCTGGGGCGACCCGGTTCCGACCGAGATCGCGGAACGCCTTGATTTTGAGCTCGAAACCATCGAGCGCACCGGCTACCCCGGATACTTTTTGATCGTGCAGGACTTCTGCCAAGCGGCGCGCGACATGGGCGTCAGTGTGGGGCCGGGGCGCGGTTCAGCGGCGGGCTCGGCAGTGGCCTACGCGACCGGAATTACCAACGTGGATCCCATCACCTACGACCTGCTGTTCGAACGTTTTTTGAATCCGGACCGGGTAAGCTTGCCCGATATTGATATCGACTTCGACGATCGGGGTCGCGACAAGGTGATTCAGTACGTGATCGACAAGTACGGATCCAACCAAGTCGCCCAGATTATTACCTACGGATCGATGGCGGCCAAGTCGGCCATCAAAGATGCGGGGCGTGCCCTGGACCTTCCGTTTGACGAGGCCGACCGGTTGACCAAGTCCGTGCCCGACAATTCGAGCCTCCCGGCCATTCTCGACGCCGACGACGCGACGATCCGCGAAAAGTTCCGCAACGAAGACTACGATAAGGCGGTGGCGCTGCGCGAAATGGCCAAGGGCAACGACCTCAAGGCAGCAACGCTGCAGCAGGCCAAGGTGCTCGAAGGCTCGCTGCGCAACACGGGCATTCACGCCTGCGGAGTCATCATCACCCCGAGCGACATTCGCGAACTGATTCCGGTGGCCACCGCCAAAGACAGCGCGATGTGGACCACCCAGTTTGACAACGCTGTGGTCGAGTCTGCGGGCCTACTCAAGATGGACTTCTTGGGCCTCAAAACCCTGACGCTGATCAAGGACAGCCTTGAGCTCGTGCGCAAGCGCCATGGGGTCGAGATTGATATTGAGGCGATTCCGCTCGACGACGTCGCCACCTACGAGCTTTTTCAGCGCGGAGACACCGTGGGCATCTTTCAGTACGAATCGCCCGGGATGCAGAAGCACCTCAAGGACCTCAAGCCGACGGTTTTTGGCGACCTGATCGCCATGAACGCCCTGTACCGTCCGGGGCCGCTCGAGTACATTCCGAGTTTTATTCGCCGCAAGCACGGAACCGAGCCAATCACCTACGACTTAGCCGACATGGAGGAGTACCTCCGCGAGACCTACGGCATCACGGTCTATCAGGAGCAGGTGATGCTGCTGTCGCAAAAGCTGGCGGGCTTTACCAAGGGCCAGGCCGACATGCTGCGCAAGGCGATGGGTAAAAAGATCAAGGCGGTACTTGATCAGATGAAGCCCCAGTTTGTTCAGGGCGGAATCGAACGCGGCCACGCCGAACCCATTCTCGAGAAGATCTGGAAGGACTGGGAGGCCTTTGCCTCGTACGCCTTCAACAAGTCGCACTCGACCTGCTACGCGTGGATTGCCTATCAAA
>JAURMB010000113.1 GCA_030831045.1 Schleiferiaceae bacterium
AACAGGAGCACCAGCGCCGAAAAGGCGAGGGCGCCGCGGTCGCGGTAGGGCGATCGTCCAGGCTTCTTCGCCTCGCGTTCGCGCCGTGGTTGGCGCTTGCGAAAGAATCCGACAAATAGCAGTCCGGCGGCTGCACAGGTCGCGGCGTCGGCCCAAAAGAGGCCTTGGTAGCTCCATGCCGCAATGATTCCCGCGGCGGCCGGACCGACCGAGAATCCGAGGTTGATCGCCATGCGGTTGAGCGAAAAGGCGCGGGTGACGTTGCCCTCTTTGGCGTACTCAAAGACAGCCGAAGAGTTAGCGGGCCGCACCATGTCGGCGACTGAGGTGAGAATGAACACTCCGAAGGCGAGCGACCAAAATTCCGTTAAAAAGCTCAGCCCTAAAAAGAGAAAGGCGCCAGTGAATAGGGCGAATTGCTGGACTCGGTAGGATCCGAATCGGTCCGAGAGCGAGCCGCCCGCGAGGGCTCCGACCATTGAACCCACACCGTAAAATGCCATGATCCAGCCGGTGTCGGCCAGGCTGTACCCCAGGCCCTCGCGCAGGTACAGCCCGAGAAAGGGCAGTACCATGGTTCCGGCGCGGTTGATAAACATGACGGTGGCGAGCACCCAAGCCTCTTGGCTGAGGCCCTCAAATGCGGAGCGGTACTGCTTCGCTACCCAACTTACCAACGGAATCTGCACGGTCTCGCAAAGGTACCGCGCACTACCTTTAGGCTTATGAAGAAATTGCTTTCAGTAGTGGCGCTTGCCTTCGCGGCTCAGGCAGCCAATGCCCAAACGTCCATCAAAGACGGAGAATGGTTTCACGCCGTAGGATACGACTACGCCATCGGCGTCGACTTGAGTACGCTCGCGATGCCGTTTGCGAGCAACGGGGTGACGTGGGCGCCGCGCTACACGTTTCCCGTGGGCGACGAGATGGCGGTTGGGTTTACGGCACCCATTGGCCTCGGTTTGGCCCAGAACAGCTACAGCGGCGGAATCAATTTGGGCTACCACTACACGCTGGCCGCCACGCTTCAGGTGGGCTTGTCGAGTACCCAAGCGTCCAATGCGGTAGTCGGGGCGTTCGTAAATGTGGGCTACGGAAGCTACGCGCGTCAAGTGCGCAACAACAGCGGAATCGGCCCCGGTTTTGTGCGCGATGGCTCGACCGGCGTGTTTTCAGAAGTTGGGGTGCGCTACGACTACTTCAACAACGAAGTGAATTTGTCAGCCGGACTGTGGCGGGTGCCCACTAGCGCCGTCGACAAGGCCGACGTGGTGTCGCTTCGGCTGCTCTACGGGTTTTGGTAAACGAGCAACCAGCAGCTAGTAGCTAGCTTTTAGCTGAGCAGTGCCTTGACTTCGGCAGAGACTGCCTTGCCGTCTGCACGGCCTGCGAGGGCCTTCGAAACCAATCCCATCGCCGGACCAAACTGTGCCGCACTGGTGAATCCGTGCTGGGCCAGCAGGTCGCGCACGGCGGCGGTCAGCTCGGCTCCCTCAAGAGCTGCCGGAAGGTATCCTTGAATAACCGCCAACTGCGCTTCTTCAACTTCGGCGAGGTCCTTGCGGTCTTGCGCATTGAAGATTTCGGCAGATTCTAAGCGCTGCTTTTTGAGGCGCTGAAGCACCGCAATGGCTTGAGCTTCGGTGAGGCTGCCTTGGTTGGCGGCCGACGTTTTTTCGGTCGTGAGTGCGGCGCGAATCGAACGTACGGCCTCAAGGCGAACCTGATCCTTGGCCCGCATCGCGGCCTTCATGTCTTCGGTAAGCTGGGCTTCGAGGGCTTCAATCGACATTGTCGTGCAAAAATGAATTGTGGGGGCGAAACTCTAGGTCGTTCTTTTCTCCGCGTACCATGTGCTCTCCGAGCGATTGCTCCTTTGAGTACTGGGTGCTGGCGTCGAGGTTCCACCCTTGGCGTTCAAATGCCGGACGGTCCATGTCACCTTGCTGGATGCGCTGCTGGGCCTGGCCAAATCGGTGGCTGTAGGCCTGAAGGTAGGCGCGGCGCTCTTGGGCCATGCGGCGCATGGTGTCCTCGAGGCTGTCGCGGTCTGGGTCGATCTGAACGGGCTCGCGTTCGGCGACCATCGGGCGCACTTCGACGCGAATTTCACTCGGAACCTGCGGTGCAGCGGCGTGTGCCGCCACTTCAAACGAAGCTTGTTCGGCTGCCGGAGCTTCGAATTCGGCCTCAAACGTCGACCGTTCGAAGCTCACTGGTGCTTGAGAAGGCGATTCAAATGCTTCTGCGACCTCGGCGATGGGAGCCTCGAATTCAGACGGAATAGGTGCCTCAGCCGGGGCCGCCGCTTCAAATGCTTCAAACGATTCGACGTGCGGTGCTGCAGGGGCTAGATCCTCGCCGCGCAACTGCGCCTCAAATGCCAAGAGTTCGTCAAGACCGACGGTCTTGCGAACGGGCTCGTTCGCTACTGGTTCTTCAGCTACTAGCTCGTTAGCTACGGGCTCTTCGGTTGCTAGCTCGAAGGCCACTGGCTCGTTAGCTACGGGCTCTTCGTTCGCTAGTTCGAAGGACTCTGGCTCGTTAGCTACGGGCTCTTCAGCTGCTAGCTCGAAGGTCTCAGGCTCAAAAGACATGGGCTCTTCTACTACGACTTCGTCGTTCCAGTCCAGTGTCCAGGTCATGGTTGGAGCAGGTTCTTCTTCGAGCGAAAGAGGTTCGTTCGCAAGGGGCTCGGGGGCCCACTCTGGACTGTCAGTGAGTTCAAAGCTCATTTCTTCGGGAGCGAATTCAAACGAAGTCACCGCTTCAGAAATGGGCTCTTCGCGCTCCTCGATGCTCATGGGCGCTTCAAAGGCCATGGGCTCGTCGGCTGCTGGAGCCTCGATGGCTGCCGGGGCTTCGAAGGCGAAGGGTTCGTCGAACGCGGCGGGCGCTTCAAAAGCCATGGGCTCGTCAGCTGCTGGAGTTTCAAAGGCCACGGGCTCGACGGCGGCCACGGGGGCTTCGACGAGGGGCATATCGGTTATGAGCTCTGGTGCGGTGTGGGCTTCGCTGAGCGGAACCTCTACAGGGCTTTGCTGGGGCTCGACCGGAACGCTGCTGCGCACGGGCTCGTCAAAGAGGTTGAACTGTGATCCAGGGTGCGAATCGGGGCGGAGTTCGTAGACCACTTTCTCGGGCTCGGCGGGCTTGACCATGCCGATGGGGTTGGTGGCGTTGAATCCGGTGGCAATCACGGTGACCTGAAGGGCGTCGCTGAGGTGCGGATCTTCGCCGATACCCATGATGATGTCGACTTGTCGGCCGGCCTGCTCTTGGATGTAGTCGTTGATTTCACCGATTTCGTCGAGGGTGACTTCGTGTTCGCCGGTCCCCGAAACGATGAGAAGCAGGACGTAGCGGGCCCCTTC
>JAURMB010000011.1 GCA_030831045.1 Schleiferiaceae bacterium
CGACGTGCTCAAGCGCGTTTCGGGCGCTTCGATTCAAGACAACAAATTCGCCATTGTGCGCGGACTCAACGACCGCTACAACGCGGCCTACCTGAACGGAGCCCCGCTGCCGTCGACCGAATCGGACCGCAAGGCGTTTGCGTTTGACGTGTTTCCGGCGGCCCTGCTCGACAACCTTGTGATCGTCAAAACGGCTTCGGCGGAACTTCCGGGCGAATTTGCCGGCGGCGTGATTCAGGTTAATACCAAGAGTTTTCCCGGCAAGGCCTTTCAGGAGGTGAGTTTTTCGAGCAGCTACAATACTATTACCACGTTTAAGGACCGCCTCGACTACCAAGGCAGTTCCACCGACTGGCTGGGCCTCGACAACGGTGCGCGGGCCCTGCCGCAAGGGGTTCCGACGTCAAACCAAATGTTTTTGCTGAGTTCCGCCGAGCGCGTCGGCGTCGCCCAGAAGTTCCAAAACGATTGGGGCCTGCAAAACAAAATGTTTATGCCCGCCTTGTCGCTTCAGTACAGCGGCGGAGGAAGCAAGGAGCTTGGCGCGAACCGCTTGGGCGTCATTTATGCGCTGACCTACAGCCAGAGCAACCAGTACAACACGACCCGTCGCCAATCATGGCAAAACGCAGTAGGTTCGAGCGAGCCCTCGCTCATGGAAAGCGACCTGCTCGACGACAACTACGTGGTCAACACCTTGGCGGGGGCGCTGGCCAACGTGTCCTACAGCGTGGGTCCCAACACGACCATTGGCTGGAAGAATCTGTACTCGATTACGTCGCAAGACCGCGTGCTGATGCGCAACGGTACCCGCCAGCCGATCGACGCCCCGAATCAAGTGCTCCGCCAAAGTGCGCGCTGGTTCACCAACAACCAGATTGTGAGCAGCCAGCTAAACGGTTCGCACTACTTCGAGTCGTTTAAGGGCAAGTTTCAGTGGCTGGGTTCGTACAGCGGCATTTCGCGCAGCGTACCCAACCTGCGCAACACGCTGTACTACGGCGACACCGACGTAGCCGACACGGCGTGGCGTGCGGGCATTACTTCGACGTCGGTGGGCCCCGACTACTCGGGCAGCCGTTTTTATGGACTGAACCTCGAGGGCATCACCAGCGGCCAGGCAACGTTTGAGCTGCCGTTGGATATGGTCAAGGTGGGCCTTCGCAACAACGTTAAAATTGGCGCCGGAGCTCAGTACCGCGACCGCTCCTACACGGCGCGCCAGTTTGGGTACGTACTGGCCAACTTCATGTCGTTTGATCAGTCGCTGCTTAATCAACCCATTGACGGAATTTTTGCCAACGGCAACATGAACGCCACCACCGGATTCTCGATGCGCGAGGGTACGAAGTCGTCAGACTCCTACCTGGCCAACGCTACCTTGGGGTACGGATTTTTGCAGTTCGACACGCGCATCATGGAAAAAACGCGCATCAACTGGGGCGTCCGCGCCGAGAATTTCGAGCAAAACCTGTACTCGAAAACCGACAACAACGACACGGTACAGGTTGAGAGCAGCAAGCTCGACTTTTTGCCGTCGGTCAACTTCATCTACAGCGTGAACGACGCGCAAAACCTGCGCGTCTCGTACTCGCGCACGCTGAACCGCCCAGAATTCCGTGAGCTCGCGCCGTTTGCGTTTTATGACTTTCAAACGCGCTACGTGGTTACGGGCAACCCGAGTTTAGTGCGCTCAACCATCGACAACTTTGACGCTCGCTACGAGTGGTACCCCGGTAAAGGCCAGGTGCTGTCGGTGACCGGTTTTTACAAAAACTTCACCAACCCGATTGAGCAAGCTACGCGCGAAGACGTAGTAACCGAATACACGTTTGTAAACGTTCCGAAGGCGGTTGACTACGGATTGGAGTTGGAAGGCCGACTCCTGGTGGGCACACTGCTCGGAACCCCTGATCACGCGCTGTGGAGCAAGGTTACCGTGTTTGCCAACTACGCCCTAATTCGCTCGCGGGTGACGCTGAATGCCACCACGGCCAGCGACTCGATTCGTCCGCTTCAAGGTCAGTCGCCCTACGTCATCAACGCTGGAGTTCAGTACCAAAACGAGGAGTCTGGAACCACCGTAAGCGCCGCGTTTAACCAAGTAGGCGACCGCATTTTCATCGTGGGCTCGAGCCAAGAACCCAGTGTGTGGGAAAAGGGGCGCGCCGTGCTCGATCTTTCGATCAATCAAGAGGTAAATAAAAAGCTCAGTTTGAAGTTTACTGCACGCGACCTGCTGGCGCCGGACTTGATTTTCTTCAACGATATCAACAACGACCAGCGGTGGTCAGAGGGCGACGACCAAATGTGGCGGACCAATTTCGGACCCACCGTTTCGCTGGGCCTGACCTACCAGCTTTAAGCACTTAACATTGGCGTTGCATTGGAGTTACGGAACTATAACGATGCGGTAAAACTGAGGTAGTATTACCCGGGTAGGTTTGCACCACATAGTAAACCTACGCATGAAAAAAATCGCACTCCTTCTATTTGCGGCCCTGACGACTTCGTCGTTTGCCCAAGTGAACTGGAAGTTTGAGCCCACGGACTACCGCGGGGCCTTCGCTCCAGCTCCCACCCCCATGTGGACCAACGGTTGGACCAACTGGGATCCCCAGACCACCGTGTACGGCGCCCCTACGGTAACCGTAGCCGCCAACATCACGTCGAACACGACGTGGACGGCCAACAACGTGTACCTGATTTCGGGTCCGATTTATGTGACCAACAATGCGGTACTGACGATTCAGCCCGGAACCGTGATTCGCGGCAACGTCGCCACGGCCGGTTCTGCGCTTATCGTGACCAAAGGAGCGAAACTGATCGCGGCCGGCACAGCTTCGCAACCCATTGTCTTCACCTCGAGCGCCGCTCCCGGCAGCCGCCAAATTGGCGACTGGGGGGGCATTGTGCTTTTGGGTAAGGCTGCCAACAACCTCCCGGCCAACGCTGCTGCAGGCACGCCCGCCGGCATCGGAAACATCGAGGGTTTGGCCGTTTCAACCAACTCAGAGTACGGCGGCGGAGCTACCCCCGACGACAACGACAACAGCGGGGTACTTAAGTACGTACGCCTGGAGTTTGGAGGATACGCCTACCAGATTGACAAGGAGATCAACGGTTTTACGTTTGGCTCGGTAGGTGCCGCCACGGAAATTGACTACCTGCAAGCTTCGTTTGTCAACGACGACGCCTTTGAGTGGTTTGGCGGTACCGTGAACGCCAAGCACCTGGTGGCCTACCGCTGCCTGGACGATGACATGGACTGCGACTTCGGATTCCGCGGCAAAGTGCAGTTCGGTTTGATCGTGCGCGACCCGAACATCGCCGACCAGTCTTCGGGCTCAACCTCAGAAGGTTTCGAGTGCGACAACGACGGAAGCGGCTCGACCAACACGCCCAAGACGGCAGCCATGTTTGCCAACTTCACCGCTATTGGCCCGCTTCGCGGTAACCCTAGCGCCACGATCAACAGCAAGTTTGAGCGCGCCCTTCGCCTGCGCCGCAACAGCGAGATGAAGATTTTCAACTCGATTTTTATGGATTTCAAGCGCGGAATTCACATCGACGGAACCACGACCGAGCTCCGCGCGGGTGAGGACCTGCTGCGCTTCCGCAACAACATCATTGCAGGTTGCCAGCCTTCAAATAAAATCGTAACCACGTCGGCCACGTTTAACTCGAAGAAGTGGATCGCCGACAACATGAACGATACCCTGGTGAGCGCCGCCAACCTTTTGGTGAGCCCCTACAGCTACACGGCCCCGGACTACCGCCCTGCGGCGGGTTCGCTGGCGCTGAGCAACGTCGACTTCAACGACCAAGGCTTCCCGCAGTTCACGACGACGTCGTTCCGCGGCGCGTTTGCGCCGGCACCAGAGCCCATGTGGACCGACTCGTGGACCAACTGGGACCCCGCCAACACGATTTACCCGGCTCCGACGGTTACCGTAGCGGCCAACATTACGGTCGACACGCGCTGGACGGCCAACAACACCTACCTCATCAGCGGACCGATCTATGTTAAGGATGGAGCCACGCTGACGATTGAACCCGGAACCGTGGTTCGCGGCAACAAAACCGTAGCGGGTTCCGCCCTGATCATCACCAAGGGTTCGAAACTCATCGCCAACGGCACCAAAACGGCGCCCATCGTGTTCACCTCGAGCGGTGGTGTGGGTAACCGCGCTATTGGCGACTGGGGCGGAATTATTCTGCTCGGCAAGGCCGCCAACAACCTGCCGGCCAACGCTGCTGCGGGAACGCCCGCCGGCATCGGCAACATCGAAGGCCTCCCCGTGTCAGCTGACTCGGAGTACGGCGGCGGCGCCACCCCCAACGACAACGACAACAGCGGCGTGCTGAAGTACGTGCGCATCGAGTTCGGTGGCTACGCATACCAAATCGACAAGGAAATCAACGGACTCACTATGGGTTCCGTAGGCCGCAACACGGTGATCGACTACGTGCAGACTTCGTACACCAACGACGACTCGTTTGAGTGGTTCGGCGGTACCGTAAATGCGAAGCACCTCGTGGCCTACCGCGGCCTCGACGACGATATGGACTGCGACTTCGGCTTCCGCGGACAAATCCAGTACGTGCTGATCGTTCGCGACCCGGCCATCGCCGACCAGTCTTCGGGCTCAACCTCTGAAGGCTTTGAGTGCGACAACGACGGCAGCGGTTCAAGCAACATTCCCAAAACGGCCGCAGTCTTCTCGAACGTGACGGCGGTAGGTCCGCTTCGTGGAAACGTCAACGCGACGATTGACCCCAAGCACGAGCGCGCACTTCGCCTGCGCCGCAACAGCGAAATGAAAATCCACAACTCGATTTTCATGGACTTCAAAAAGGGACTGTTTATCGACGGCGCCTCGACTGAAGGTCAAGCCACAAGCGGCAACCTGTTGTTCAAAAACAACATCTTGGCGGGCTACCGTCCGGCCCAAGGCTTCTACAAGACGAGCGCTTCGTTCGACATCAAAGCCTTCTTTGGCGCCAACGCCAACGACTCGCTGCTGAGCTCCGCCAACATCTTGACGACGCCGTACAACTACACGGCACCCGACTACCGTCCGGGCGCAAGCTCCGTGGCCCTCACGGGCGCCTCGTTCACGGCAGCTCCGTTTGCGAACAACATCGCGTGCGGCCTAGCGGCACCGACCGTTACCGGTTCCCTCACGGTGTGCCAGGGCTCAAGCACGACCCTCGCTGCCCCAGTGGGCTACAGCTACCTCTGGAGCACGGGCGCAACAACGCAAAGCATCACGGTGTCCACTGCCGGAAGCTACACGGTTACCATTACCGACGGTTCAGGCTGCTCCAACAGCAGCACCGCAACCGTTGCAGTTGAGGCGCGTCCGACCGTTACCGTAACGGGTACCGCAACCGTGTGCGTAGGTCAGAGCGTGACCTTGACCGCCGCCGGTGGCGCGACCTACCTGTGGAACAACGGCACGACGACCAACACCCTGACGGTGAGCCCCACGGCCAACACCACCTACACGGTGATCGGCACCAACGTCGCCGGTTGCTCCGACACGGCCACCTTCAGCATCACGGTAGACGCTGCGCCCAGCCTTAGCGGCACGCCTACGGTTACCGATGCGGGTTGCGGACTTTCAAACGGTTCAATCACGGGCGTGACCGTGACCGGTACCGGCTTGACCTACAACTGGACCAACAGCGCCAACGTTTCGGTCGGCACTTCGGCCAACCTTACCAACGTTGCAGCTGGCGTCTACAACCTAACCGCCACCAACGCTACCGGATGTGCTTCGACGTTCGGCCCCTACTCGATCGCAAACCCAACCGCTCCGGCGGCGGCAAGCGTGACCGTGGTCGACTCGGTGCTTTGCGCAGGCGAAACCATTCAGCTGACGGCGAGCTCAAGTGCACCGGGTGCTACGTTTACCTGGAGCGGACCCAACTACAGCGGCACCAGTGCCAGCGTGACCATCGCCAACGCTGCGGCTGCCAACGCCGGAGTGTACTCGGTAACGGTAACCGCCAACGGCTGCACCAGCACGGCGACCAGCAAGACGATCGTGGTCAACAACCTGCCCGCCGTTACGGTACTCGCCTTCAGCGACACCACGTGCGTGAACTACGGCCCGGTCGTACTGGCTGGCGCTCCGTCAGGCGGAACCTTCAGCGGAACCGGTGTTACCGGAGCCAGCTTTGACCCTGCCACCGCAGGTGTTGGATCGCACACGATTACCTACAGCTACACCGATGCCAACGGTTGCGCCAACAGCGCTACGACCACCGTGGTAGTTGAGGCTTGTGTGGGACTCGGCGAGTCGTCGATGAACAGCATCCGCGTGTTCCCGAACCCAACCAACTCGGTAATCAACATCGCCACGACGCGCGAAGACCTCGCCGCCGTGATCTTGACCAACAGCGTAGGCGAAGTGGTGGCCCGTGTACACGGCACGCAGCTTGACGCCACGCAGTTCGCCAACGGACTCTACTTTGTGACTGCCTTCTTCGCCGACGGCAGCAGCGCCGTAGCCCGCGTGACGGTTATGAACTAATCGAGACCTCCTTCGGGAGTGAACGAGCCGCCTCCTTCGGGGGGCGGCTTTTTTATTGCCCGTCGGCTGTGGTAGGATTAAGGGGGGCGGCGGCCTTAGTCGCGTTCGCCGGCCCAGCTTGCGGACCAGGCTTTCGCTTGATGCTCGGGCGCTAAAGCCAAGACAAGCATCATCTTGACCACGGCGGCCTCGAGGGTCATTCCACCGGACTCCCATACGCCGGCCGCTTGAATCACTTTGCCCGACGCGTAGTTTGAAGGCGCAGGTGACGCGGCGCGGCATTGGGAAACGTGGGCCACGCGCACGCCGGCCGCATGGGCTTCAGCCAGCACGTCGGCCAGCCAGGGCCATGCCGGAGCGTTGCCGCTGCCCAGGGTTTGCAGCACTACCCCGTCGGCGCGGCTTCCCAGCAGCATAGCGCGCAGGGCGGACTCGGTCATTCCCGGGGTCAAGGTGGCCACGGCGACGTTGGGGTTCACGCCGGTGCGGCGCTCCTCACCCAAGTTGGGCTGCCAGAGCCGTTTGCGGTGCAGCACGAGCTCAACTCCGCTTCGACCCAATTCAGGGTAGTTGGGGCTGTGGAACGCGTCAAATTGGCGTGCGGAATGCTTGTAGACGCGGTTTCCGCGAAAGAGGCGGTTCTCAAAAAACACGGTCACCTCGCGCACCCGCGGGGTGCCCAGGGCATCGCGCAGCATTGCGATTTCAAGGCTCGTGAGCAGGTTGTCGCGGCCGTCGCTTCGCAGCACGCCGAGCGGAACCTGGCTGCCCGTGAGTACCACCGGCTTGCCAAACGAACCGCCCAACATAAAGCTCAAGGCGCTGGCGCTGTAGGCCATGGTATCGGTCCCGTGGAGCACGACAAAGCCGTCGAATTCGTCGCGGGCCGCCCAGAGGGCGTCGGCCATGGCGCGCCAATCGTCGGGGCCTACGTCAGAAGAATCCTTGGGCTGGCCCAAGCTGCGGCAATCGACCTCGGCGGCCAGTCGGGCCAAATCGGGCACGTTGGCGCGCAGGGCGTCGGCGTGGAACGGAACCAAGCTTCCGTCGCGCTGGGCCACCATGCCAATGGTTCCGCCCGTGTATAGGATCAGCAGTTTCACGGCCCGAAGATATGCTGCGCGTTCCGGCTCGTAACCTCTGCGACTTCGGCAACCGTGCGGTCGAGCGCTACCGCGAGGTGTTCGGCGACTCGGCGCACGTAGGCGCTTTCGTTTCGTTTGCCGCGGAACGGAACCGGAGCCAGGTACGGCGA
>JAURMB010000012.1 GCA_030831045.1 Schleiferiaceae bacterium
GTGCATCTTTCCGAAGGTGTGTCCGCCGGCCACGAGGGCTACGGTCTCTTCGTCGTTCATGGCCATGCGCCCGAAGGTTTCGCGGACGTCGCGTGCCGAGGCAAGCGGATCGGGGTTGCCGTTGGGGCCTTCAGGGTTGACGTAGATCAGACCCATTTGAACGGCTCCGAGCGGATTCTCAAGGTCGCGGTCGCCGGCGTAGCGCTCGTCACCGAGCATTTCGGTTTCGGAACCCCAGTAGATATCTTCTTCAGGCTGCCACACGTCGGCGCGGCCTCCGCCAAAACCAAAGGTCTTGAAGCCCATGGTTTCGAGGGCCACATTGCCCACGAGCACAAACAGGTCTGCCCACGAAAGCTTGCGGCCGTACTTCTGCTTGATGGGCCAAAGGAGCAAGCGCGCCTTGTCAAGATTGCCGTTGTCGGGCCAGCTGTTCAGCGGCGCGAAGCGGTGGGTTCCTGTTCCGGCACCCCCGCGGCCGTCGGCAATGCGGTAGGTTCCGGCGGCGTGCCATGCGAGGCGAATGAAGAAGGGCCCATAGTGGCCGTAGTCCGCGGGCCACCACTCTTTCGAGTCGGTCATAAGGGCAGCCAGGTCTTTTTTGACCGCCGCCAGGTCGAGGGTCATGAATTCTTTAGCGTAATCGAAGTCGGCACCCATAGGGTTTACCTTCTCGCTGTGCTGGCGTAAAATGTTAAGCTTGATGCTGTTGGGCCACCAGTCTTTGTTGGTGGTTCCGCCACCTGCGGCCGCCTTAGTGCGCTCGCTGGTAAAAGGGCACTTGCCCGTGCTTTGAGTATGGTCCATAATAGGGTTGGTCGTGACGTTGAACGTTGTAATTGGAACCCCAAACCTAGCACTTTGTTTGATTGCGCGCCCCTTTTGTTGATAGTTTTTAACTATCATTTAACGAGCGGAATTTTGAGCGCACCCGCGGCTCGTTGCACCTTCGTTTCGGCAACCCGAGTTACCTTTAGACCAATGAATCCCGAGGTTGACGTGATGCTGGCCGAGGCCACTCGCTGGAGTCCTGAACTGCAGTTCCTTCGGGCGCTGGTGCTGCAAGCTCCGCTCGTCGAAGAGGTCAAGTGGGGCCAGCCTTGCTACACCCACGAGGGCCGAAACATCGCCATTTTGGGCGGATTTAAAAACTACTTTGTGCTTTCGCTGATGAAGGGCGCGCTAATTCCCGACCCGCAGGCCCTGCTCAGCAAGCCGGGCGCTAACACGGTCGAAGGCCGATGGATGAAGTTCAGCTCGATGGCTGAGGCCGAGGCGGCGGCACCCTTCGTGCACGAATACCTGCTGGCGGCCATCGAGGCGGAACAGCGCGGACTGCGCGTCGAAAAGCCGGCGAACGAATTTGCGGTCCCGGCCGAGCTCGAAGCAGCGTACGAAGTGACCCCAGGGCTGCGCGAAGCGTTTGAAGCGCTTACCGTTGGGCGCCAACGGGCCTACCTCATGTTTTTTACGGCCGCCAAGCAGTCTGCGACGGTGTCGGCGCGCATCGAGAAATTCACCGTCCGCATATTGCGCGGAAAAGGCATGAACGACTGCGTATGCGGGCACAGCCAAAAAATGCCGGGCTGCGACGGGAGCCATAAGTTTTATCCAAATTCCCAGTCATGCTAAACGTTTTAAAGTTTGCCGCGCTTTTGGCCCTGGCCCTAACCCTGGGCGGATTCGCCAACGGAATCCTGATCAGCCTGAGTCCCCACCTCATTCCGCCGCCCGCAGGGCTGGATTTGACGACGCCCGAGGGCCTGACCGCCGCCGCCCCGCTGATGGAACCGAAGCATTTTGTGATTCCGTGGTTGGCGCACGCATTGGGCACGTGGGTCGGTGCCTTATTGATTTCGTGGTGGCAGCCCAAGTGGTCGCTTTGGGGAGTACTCGTTGTGGGCGCGATGTTTTTTGTGGGCGGACTCATGATGGTGCAGATGGTCCCGGCGCCCGGTTGGTTTGTGGTGCTCGACCTGGGGTTAGCGTACTTCCCGATGGCCTTTTTAGGGCGTTGGGTGGTTGGGCGAATGCGGCGAGATTAGCTTCGCGGTTCACGAGGCAAGGGAATTGCACTGGGCGCAGAGCGCACGGGATTTTTATCGCTTCGCTCAAAAGATCCCGTGGGAGGGATGGCATCAGAACGCGAAACCCGCCGGCGCGATCGCGCCGCCTGGCTTTTTTGCTCCTGCCCGCGTTCGAGCAAGCTCGACGCGTTCATTCACAAAAAAACCCGCAGCATATGCTGCGGGTTTCTCAGTTTCTGGCGGAGAGAGCGGGATTCGAACCCGCGATACAGTTTCCCATATACGCACTTTCCAGGCGCGCTCCTTCAACCACTCGGACACCTCTCCAGGGTGCGGGCCAAAGCCTAAATTAGGCTGTGGTTTGCAGGGCGGCAAAGATACGCCCAACCGCAGGACTTCGCCGAGCAACCTGACAATATGACGGCCAGCCCAGACGCCGAGAACGAAGGAACATAAATTGCGTTAACGGAAGCATGACATGGAATGCTGAAGACTTCGCGCAGGCCTGGAGCCGCGCTCTGCCCATTGACCAATACCTCGAGGATTTGCTGAAAGGGATTCCGAACGAAGAAGATCCGTACGCCAAATACTTAGTTATCAACCAGCAGCGCGTGAAACGTTTAACGCAGCGCCTGCGCCTCGAGCCCGAAACCGAGGTCGCCGCACTTAACGCCCAACCAGGAACCAAGTGGCTGATTTTGAACGAACACTGGTGTGGGGATGGCGCGCAAATCGTTCCGGTTCAGGCGGCGATTGCTCGAGCCAGCAACGGCCGCATTGAGGCACGCGTACTGCTGCGCGACCAAAACCTCGAGCTGATGGACCAGTTTCTGACCAATGGGGGGCGCAGCATTCCAAAAACGATTCAACTGAATGAAGCGTTTGACGTGACGGCAAGCTGGGGTCCACGGCCCGCTGAGGCCCAAGAGCTTGTTCAGCGGGTCAAGGCCGACCCCGATCGGGCCCATCGGTACAGCGAAGATTTGCATAAATGGTACGCCCTAGATCGGCAGCAGGCGGTCCAACGCGAACTCGTGGCCCTATTGGAACGGGCTTAATTGGGCGACGGAGTTCAGCGCTGTAATATTGACGCTGCAACGAGCACTAATGAGGTATGAATCCAAAAATTAACCGCGCCCTCTACGGCGGCTTTTTTGCCCTCGGACTCTACTACCTCCTGGTGCAGCGCGATCCCGGAACCGCCATCGCCCAAATCGGCATCGCTTTAGTGTTTGATCCGTTTGACCCGAACCAAGCGTGGGGCGCGCGTCCGCGCTGGCAAAAGGTTTGGCTGTACACCCACCTGGCAATGATCGCCCTCATTTTTGGAATGTGGATGGGTACCAACGACGCAGCCGACGCAGCCAAGGACGCCAAACAAGGGTTCTTTGACGGCTGGAACGGCAAGTAAGCGTGCAAAACCCCGCCACAGAATCGGCTTGGGACCTCATGCAGGCCCACCGAGGGCTGCTCCACAAGCTAATTCGGCTTTACTGTCCGCGGGGCGAAGAAGCCGACGATGCCTGGAACGAAATTTACCTTCAGGTGCACGGTGCCCTGGGTTCATTTCGGGGCGATGCTCAGGCCTCGACCTGGTTGTATCGGGTGGCATTGAACACGTTGCTCACGATGCAGCGCAAGGCCTACCGGCGACCCGAAACCGCCCTTTCCGAACCCACCGCGGAGCCCGGCCACGACCCTGAAGTCCGAAGCGATGCCGCCGAACGACTTCACCAAGCTTTGGTCCGCCTGCCCGAAGCGGACCGGGCGCTGATTGCGCTGCACCTTGAAGGGTTCCGCGCTGAAGAAATTAGCGAAACCCTAGGCATCACCGCCAACCACGTCAACGTCAAAGTTCACCGCATTAAAAAACAGCTTCAGCAATGGCTCACGAACCGTTAAGCGAATTCGACCTCGAGGCCGCATGGAAGTCGGCCGAACCCCGCTCGGTTTTGACGGAACCACAGCCTCCGCGGAGTTTTGCGCCGGCACCCTTGGTGCGCAACGCCCTGCGACGCCAGTACGCGGGTATTGCGTTTTCGCTGGTCATCACCGCATTTTATCTCTACGTGCTCGCCGTGACTCCGTCGTGGATTTTGCGGGGCGGAATCTTGGTGCTCGTCGCGTTTAATGCGGCGGTGACCGTGCGCATGATTCCGCTGGTTCGCCGTCTTCGGCAGTTGCGCATGGACCAGCCGATCCGGCAGTTTGCCGAGCAGCTTTTGCTGGAATTCCGCGACTGGCATCGCTTTCAAACCTACTGGGCCGGTATCGCGTTCCCGGTTTCTGCGATGACTGGGTTCTTTTTGGGCGGAACCATTGGCGCCAACGAACCCGACGCGTCGGTGCTGCTGATGAAACCAAAGCTTCTGATCACCGGCCTCGGCGTGACCCTCGCGATGATGCCGCTGGTTGTTCGGCTTTCGCGCTGGATGTGGAAGCACAGCTACCAAAAAGACGTTAACCGACTGGAAGCCTGGCTGAACGACTTGGGCTAAGCCAACTTGATAACATCGGGCTAACATACCCGTAAACTTGAGGTTAAGCGCTTGCGCGTGCTTTGCACCCTGAACGCATCACGCAACGCACCCTAGGCTATGAACCGCATCCTCCTCATTTTCTCGGCTTTACTTATTGCAACCTCCACCGCTTGGGCCCAATCCGCCAAGCTCACGGGAACCGTGGTCGACGGCTCAACCGGCGAAACCATGCCGGGGGCGCAGGTGCTGGTCGAAGGAACGTCGCTGACCACCATTACCAATTTTGACGGAGAATACAGCCTGAGCCTCGCCCCAGGGACCTACACCGTTGTCGTTAAGTCGTTTGGGTTCGCCAACAAGGCCATCACGGGCGTGACGGTGCGTGCCGCAAGCGAAACGACGCTGAACATCACCATGGAGCTGTCGAAGGGCGAGTCCCTCGAGGAAGTGACCATCACCGCGTCGGCCGTGCGCGAAAACGTGAACGCCCTGCTGATCCAGCAAAAGAGCTTGTCGTCGGTGTCTGACGGTATTTCGTCCGAAACCATTCGCCGCACTCCAGACCGCAACACGGGCGACGTGCTCAAGCGCGTTTCGGGCGCTTCGATTCAAGACAACAAATTCGCCATTGTGCGCGGACTCAACGACCGCTACAACGCGGCCTACCTGAACGGCGCCCCGCTGCCGTCGACCGAATCGGACCGCAAGGCGTTTGCGTTTGACGTGTTTCCCGCGGCCTTGCTCGACAA
>JAURMB010000013.1 GCA_030831045.1 Schleiferiaceae bacterium
CTATGCGATACTCCCAATGTACAGCTTAGTACAAAAACTTCGCACTCTGTAGAGCTTTAGAGCCAGCAGAGGGACTCGAACCCCCGACCCACTGATTACAACTCGGTAGCTCTACCAACTGAGCTGTGCTGGCTTAGGGGCTAACGCCCTGCAGTGCGCGAAAAAGAACGTTGCTGCCCGTGCAGCACGGCCGCTTTTTCAAACGGACTGCAAATGTAGAAAAAAAAGCGATTATTTCAATACCTACTTTGACCTTCTGAGCTTTTTTGTTTTCGCCTTGGCTTCGCGCGCCACTCGACGCAACCGATCCACGGCCATACTCAGGGCTTTTTCGAAGGTTCTCGCCTCCTTTCGCACCACCAAATCTTCGCCCGGAACGTGCAGGGTAATCTCGGCAATCTTGTTGGCCGCTAGGTGGTTGTTGTCAATTTTTAGCTGCACGCTGGCATGGACCGCTTGCTGGTAAACGTGGTTGACCCGTTCGAGGCGTTCGTGGGCAAACGCAATGAGGCGATCACTCGCCTTGAACTGAATCGCGCGTACTTCGGTAATCATAACATAGGGGATTTTGGGCAGCGCCTCCCCTATCGGCCGCGGGGATGGGCGCGTTGGTAGACCGATTTGAGTTGTTCCACCGACGCATGGGTGTAGACTTGCGTGGCCGATAAATTCGCGTGCCCTAAAAGCTCGCGGATCACCGTAAGATCTGCACCCAGGTCAAGCAAATGCGTTGCAAAGGTGTGCCGCAGGGCGTGCGGCCCTAAGTGTTCGCTGGTGCTTGCCCTTTGAAGGTACGATTTTACCACGGAATACACACTACGCGGATCCAGTTTTTTACCCGACGGGCTGCAAAAAATCCACTCGGCCACCGACCGCCACTCGCGCTGGTGGCGTTCATACAAGGCCATCCATTCGGGCAGAAGCGGCAGTTCCCGCTCCTTGTTGCCCTTTCCTACGACCCGAAGGCTCGACCCGTGAACCCGCGAATAGGTCAAGTTCAGGAGTTCGGAACGTCGCAGCCCAACCGTGTAAAGGGTCAGGAGCAAAAACTGGTCGCGGCGGCCCACCGCGTCGTCCGCAAAGGCTTTGGGATCAAGCAACGCTTCGACCTCTGTGGCCGTGAGGGCCCGCACGACCCGACTGGGGGTGCGCAGCAAGGGTACGCCCTGTGCAGGGTTTACCATGCCCGGATCCAAACTCGCCCTCCAACGGTAGTAGCTGCGCACGGCACTGAGCTTTCGGTTGACCGATCGGGCCTTGGTTCCCTCCTGCACCAAGTCGGTCACCCAGGAGCGCACGTGCGTTCGCGTAGCCCCTTTTGCGTGTGGCATGCCGAGCGCATGTTCCGCAAACGACAGCCACTGCCCCACGTCGGCCGAGTAGGCGAGTACGGTGGCCTCGGAGCGGCGACGCTCCCAGCGCAGGTAGTCTATGAATGCTTCGAGCATAAAAAAAGCCTCGAGTTTCCTCGAGGCTTAAATTAGGTCACGTACCTACTTATTCGGCGTCTTTCAAACGAAGACCCTGAACGTAGGTAGCCTTAATGATTTCTTTGCGACGGCTCACCGACGTTTTGGTGAACTGCTGACGGCTGCGCAGTTGGCGCATCGTGCCGGTCTTGTCGAACTTGCGCTTGTAGCGCTTAAGCGCGCGCTCAATTCCTTCACCTTCTTTGACTTGTACTACTAGCATAATGGGGACACCTCCTCTCTTTGGGCTGCAAAGGTACAACTATTTACCCACATAAAAATACTGGGGTATTTGGACCTTTTGTGCGGAATCAAACGGCGCTAAGGCAAAGACCTCGTCCAAGGAACGGAGCGGACGTACCCGGCTTCGAAACCGGTGCAGCGCCCGCACCTGAGCCGAGCGCCACAACGGATGACCGTACAGCTGATCTTCGGGAACCGTATTTAGGTTCATGGGGCTCGGCGGATGAAGGTCCCACAAAAAGTCGTGGCGGTCGTCCCAGCGGGCTGCCAGCAAGGAGTCCACCCCGCCCCAGCGATCGCGGTCGCGCACAAAGCCTTGAGCCTTCCATTCGGGCCAACCCTGACCCTGCAGCCACTGGGCTGAAACGGTGTCGCTGGCAACGTGGAGCCTCGAGGAACGAAGCTTGGGCTTGGGGTACTCAACGGGTTGGCGTTTGGGGTAGCTGCGCTCGGGGTACGCTGCGCGCGGATCGCGCACGGCTGGCAGCTCCGGAAACTCCGCCCACACCGGCTCGGGCGGTGGCGTGGCGTACCACTCGTTTAAAATGAAAAGGGCGAGGAACAACCCCGCCCATCCAAGTTCTGCAACCCAAGGTTTGGGTTGCCGCCGCACTACTCGGCGTCGTTTTGGGTGTAGGAATCTGGCTCGTCTTTGGGCGGCGTTCGAAGCACCTTAACAAAGAAGTAAATGGTTACGGCGGTAACCAGAATTTCGGTGACCAGCATCATGGTCCAGGCAGCAGCAGTCATATCAGTTCAGAGCGTTGGTTCGACGGCGGTAGGCAACAAACACCATTCCCGCGATGAAGGCGAACAGCGCCACAAGGATTCCGCGCGCGAGGTGCTTGTAAAAAATTGGGTTCACAAAAGAGCCCGCTGCGATCTGGTCTCCGGCGCGCACCACTTGGCCGGTCGTGACCACCGGTTGGGCATCGGCCGCGTCCCACTGGTAGGTGGTGGCGCCTCCGTTGGGTTGCACGAGGCGAATGGTGGTCTGGCCGTCGGCGGACTGCACGTCGGCGACACCGCTCACTTCGGCCACAAAAACGTCGGCGATGGCCTCGCGGTTGTAGGTGATGTCGACGTTTTGAATTTGCCCGATAATGCTCGACGAATCAAACTTCCAGCCGTTGCTGAGGGCGGACTTCCAGTCGTTGCCCTTGGGCGTCACCAAGCTCATGGTGAAGATGACCAGTAGAATCGTCGGCGTGACGTACTTCAAAATGGGCTTGTAAAATTTAGGAAGCACAATGTCGGCGCCGCGGTTGATTTCGTCCCAACCCCGGTCGATGCCCCAAATCCAGGCGAAGAGAACGGCTTCTACGAGGGCGAAGAAGACGAGGCCAACCGTGCCGGCCCAGTAGTCGTACTGGTCAAAGACGCCCTGCTGGTAAAAGAAAACCGTAGGAAGTCCGGCCAATAGGGTAACCAAACCAAAGGTCCAGGCCGAAGTTTTGAGGCTGAATTTGAATTCGTCCTGCATGAAGGCCACCCACGGTGAGCCCATGGCAAGCGAACTGGTGATTCCGGCAAAAAAGAGGAGTCCGAACCACATCACTCCCGCCACGCTACCGATTACGGTGCCCCATTTGGTAAAGAGGTAGGGCATGGTTTGAAAGGCCATGGCGAACCCGGCGTTTTCTTTGACCCAATCGAGACCGAGGTAGCCCACGGCGATGGGAATGACAATGCTGCCCCCGAGCACGATTTCGACGAAGCCGTTCATCCAGCCGGCAGCCATAGAGTTAAGGGCGATGTCGTCCTTGGGCTTGACGTAGGCGGCGTAGCAGTGTATGGTACCCATTCCGACCGAAAGCGTAAAGAATATCTGGCCCGCGGCCGCAAGCCACACGTTGGGGTTGCTCAAGGAGTCAAACTGTGGATTCCACAAGAAGTTGAAGCCGAGCATAGCATCGCACTCGGCGCAGCCGGCAGGGGCACCCGAGTCGCCAAGCAGAAAGGCGCGCACGGCCAAAAAGGCCCCAAACACGATGAGCAGCGGCATACCGATTTTGGCCACCTTTTCGATTCCGCCCTCAAGGCCCTTACTCAAGATCCAGGTGTTGAGTCCGAGCACCAAAATGTAGAACCAAATAGCCTCATAGGGCAAGCCCGTAGTGGATTGGCCGATGTCGACGTAGCTCGTGAAGAACTGCGCGACTTCGGTCTGGCTCATGCCGGTAAACGTTTGAGCTACCGAGTGGAACACGTAGGAAAACGTCCACGATTCGATGTAGGTGTAGTAGGCGGCAACCGCAATGTTCGTGAAGATGCCAAACACGCCCAAGTACTTCCAGTAGGACCGCTTGCCCATGGAGTTCATGATGAACGGGGCGCTGTGGTCGCCCTTGGTTCCGCCAAAACGGCCCGAGGCCCACTCGATCCAGAGCAGCGGAATTCCCAGCACCAAAAAAGAAACCAGGTAGGGAATCATGAAGGCCCCGCCAC
>JAURMB010000014.1 GCA_030831045.1 Schleiferiaceae bacterium
CCAAGTCGCTTCAAATGAACCGGATACAACCACGAAGTCGTTGCCGCTGCCGTGGTACTTGACAAAACGTCGGAACATACTGCGAATGTAGGCCGTGGAACAGTTTTTGGATTCGGTCCACCCGTCTTTTAACGATTAATTCCGAACGACATGAACCAGACTAAAGTACTCGCAGCCTTTGCAGGCATTGCACTTGCGGCCGGCCTCGGTGGGGCGGCGATTTATGACGCCTTGAGCTCGCCCGTAGCTTCAAGCGCGCTTTGGAACGAATCCAACGGACGCCTCGTGGCGGACCATCCCGCACTCATTTCGTCCACCGACTTTAGCGCCGCCGCCGAAACAGCCGTGCACGCTGTCGTCCACGTAAAAACATCGGTGGAACAGGGCTACACGTTTAACCCGTTTCAGGACTTCTTCTTTGGCTTTGGGAACACCCCGCAAATGCAGCCGCGCATCGTTCAGGGTTCCGGCTCAGGGGTCATCATTAGTCCCGACGGCTACATCGTTACCAACAACCACGTGATTGACAAGGCCAAAGAGGTCAAAGTCAGTTTGAACAACAACAAGGAATACGTGGCCAACGTCGTGGGTGTCGACCCCACCACCGACCTGGCCGTGCTCAAAATCGAGGCCGAGAACCTGCCGACCTTGGCTTTTGCCAACAGCGACGACCTGCGTCTGGGCGAATGGGTTTTGGCCGTGGGCAATCCCTTTAACCTCAACAGCACCGTGACCGCCGGCATCATCAGCGCGAAGGGCCGGAGCATCAACATCATCGACAACCAGTCCGCCATCGAGGCCTTCATTCAAACCGACGCGGTGGTGAATCCGGGCAATTCGGGCGGAGCCCTGATCAACACGCGCGGCGACCTCATCGGCATCAACACGGCCATTTCTACGCGCACCGGGAGCTACGAAGGCTACAGCTTTGCGGTTCCGGCCAACATCGTGCGCAAGGTGGTCGACGACCTCACCAAGTACGGAGTCGTGCAGCGCGCATACCTCGGCGTGAACATCGCCGACATCACCCCCGAGCTGGCGAAGGAACTCAGCATCAAAGAGAGCCAAGGCGTTTACATTTCAGACGTCACCGACGGGGGCGCAGCGGCCGAAGCAGGCATCAAGAAAGGCGACGTGCTGGTGCAAGCCGGCGGAAAATCCGTCAAGAAAATGTCGGAACTGCTCGAAGTAATCGGCAGCCGCCGACCCGGCGACAAGCTCAGCGTGGTCGTGCTCCGCGACGGAAAAGAAAAGGTTTTCAACGTAACCCTGCGCAACCGCCAAGGCAATACCGAGGTGCTGAAAAAAGATGATGTGACCACGCTGACCACGCTGGGCGCCACCTTCGAGCCGCTTTCGCCCAACGACAAGGCGCGCTTTGGACTGCGGACTGGGGTCAAAATCGTAAATCCAGGTGACGGCAAGCTTGCCGCCGCCGGAGTGCCTGCTGGATTCATTTTGGTCAAGCTCAACAACAAGCTGGTTTCGAGCGCTGAGGAAGTTGCCAAGATTCTTGGCGAACTGGGACCGGGCGACGGCGTCTTGATTCAAGGCTACCGCCCCAACGGACGCGCTGAAGTTTTTGCCTTCGCCCTGTAGGCAAACGATCCCCAAGGTCGCGGGCCGGTTTTGCGTGGACTAAGTGTCCAAAATACGCAAAACCGGATTTTTTAATTTGGTGAAAATCGGGGGGTTAGCAAATAAAAATTGCCTAAAAAGGGCTTGAGTCCGCTCGGACTCCCTCCTACCTTTGCCGCACAACCCCAACCTTAAACCCACCCTTGATGAATCCGTCTGCGAACGCCTATCCGACGTCCGTGCAAGCCCGAATTTCCCTTGAAAAATCGGCGACTGACTTGCTAAAAACTACCAACGACCTCTTTTACGACCGCAACGTCGAAGTCGTCTTGTTTCGCCAAACCTTGCTGGACCAGCGCGCCTCAGAAGTCCTGCACGCGCACGAACACGCCATGGTCATGGCCGACGAGCGCATTTCGGTCGACGACAGTTTGGGAATGGCCCAGGCAATTCTCGAATTCGGCGTGCAGAACGCCCGCATTGACCTTGGACGCTTGGCCACCGAATGGCGCCGCGAGGCCGCGACCTACCTGACCCGCAAAGCCTTTTTGCAGGCCAAACTTGCAGACTTTAGCCACAGCGCCAACCCAAGCCCCGAGCCGGCCGACGTGGTGCTCTACGGTTTTGGACGCATCGGGCGCCTCGTTGCCCGCGAGCTGATTGCCCAAGAAGGCCGTGGCGAACAGCTTCGGTTGCGCGCCATCGTCGTGCGCGGCAGCGGCGCAGAAGACGTTGAAAAGCGTGCTTCGCTGCTGCGCGTAGACTCCATCCACGGCCCCTTCCCCGGCACCGTAACAGCTGAACCCGCCACCAATTCCTTGATCATCAACGGCCGACCCGTTCTGCTGATTAACGCTGCCAAACCCGAAGACATCGACTACACGGCCCTCGGACTGCGCAACGTCCTGGTCATCGACAACACGGGCGCGTTTCGCGACCGCGAAGCCCTCGCCCGCCACCAGCAGTCTAAAGGTTGCACCAAGGTCTTGCTTACCGCTCCCGGTAAAGGAATCCCCAACATCGTATTTGGGGTAAACCACGACCAAGATTGGGGGAACGAAACCATCTTTTCGGCTGCTTCGTGCACCACAAACGCCATCGTTCCCGTGCTCAAAGTCATGCAGGACCAGTTCGGAATCGAGCAGGGACACATCGAGACGATCCACGCCTACACCAACGACCAAAACTTGGTCGACAACATGCATTCGAAGTACCGCCGCGGACGGGCCGCCGCGCTGAACATGGTCATCACCGAAACGGGAGCTGGCAGCGCCATTGACAAAGCGATTCCGGGGCTCGGCGCGAAATTCACCAGCAACGCGATCCGGGTGCCCGTGCCCAACGGGTCGCTGGCCATTCTTAAATTGAACCTCAGCCAAAGCGTGGCGCGCGAAACCTTGAATGCCGCGCTAAAGACAGCGGCCTACCGAGGTCCGCTCGTGGAGCAAATCAAGTACTCCACCAGCCCCGAATTGGTTTCAAGCGACATTGTGGGCGATTCGTGCTGTTCCATTGTCGACAGCGAAGCCACGTTGCTGCACGCCGACGGCCGAAACGCCGTGCTTTATGTATGGTACGACAACGAGTACGGATACACGCGCCAAGTGATGCGCTTGGCCAAGCACGTTATGGGAGTTCGCCGCAAGGCCTACTACTAGTCGGCTGCTACTCGCTGCTGGTTTCTGGTTTCTAGTTTGATGCGAGCCGCTTCGAGGTATACTTGGATCCTGCCCTACAGTGTACCTCGTCACTTGTACCTATTTCTTGGTGCTCTTGGCTCATTACCAAGAAACCAGAAACAAGAGGCAAGAAACCAGAGACGAGAAACCAGAGACGAGAAACCAGAGACTAGAAACCAGTTGCTAGAAACCAGTTGCTAGAAACCAAAAGTGGTCCACCCGTACTTTTGCGGCCATGATTCCGCACTGGCTTGAACGCACCGAGCTTTTGGTGGGCCCAGAGGCCCTAAACCGCGTACTAGGTTCCCACATTCTTGTAGTCGGACTGGGCGGCGTGGGCAGCTTTGCCGTGGAATTCCTCGCGCGTTCCGGTGTTGGGCACCTAACGCTCGTCGACGGCGACGTGGTTGATCCCACCAACCGAAACCGTCAGCTTCAGGCTCTGAGCAGCAGCCACGGTCAAAAAAAGGCTTGGCTCCTCCGAGACCGCGTGCGGGACATAAACCCTGAATGCCGCGTGGATGCTATCGATTCGTTTCTGGACCCTGAAGCCATGCGCCAGCTACTTCAAACATCCGAGGTCGATTTTGCGCTCGACTGCATCGACAGCGTGCAGCCCAAACTCAACTTTATTCGAACGGCCCTTAACGAGAACATTCCGTTCATTAGTTCTATGGGTGCGGGCGGACGTGTGGACCCCAGCAAAATTCAGATTGCGCCGATTCAGGAGAGCTACAACTGCCCTTTTGCCAAGCACGTGCGCAAGCGGCTTCAGCACGAATACGGAATCCGCAAGGGATTTCCCGTCGTGTTTAGCAGCGAACTCGCCAACAAAGACAGCGTGCGCCTGACCGACGGAAGCAACTTCAAAAAGTCTTTTTACGGCACGAGCGCCTGGATTCCTGCGGCTTTTGGGCTGCACGCCGCTAGCTATGCGGTCCGCCAACTGATGGCACGCACCGAGTAACCAGTAACTAGTAACTAGTTACTCGCGACGTGCTCGTCATTGAGGTGCAAAATCTGCGTCAGTAGGGCTTTAGAGCTGTTGATGGGCTCCTCGAGCGCAATCATCGTTTCGGTGTTCGAAACACCCGGAATGTCGCTGATTTTGAAAATGATCTCCTTGGCGTGCTTGGTGTCTTGGCAGCGGATTTTGGCAAAAATCCCGAAGCGCCCGGTGGCGATGTGGGCCACCGTTACTTCGGGAATCGCCTTGAGTTCGTCAATTACCTCGTGGGTCGCCGAAGTTTTGCTCAGGTACACCCCGACGAAGGCAATAAACCCATAACCCAGCTGTTCGTAATCTACCTGAAGGCTGGCGCCTTTGATAATTCCCGCTTTTTCAAGCTTTTTTACCCGCACGTGAATGGTACCGGGACTAACACCGAGCTCCTTGGCGATGTCGGTGTAGGTCTTGCGGGCGTCCTCCAAGAGGTGGCGCAAGATTTCGCGGTCGACGTTGTCTAACTTCATCACCTTCTTCGCTCCTTAAGCCGTGTAAAACGGAAGCGACACGACCTCGGCCTTCAGTGCCTTGCCTCGAACTTCGACCCAAACGCTGCTGCCCGGGGACGCCATGGCGGTAGGCACGTACGCCAGCCCAATAGCCTCGTTGAGCGAAGGCGACATGGTTCCGCTCGTTACTACGCCAATTTCAACGCCGTGCGCGTCGACCATCGGATAGCCGTGGCGGGGCACGCCGCGGTCGAGGAGCTTAATCCCCACCAGTTTGCGCGCAACACCCTGTTCTTTTTGCGCCTTAAGGGCGGCGGAATTCGTGAAGTCCTTGGTGAACTTGGTTATCCAACCCAAACCAGCCTCAATGGGCGACGTGGTGTCGTCGATGTCGTTTCCGTACAGGCAAAAACCCATTTCGAGGCGAAGCGTGTCGCGTGCGCCAAGGCCGATGGGCTCGAGGCCAAATTCCGCTCCGGCCTTCATAATGGCCGTCCACGCAGCTACGGCGAGGGCATTCGGCACGTAGATTTCAAATCCGCCAGCACCCGTATAGCCGGTCGCGCTCACGAGAATGTCTGAGGCGCCCGCAAAATGTCCCACGCCAAACGTGTAGTACGTCATGCTGGCGAGGTCGAGGTCGGTCAGCGACTGAAGCGCTTGAGCCGCACGCGGACCCTGAACGGCCAGCAGGGCGGTGTCGTGCGAAGCATCGGACATGCGCACGTCAAACGCCGAAGCAAATTGCTGGAGCCATGCCCAGTCCTTGGCCATATTGCTCGCGTTGACGACGAGCATGTACTTGGTTTCGCTGAAGCAATACACCAGGAGGTCGTCGACGATTCCGCCCGTGGCGTTCGGCAAGCAGCTGTACTGCACTTTACCGGCGGTGAGCTTGGCGACGTCGTTGCTGGTGACCGAATTCAGGAACGCAGTCGCCTCAGGGCCTTCAACCCAAAATTCGCCCATGTGCGAAACGTCAAACATTCCGACTTTGCTCCGCACCACATGATGTTCGTGGCTCACACCGGCGTACTGCACCGGCATTTCGTATCCGGCAAACGGAACCATTTTGGCGCCGAGCGCAACGTGCAGGTCAAACAGTGGGGTTTTTTTCAGGTCTTCCATAGTAAATCAAGGGATAATTAGCCGTGAACGCGTTCCGGACTAGTGAACGATGCGACGACTTGGGCTTCGAAGGCGAGCAACTCCTTCCAGAGCCGATCGACTTCGTCGCGCTGCCCGTAGGTGCGGGCAAATTTCAAGAACATCGTGTAGTGGTTGGCCTCAGACGCCATGAGGCGGGCATAAAATTGGGCTAGCTCGGCGTCTTGGACCGATTCGCTCAGTACGCGAAAGCGCTCGCAGCTGCGTGCTTCAATCAACGCGGCGATCAGCAAGCGATGCACCAAGCGCTTCATGCGGTCGCCGTGGGGGGCAAAAAACTTCGTTACCGCCGCCACGTACTCGTCTTTTCGCTCGCGTCCAAGGGTCAAACCGCGCTCGACGATGCGCTTGTGCACCATCTCAAAATGGCTCATTTCTTCGCGGGCTAGCGCCGCCATTTCGGTCACAAGGTCGCTGAGTTCTGGGTAGGTAACCACCAGCGAAATCGCAGTGGACGCCGCTTTTTGCTCGCAGTAGGCGTGGTCCGTCAAAATTTCGCTCAGGTGCATTTCAGCAGCCTTCGCCCAGCGCGGATCGGTCGGTAGTTTGAGGCCCAGCATCATTCGATGGCAAAAGTACGGCCCAGTCGCCCGATCTTCGGGGCATGATCAAGCACTGGCGTTGGTGGCTAACCCTCGCGGCCGTATCGTTCATGGTCGGGTCTCCGAACCCGTCGATGGACCTCGACCGAACGGCTACGTGGAACGAGGCGTGGTCCGCCGGGCTCGTTCGGGTCGTTGTCGTTCCCGACCTCGGGGTCATGCAGCTCGACGGCGGACGCGTGCTGGGGTACGACGTGCAGCTGCTCGAATGGTGGGGACGACGCACCGGCCACCCGATTGAATGGCAGTACGCCGCTTCGGTACATGAGGCGCTTGAGGCCGTGCGGCTCGGAACCGCCGACGTCGCCGTAGGACCCATTCCCGAAGAGGGCATGCTTGAACTGGTTGCCACCAAGGCCGTTCGGTCGTTTCGATGGGTGCAGGTCGGAACCCAATCCCCCGATCGGAACGCGGCGCGCACGCCGACCAAAAAAGCCAAAAAATCCGCGCGAAAAACCAAAGCCAAGCCCAAACCGCGCATCCATATTCCGGGAGAATTTCCCAAACCGCTTTGGTTGCTCGAGGCAGACAGCCTCAATGTGGTTCCAGCTGGACCGACCATGTTCCGCTTTGCCGGGCTCGATACCGCGGTGTGGGTTATGCCCGACTACATGGCCCGAGCCTGGGGTCGACGCGGCACCCGATTGGCCAAAGGGAGCTTTCACTGGGCCATGCGCCCTGGTGACACGGTGCTGCTCGCCGAACTCAACGACCTGGTTCGAGGTCGCGCGAGCCGCAACCAACGCGGGGCCTTGGCGCAAAAACCCGTGCCGCGCCCTAGCGACCGCGACAGCTTGATTTCGCCCTACGATGCCTTGCTGGTCGGCCACAGCGGCTGGGACCGCTTCACGCTCAACGCCCTGATTTTTGCGGAGAGCCGGTTTAACCCAAGCATTGTTTCGCCGGCAGGCGCCGTGGGGCTCATGCAGCTCCTCCCCTCCACCGCGAACCGCATGAACCGCGGTCCCGTCGACTTGTACAACCCCAGGGCCAACATCAAGGTGGGCATTCGCTACCTGCGCTACCTCGACCTGTTCTGGAAGAACCGCGGAGTCCCCAACGACCAACGTCTTCCGTTTGTGATGGCCTCTTACAACACGGGACCCGCGCCGGTTGAGCGCGCCATGCAGCGCGCTAAACGCTTAGGGTACGACCCCACGCGCTGGTTTGGCAACGTCGACCAAGTCGCGAAGGGCCCCGGAGGGCACTATGCCCGCAAAACCCGCGATATGGCCCAGCAGTACCAGGGATACGTGCAGTCGTGGCGTCGCGCACGGTTGCGCACGCTCGACCCCGCCCAAACGGTGGTCCTTAAAACTGAAAGTAAATAAAAGGCTGGCTTTCGGCCGCCATAAACTGGTAGGCCAGAAGCACCGCCGTTACTCCGGCCAGGCCCCAAAGGGCTGGATGCAGCTGAGCAAAGCGCACGCGGTACTGTTCCTTGTAGCGTTCCGGAATCCAGTGAATACCAAAGCCCACGGCGAGCACCAGCGCAGGACGCCACCAGGCGTGCAGCATTGCCAGACTCGGCGCGAGGTCCAAGGCCATGAGCAACTGATCGAGCATGGCCATAGCGGTGTCCCAGTCCGGGGCGCGAAACCAAATGCGGGTAAATGTGATGAACACTAAGGTGAGCGCGACGCCCAGTCCGCGAATCAGCCAGCCCTCAACGCGGTACGGGCGCACCCGAGACCAAAGTTTGTAGCTAACGAGGCCCAGACCGTTGAGTCCGCCCCACACCACAAAGTTCCACGAAGCCCCGTGCCAGAGTCCGCCCAAAAGCATCGTTAGCAGCAAGTTGACGTTGGTATTGAAGCCGCGGCGAAAGGCGGGAATAAACTGGTACATCACCAAAAAGACGAGCACCAGGGCTGCCAAGGCATAGGAGACCCAAGAATTCGGTGCCCACCAAGCCAAGCCAAAAAGTCCCGCAAAAATGAGGATGTAGCTGGCCGTTGAACCGCTCCGGTTGCCACCGAGCGGAATGTAGAGGTAGTCCTTGAGCCAGCTCGAAAGGGACATGTGCCAACGCTTCCAAAACTCGGCCACGCTGCGCGCTTTGTAGGGCGAATCAAAGTTCTTCACCAGGGTGAAACCCATCCACAGAGCGATTCCGATGGCAATGTCGGTGTAGCCACTAAAGTCGGCGTAAACCTGCATGGTGTAGGCAAAAAGGGCGAGCGTGTTTTCCCAGCCCGTGTAGAGCGTGGGTTGGCTGAAGACGCGGTCGACGAGGTGCACGGCGAGAAAGTCCGCCAAAATGACTTTTTTCAAAAACCCGTTGACGACCCAAAAAAGACCCAGGCCGAACTGGGCACGGTTAACCGTGTAGGGCTGGTAAAGCTGCGGAACAAAGTCGCTGGCCCGCACAATGGGTCCGGCGACGAGCTGCGGAAAAAAGCTGACGTAAAAGGCGAAGTCGCTAAACCGGCGCACCGGATCGAGCTGGCGGCGGTAAATGTCGACGGTGTAGCTCAGGCACTGGAACGTGTAAAACGAAATGCCCACGGGAAGCAAAATGACGTCTTCGACAAAGTCGGTGCCCAGGTGGGCGTTAGACCATCCTGCCCAGAAGGGCTGTGGGTTCCAGGCAAGGCCGGTAAGGTCGTTCCACACGTCGGCCGCAAAGTAGGCGTACTTGAAAAAAAACAAAACGCCCAGGTTGCTGACGATGCTGACCCCGAGCAGCAGTTTGCGCAGGGCGGTCCGCGACGTACGGTGCAAGGCGTGCCCTACGCCGTAATCAACGGCCGTCGTGAAGATGAGCAGCACGACGTACCATTGGCTGGTGTGGTAGTAAAAGAACCACGAGGCCAGCATGAGGTAGGCATTGCGCAGGGCGATTTTGCGTTCAAGCGCGGCAAAACCGACCAAAACGACGGCAAAAAACACCCAGAATCCCAACTCAAGGAAGGTCCAGGGCTTGCTTGCCTCAGCGCGGAGCAGTTGGATCCATGCGTCTACCATGACCGTCGTTCTTGGTGGCGAAGGTAGGACTTCACCAAGGCTTGCGCGAACCACTCGGCCTCGGCTTCGTAGCCGACCTGGCTCAGGTGAATACCGTCCGGGCGCGCCCATTGGTTGGCCATCCATCGGCGCACGGATCCGTACCCGCCCATGAGGCGGTAGAAATCAAAAACGGC
>JAURMB010000015.1 GCA_030831045.1 Schleiferiaceae bacterium
ATGCGGGTGCCGGTCTGCCAGCGGCCGTACAGCGAATTTGGGGCGTCAAACACAAACAAAATGCGCGTGAGCGGCTCGGGTTTTTTTTCGGGCGGAGGCAGCACACCCTGCGCCCAGGCCCCGAAGGTGCAGGCGAAGAAAAGAAGGGCGTACAGTCTGCGGTGCAGCATGCGATGGGTTTAGTAGTCGCCGAGCGTTTCGGGGCACTGCGCCAAAGCGCGGACCAGCTCGTCGTCGTTTGGGGCAACGCCGTGCCACTTGTGGGTTCCGGCCATAAAGTCCACGCCGTGGCCCATGGCGGTCTTCATGATGATCACCACCGGCTTGCCCTTGCCGGTGCGGGTTCCGGCTTCGCGAAGCGCCGCGCGCACGGCATCGAGGTCGTTGCCGTGTTCAAGGTTCATGACATCCCATCCAAAGGCGGCAAACTTGGCGCCGAGGTCGCCCATCGGAAGCACTTCGTCGGTGCTGCCGTCAATTTGCTGGCCGTTGGCGTCAACCGTAGCGATCAGGTTGTCGACTTTTTTCGCGCCGGCGTACATGGCGGCTTCCCAGATCTGGCCTTCCTGCAGCTCGCCGTCACCGTGCAGGGTGTACACGAGGTGGTGGTCGCCGTTGAGTTTTTTGGCTTGGGCAGCGCCCACGGCAACGCTCAGGCCTTGGCCGAGCGATCCGCTCGCGATGCGCACTCCGGGCAACCCGTCGTGCGTGGTCGGGTGACCTTGCAGGCGGGTGTTGATGAGTCGAAAGGTCGAGAGTTCCGCCACGGGAAAGTAGCCGGCACGCGCTAACGTGCTGTAGAGCACGGGCGAAATGTGGCCGTTGCTCAAAAAGAAGAGGTCTTCGCCGCGTCCGTCCATGCTGAAGGCCGCTGGTTTGTGGCGCAGCACGTCAAAGTACAGAGCGGTAAAAAACTCGGTGCAGCCCATGGATCCGCCGGGGTGGCCCGATTGCGGTTTGTGTACCATGCGCAAGATGTCGCGGCGAATTTGCGAGGGGTAGTCGTAGATTGAGGCCATCAGAAGCGGATTTACCGCAAAAGTACGGCCATAGTTCGGCTACCTTTGCGGCCCGAAAACAGAAGTAATTAACGAGTTATGAAGGTTGGAATCGTAGGCCTCCCCAACGTCGGTAAGTCGACGTTGTTTAACTGCTTGAGCAACGCGAAGGCCCATGCGGCCAACTTTCCGTTTTGCACCATTGAGCCCAATGTGGGCACCGTGAACGTCCCCGATACGCGCATGGACGCGCTCGCCGAGATTGTGAATCCCGAGCGGGTGGTTCCGGCTACCGTCGAGATTGTCGACATCGCCGGCCTCGTTAAGGGCGCTAGCAAGGGCGAGGGCCTCGGAAACCAGTTTTTGGGCAACATCCGCGAATGCAACGCCATTTTGCACGTCCTGCGCTGCTTCGAAAACGACAACATCACCCACGTCGACGGAAGCGTGAATCCGCTGCGCGACAAGGAGACGATTGATTTTGAGCTTCAGCTCAAAGATTTAGAAACGATTGACAAGCGATTGGAGCGTTCGCGCAAGTCGGCCAAGGGCGGAGCCCGCGAAGCCGTGCGCGAGGTGGAGATGGGTGAGCGCCTCAAAAAGCACGTCGAGCAGGGTAAGTCGGTGCGCGGATTTGACCGCACCGACGAAGAGGCGGCTTGGATTGCTGACTACCAACTGCTCACCGACAAGCCCGTGATGTACGTGTGCAACGTCGAAGAAACGTCGGCGAAAACGGGCAATGCCTGGGTCGAAAAGGTACGCGCCATGGCCGCCGAAGAGGGCGCGGGGGTGCTGCACCTGGCCGCGGCCACCGAGGCCGACATCGCCGAACTTGAAACCTACGAGGAGCGCCGCATGTTCCTCGACGACCTCGAGCTCGAGGAGCCCGGCGTGAACCGGTTGATTCGCGAGGCCTACAACTTGCTGCAGCTGCACACCTACTTCACCGCGGGGGTTAAAGAGGTTCGCGCCTGGACCATTCCGCGCGGAGCCACCGCTCCCCAGGCCGCCGGGGTCATCCACAGCGACTTTGAAAAGGGCTTCATTCGCGCCGAGGTCATTAGCTACGACGACTACGTGAAGTACCGTTCTGAGGCCGCGTGCCGCGAAGCTGGACGCCTTCGGGTAGAGGGCCGCGAGTACCTGGTCAAGGACGGCGACGTTCTGCACTTCCGATTCAACGTTTAGGGCGGTTAAACCGCTCGAAACGGGGGATTATCCTGTTGAAAACTCCCGCTCCTAGCGCGGGTTTTGCGCGTGGCTTTGTGCTAGATTCGCACGATATCATGACCGAGCCCGTACTCTATACCGAAGACAACATTCGCAGCCTTGAGTGGCAGGAGCACATCCGCCTCAGGCCCGGGATGTACATCGGTAAACTGGGTGACGGCAGCAGCGCCGACGACGGCATTTACATCTTAATCAAAGAAGTTGTCGACAACTCGATCGACGAGTTTGTGATGGGCGGTGGCAAAACCGTCGAAATCAGCGTTCAAAACGGATCGGTGACCGTTCGCGACTACGGCCGCGGAATTCCGCTGGGCAAGCTGGTCGACGTGGTTTCCAAGATGAACACTGGCGCCAAGTACGATTCAAAGGCCTTCAAAAAGTCGGTCGGCCTCAACGGGGTAGGTACCAAAGCGGTTAATGCGTTGTCGTCGTCGTTTACGGTTCAAGCGTTTCGCGACGGCCAAACCAAGTCCGCGCGATTTGGCGGCGGAATTCTTCAGGAAGAGGGTCCGCTCGAGGCCACAACGGCCCGGCACGGAACCAAAGTGGTGTTCACGCCCGACGCTACGATTTTTCACAACTACCGCTTTCAGATGGAGTACGTCGAGCGGATGGTGTGGAACTACGTGTACCTAAACCCCGGTCTGAGCATTTACCTAAACGGCCAGAAGTACTACTCAGAAAACGGTCTTAAAGACCTGCTTGCCAACAACTTGAGCGGAGAGGTGATGCACGACATCATCCACCTGCGGGGCGAAGACATCGAGGTGGCGCTCACGCACGCCGAGCGCAGCCAAAGCGAGCAGTACTACTCGTTTGTCAACGGCCAGCACACGACCCA
>JAURMB010000016.1 GCA_030831045.1 Schleiferiaceae bacterium
CCAGTCCCATGGGCTGGCGCTGGGCGGCGGGCTTGGACTGCTCCTCTTGCTGCAGGCGCTGGTCGAGCAGGGCGAGGTCGTCGGGGCAGCGGTCGAGCACGTGGCGGATGATGTGCTTGGCGAAGTCTTCAGCGAGCTGCATGTTGTCCTCAAGCGTGTAAAACGCCATTTCGGGCTCAATCATCCAAAACTCACTAAGGTGGCGCGTGGTATTGGAGTTCTCGGCGCGGAAGGTGGGGCCGAACGTGTAAATCTTACCCAGGGCCATGGCTCCGAGCTCGCCCTCGAGCTGACCGCTCACGGTGAGGTTGGTGCTTTGGCCAAAAAAGTCCTCGCTAAAGTCCACCTCGCCGGACTCGGTGCGCGGCGGATTGTCTGCGGACAAGGAGGTTACCCGGAACATCTCACCGGCGCCTTCGGCGTCGCTCGAGGTGATGATGGGCGTTGCCCAATGGTAAAATCCGCGCTCATGAAAAAACTGATGCACGGCAAACTGGGCCTCGTGGCGAATGCGGAACACCGCACTAAACGTGGCCGTGCGGGGGCGCAAGTGGGCGATCTCGCGCAGAAACTCTAGGCTATGGCGCTTGGGCTGCAGCGGAAATTCTTCGGGCGAACTGTCGCCGTGAACAATGATCTCGTCTACTTGAATTTCTACCGCCTGACCGCTGCCTTGCGACGCGACGAGGAGTCCGCGAACCTCAACCGCTGCTCCCGTGGTAATGCGCTTGAGTACGTCTTCGGGCGTTTGCTCAAAGTTGACTACACACTGCAAATTGGACCCTGTCGACCCGTCGTTTAGGGCAATGAAGCGGTTGGAGCGAAAGGTGCGCACCCATCCGCGTGCGGTCACAGGCTGCTGCTGGGGCGGAGTTTGAAGGATTTGCGAAACAGTCATAATTCGTGGCACAGTTTGTGATGTGGCCGGCTGCAAAGTACGAGGTTTTTTGGAATTCCTCGGCCCCTCAGCCAAAATTTACCGCGACCCCCACAGAAAACGAGCCCAAAATAGCCCTCCGCGGAAACAATTTTTACCATAAAACGTTTCCAATGGGTAAATCGGCGTACTTTTGCCGGCGAAAATGAGCGACCAAGCAGCTAACGAAGTCAAAACAAGCATCTTGCAGCGGGCAATGGACATGTTCCAGCGCTACGGATTGCGCGCTATGACCATGGACGACGTGTGCCGCGAGCTGTCGATGAGCAAAAAAACGCTGTACCAGTACTTCAGCAACAAGGCCGACCTGGTGGATCAAGCGGTACGCCACGTTTTCTGCGCGCACAAGGTTGCCATGGATGAGATCGGCTCCGCGCACGAAAACGCCATTGACCGCATGGTACACCGCTTCGCTTTTTTAATGCGCATGATGGAGTCGCACGGGCCCAACATGATGTTTCCGCTCAAAAAGTACTACCCGAAAACGTTTGAATGGCTCTTTGCCCAGCGGCAGCAAACCATGGTCGAAGCCCTAGTTCAAACGATTCGCGACGGGCAGGCCCAACGTTTGTTTCGCGACGACCTCGACGCCGAGCTGGTCGCCAAAATTCACTTTACCACGATGGTAGGGCTCGCCGACGGCGACCTTCAGTCCTACACCCTCGCCGAACGCCGCAACCTCATCTGGACGGCCATCAGCCTTTTTATACGGTCCATTAGTACCGCCCAAGGTCTGCACTACTTCAACGAACTCAAGGAACCATTTAACTCATGATCAAGCACCTCCTTATCGCGGCCGCCCTCGCTGGGACGAGCGCAGGGTTTGCCCAAACCTCGCTGTCGCTCGAGCAAGCCCTCGAGCAGGCCCAAAAGCACAACGCCCAAAACAAAGTGCGCAGCCTCGAGCAGCGCGCGGCCGAAAAAGTGCTCTGGCAGAACATCGCCCTCGGCCTGCCGAGCGTTACCACCGCCGGCCAGTACACCGACAACATCGAGCTGCCCGCGCAGTTTTTTGACATTAACCAAGACGGCGTCATTGACAAACTCCAGTTTGGCACGCGCTACACGTCGTTGGGCAACCTCAGCATCAACCAATTGGTGTTTGACGGCAGCTACATCGTGGCCGTGCTGGCCACCGACGTGCTCCGCGACCAGGCCGCCTTGAACAAAGAAAAAACGGAGATCGAGGTGCGGCAGCAAACCGCGCAGTTCTACCACCTCAACGTGATTTTGGCCGAGAACGAAAAGGTGCTCGCCGAAAACCTTCGCTTGAGCCAATCGACCGCAGCCCAAATGGCGGCGATGGCCAAAGAGGGCTTGGCGGAACTCGAGAGCGTAGACCAAATTAACCTCGTCGCCCGTCAGCTCGAAGCCAGCTTGGGCAACGTGCGCCAGCAAAAGGCCATTGCTGCCAAAATGCTGCTGCTCACCTGCGGACTTCCGGTGGAGCAAAACGTCGTGCTCACCTCGAGCCTCGACCAACTCATTCAGGGCGCCGTGGCTGGCGAGGGCCTGCTTCAGGCCAAGTTCACTCCGGAACAGCATGTGGACTACCGCGTGCTGGCTGCCGGCCGCATGGGCCAATCGCTGCTCTACAAGAACGACCTCGTTGGGTTTCTTCCGAAGGTTTATGCCGGCTACTCGTGGACCAAGCAGTTCGTCAGCGAAGACGCCAACGTGTGGAACCCCGACGGCTATTTTGCCAACAACGTGGCCTTTCAATCGTGGAACGTGAGTGCGCAGTTCCCCCTATTTACCTCGGGACGCCGCCTCTTCAAAGCTCAAGAGAGCCGACTGAAGGTAGCCCAACTCGACGCCCTGCTCGAGCAGACGCGCAGCGCAATCACCGTTCAGCACCTACAAGCCAAGGCCGAATTTGAAAACGCCTTGACGACCTACCGACTGCAGTCCGACAACGTGGCGTTGGCCAAGCGCCTTCGCGACAAGGCCCGCATCAAGTTTATGGAAGGCGTTGCCAGCAGCCTGGAATACAGCCAAGCCGAAACCCAGTACCAGCAAACGGTCGCAGCAATGCTCGCGAGCGCCAACGAAACCCTCAACAAACGCATTGCCCTTGAAAAAGTCCTGGGTATGTACAACACCTCGAAGCCCGAATAAATCATGAAGAAGACCCAACTCCTCGTTGCCGTTTCTGCCGCTGCAGTTTTGGCATCATGCGGATCTAAGGAATCCGCCCAAGGCGACACCGCTGCGCTCACCGCCCAGCGCGACTCGCTTGCCGCCATCATCGCCAAAGCCGAAGGCGAACTGGCCGAGATCGACCTGCAGCTTGCGGTGCTCGACAGTTCTGCGCAGTGGAACACGGTCACCCTACTTCAGGCGGGCGCGGGACAGTTTCAGCACGACTTCAATGTGTACGGCACGGTGAAATCTGACCAGAGCGTGACGCTGTACCCCGAAAGCGCCGGACGCATTCAGCGCGTCGTCGTGCGCGCCGGCCAAAAAGTGAGCGCAGGTCAAGTTCTTGTGGAGCTCGACAACAGCGTGGTTCAATCGAGCCTCGCCGAAATCAAGACCCAGCTCGACCTGGCCCAAACCCTGTTCGACAAGCAAAAGCGCCTCTGGGAGCAAGGCATTGGCAGCGAAGTGCAGTTTTTGCAGGCCAAAACGCAGCTCGAGGGCCTACAAAAGCGCCTGAGCACTGCCCAAAAGCAGGCGGCGATGGCGACGGTTCGCGCCCCGTTTGCGGGTAGCGTCGACGAAGTGTTTGCCAAGCAAGGCGAGTACGCCGCCCCCGGCATGCCCATGGCGCGCTTGATTAGCGCGGGCGGACTTCGCCTCGAGCTCGACGTGCCCGAAACCTACATCACCCGCCTCAAGGTGGGCCAAAAGATTGCCCTCGACTTTAATTCGATTGGTGTGAAAACTACCGCGAGCATCAGCCAAGTGGGTGACTTTATCAACCCCGACAGCCGCACGTTTAAGGTGAGCGTCAACCTGCCTTCAAACGGACAGTACAAGCCCAACATGATGGCGAGCGCTCAGGTGGTCGACTACGCGTCCACGGGTGTTCTTACGCTTCCGAACCGGTTGATTCTTCAAGACACCAAAGGAGCTAGCTACACCTACGTCTTTGTTCCGGCCGAAAAAGGCCTGGGCAAAGTGGAGCGCCGCGAGCTCACCTTGGGCGTGTCGAACAACGACGCCACCGAAGTGCTGGGCGGCCTCAAAGCCGGAGAGCAGGTCATCGACCGCGGAATTCGCAGCGTGCAGACGGGCGAAACGGTTAAATCGGTTAACGAATAATACTGCGCCCTGCGCGCTGCATCATGTCAGAACAGAATTCCCTTTTTCGCCGCTTTCCGCTCGTTGATTGGGCGGTAAGCAACCGAATCACCGTCAGCGTGCTCACGGTAATCATTGCGGTGGCCGGTTTGGTCGCCTACCGCGCGATGCCCGCCGAGAGCTTCCCTGAAGTCGCCCAACCCACGATTTACATTGGCACTCCCTACCCCGGTAACTCTCCGGTGGACATGGAGCGCCTCGTAACGCGTCCCCTGGAAAAGCAACTCAACACCATTAGCGGGGTTGATAAAATCAAATCCACCTCGATTCAAGGATTCTCTTCGATCGAAGTGAAGTTTGACTTCCGCGTGGGCGTCGACGAGGCCCTGCGCAAGGTGAAAGACAAGGTCGACGCGGTGCAGGCGTCGCCCGACTTCCCCAAGGATTTGCCGGCCGACCCCAACATTTTTGAACTCAACATCGCCGAGCTTCAGCCGATCATGAACATCAACCTTTCGGGGGAATTCACGGCGGACCAGCTCGAAGACTACGCCAAGTACCTCGAAGAACAGATCGAAGACATTCCTAGTATTGCTTCGGTAGACGTGCGCGGAATCGACGATAAAGAAGTCCGCATTGCCGTGGACCTTCAAAAAATGGAGGACCTCGACATCAGCTTTAACGGAATCGCCGACGCCATCAAGTACGAGAACATGTCGGTATCGGGTGGTGACCTGCTCGTCGACGGCTACCGCCGCAACATTCGCGTACTCGGTGAATTTGAGTCAATCCAAGACATCGAGAACATCATCGTCAAGCAAGAAAAAGGCGCCATTGTGTACCTGCGCGACATCGCCAACGTCGAATTTACGAGTGTCGAGCGCGAAAGCTACGCCCGCCAGTTCAAGAGCCCCGTGGTCTCCCTCGACGTAAAAAAGCGCTCGGGCGAAAACCTCATCGAGGTGTCGGCGGCGATTAACCAAGTGGTGGCCGAAGCCCAGGCGAATTACTTTCCGAAGAACCTCCTGCTCTCGATTACCAACGACCAATCGAACCGCACCAAAAACCAAGTGGGAGAACTCGAGAACTCCATCATTTTTGGCGTCATCTTGGTCGTACTCGTATTGACCTTCTTCTTGGGCTTGCGCAACGCCCTGTTTGTGGGCATCGCGATTCCGCTGTCGATGCTCTTGAGCTTCTTAATTCTCAACAGCATGGGCGTAACGCTCAACTTCATGGTGCTGTTTGGACTCGTACTTGCCCTCGGAATGCTCGTCGACAACGGCATCGTAATCGTCGAGAACATCTACCGATTCCGCACCTTGGGCTACAGCGCGTCAGAAGCGTCAAAACTTGGCTCAGGAGAGGTTGCCATGCCCATCATTTCCTCAACGGCTACCACCTTGGCCGCCTTTATTCCGCTTGCCCTTTGGCCCGGACTTATCGGTGAATTCATGAAGTTTCTTCCGTTGACGCTGATTGTGGTTTTGGGCTCCTCGCTTTTTGTGGCCCTCGTCATCAACCCCGCACTGGCCGCCCGATACATGAAAATCGAAGCGGACGTGGTCAACCGCCCCAAATGGACCAAAATCGGTTCGGCACTGACCGTAGTAGGACTCATTCTCAACGTCGCCGTGGGGCTTACCGTGCTCGGAAACCTGCTCTTCTGGCCTGGATTTTTGACGCTGCTGTACATCTGGGCCATTGAGCCGATGACGAACCGGTTCATGGCCAGCGGACTTCCGAAGCTCGAGGCCTGGTACGAGCGACAAATCGCTTGGGTGCTCTCCAAAAACAACGCCTCCAAGACCTTTTGGTCTACCGTCGGCTTGTTTGTCTTCAGCATCGTGCTGATGGGCATTATTCCGCCCAAAGTGGTCTTCTTCCCAGATAACCAGCCCAACTTGGCCAACATTTACATTGAAATGCCGGTCGGAACCGACATCGAGGAGACCAACCGCATTACGCTCGAAATCGAAGCACAAATCGCCGAACTCCTCAAGGCCTATGAGTACACCAAAGATGGTGAACCCTACAACTTCATGGTCGAATCGGTCATCGCTCAAGTGGGCAAAGGCACGAGCGATCCGCGCGAAGGTCCGTCTAACGTAGCCACTCCGCACAAAGCCAAGGTGGTTGTCGCCTTCCGCGAAATGAAGTACCGCCTCAACGAAGAGGGCGAACGCGTCACAAGCTCTGAAGTCCTCAACGTGCTTCGCGAGAACATTTCATCCATCCCGGGCGTACTGATTGCCGTCGAAAAAGATCAAAATGGACCACCGCAAGGCGCTCCAATCAACATTGAACTTTCGGGCAACGACTACGACGAATTGCTTGCCGCCGCCGAAGATGTTCGACGAACCTTGGTCAATTCTCGCGTCAAGGGCTACGACGAACTCAAGTTGGACGTTGCGGGCGACAAACCCGAGCTTCCGATTACCGTAGACCGCTCCAAGGCACGCAGCCTGGGCGTAAGCACCGGCCAGATCGGCGACGCCCTGCGCACCGCCCTCTTTGGAAAAGAAATCAGCCGCTACAAAGACGACGAAGATGACTACCCCATCAACCTTCGCTTTGCTGATGAGTTCCGCTACAACATTGAGAGTTTGATGAACCAAAAGATCACGTTCCGCGACCAAAGCTCGGGGCGCATCAAGCAGGTCCCCATCAGCACCATTGCAGCTCCGACAAAGACCTCAACCTTTACTGCCGTGAAGCGCAACGACCTCAACCGAGTGATTACCGTCTATTCGGGAATTGAAGAAGGCGCGAACGCCAACACCATCGTGCTCGAAATGAAGCAAGTACTTAAAAACTACGAGCTTCCCAAAGGTGTAACCATGTCGTTCACGGGCCAGCAAGAGGAGCAAGCCAAAGAGCTGGGCTTCCTCTCCAAAGCCTTGATGATCGCCGTCTTCCTGATCTTCTTGATCATTGTGGGCCAGTTCAACTCCGCCCGCATTCCGTTCCTCATCATGACCACCGTAATCCTGTCGTTCATCGGGGTGTTCCTCGGACTCCTGATCTTCCGAATGGACTTCGTGATCATCATGACCATGATCGGCATCATCTCGCTCGCTGGAGTGGTTGTGAATAACGCCATTGTACTGGCGGACTACGGAAGCCAGCTCATCGACCGCCGCAAAGTGGACCTGGGCCTTGAGGCCGACGTGCCCTTGCCCGAAGCGGAACTTGCGCCCATCCTCTCTGAGGCCGGCAAAACCCGCATGCGACCCGTTCTGCTAACGGCCATTACCACGGTCCTCGGACTCATTCCGCTGGCCACGGGCATGAACCTCGACTTCTTTACGCTCATCTCAGAAAACAACCCCCACATTTACTTCGGTGGCGACACCGTAGCCTTCTGGGGGCCCATTTCGTGGACCGTAATTTTCGGACTCACCTTCGCGACCTTCCTCACGCTGGTAATCATGCCCGTGCTGCTCTTCCTCACCGAGCGGAGCAAATCGCGGCGCTACTACACGAAGTTGGCGAATTAGCAAGTTGCTAGTACCTAGTTTGCTGGTTGCTGGTTGGCTAAATGATTACGCGCAGAAGCGGCCCTCGGGCCGCTTCCGTACTTTTGTAGGGTGATCCCCTTGATGAACGAATGGCGCCAGTGGCCTGTGGCCCGATGGGCTGAGGTGGCAAAAGCCGCCTCGCGGCACGTGCTTGCGAGCACCCGCGACAAAGCCGGCCACATTGCTTCGAGCGTTGGCGCGGCCGAATTGACGGTGGCGCTGCACGGGGTGCTCGATACGCCGAACGACCTGCTCCTGTGGGATGTGGGTCACCAAGCCTACATCCACAAAGTGCTGACGGACCGTGCGGCCGTTTTTGCAGCGAACCGTACCCCAGGCGGACCCAGCGGCTTCCCCCGCCGCAGCGAATCGCCCTTCGACGTGTGGGGCGTGGGCCACTCGAGCACGGCCCTGTCGGCGGCCGTGGGTTTTGCCCGCGCGGACCTCGCCCTCGGAACCCAGCGCCACCGCGTAGCGGTGGTCGGCGACGGGGCTATGACCGGCGGAATGGTGTTTGAAGCCCTCAACGACGGAGGCGGTTGGGGCGCCGACGTTTTGCTGGTCATCAACGACAACGGAATGGCCATCGAAGAAAACGTCGGCGCCCTGCACCGCGGCGGGCCCGATGCCTACCGCGGCCTGGTGGAATCCCTCGGTTGGGCCTGGGCCGGTGGCGAGGTGGACGGACACGACGTGCCCGCCGTGGTGGGCGCCCTGGAGCGCGCGCTGGCGCTCCGCGGCCCGCGCGTGCTGCACGTGCGCACCCGCCGCCCAAGCATCGGCGAATTGGGGCTCGAAGATTCCGCGCCGGGACCTGACCACCTTCAGTCGCATTTTGCGGCGGCCCTCGCTTCGCTCGCCGCCAACGACCCCCGCATCCATGCGCTCACGGCGGCA
>JAURMB010000017.1 GCA_030831045.1 Schleiferiaceae bacterium
CGTCGCGGTCGCGTGGGCCTTGGTGCGGAAAATGCTCGGCGAGCGCTCGGCCCGCTTCAGCGATCCCGTACTCAAGGGCTTCGACCCATCGATCGGCCTTGAGTTCCGGAATCATGGCGTCCCGGATTCCGTCCCAAAAGCCTTGGCCCACGCGTTCGTGGATGCCCTGGTCTCCGAGGACGGCGAATTTGTGGCTCTCGAGCGCGAGGTAAAATAAAATCCCGTTGCGCTCGGCCGTTTGGTGCATGTTCAGCCGGCGAAAGGCCTTCTGGGCGTCCTTTAGGGCGTCGCCGCTGCAGGTGTCGTTCAGGTGCACGCGAACTTCGCCCGAGGTCACGCGCTCGGCGGACTCAATCGCCGCAACGATGCGCTGTTCGTGTTCGGGCTGGACCTTCATTACTCGAAGCTCACTTCGGGGGCGTCCTGGGCCTCGGCCTCGGCTTCGAAGTATCCGCGAGCTTCAAACCCGCCCATTGCGGCGACGATTGAAGTAGGGATGCGCTTTACTGCAGAGTTGTAGGTGCGCACCTGTTCGTTGAAGCGGTCGCGTTCTACATTGATGCGGTTTTCGGTGCCTTCGAGCTGCGACTGAAGGGCCAAGAAGTTCTGGTTGGCCTTGAGGTCGGGGTAGCGTTCTACCGAAACGAGCAAGCGGCTCAGGGCTCCCTTGAGTTCGCCTTGGGCCTTCTGAAAGGCGGCCACTTTTTCGGGGGTGAGGTCGTCGGCCGAGATTTGAACTGAGGTGGCTTTGGAGCGCGCTTCGATGACGCCGGTAAGGGTTTCTTGCTCAAAGTCGGCGTATCCCTTGACGGTAGACACCAGGTTGGGGATGAGGTCCGCACGACGCTGGTAGGCCGATTGGACGTTGGCCCACTGGCTTTCGGTGCTTTCACTGAGGCCAACCAAGCGGTTGTAGGCGCCCACGCTCCACAAAATGAGCAGGACGAATACGCCTAAGACAGACAGCAAGATGATCGTTGAACGGTTCATGGTAGGGTTTTAATGGTTTTAACGAATTGATCCAATTCGGCCTTCACCTTCTGCAAACGCCGTACCACGTCTTCGTGGTCGATTTGGTCTTCAGGTGCATGCTTCAGCTTGAGCCGTGCGCCCTCGAGGGTGAATCCGCGCTCCTTCACTAAATAGTGAATTTGGCGGAGTTTTTCCATGTCTTTGGCCGTGTACTTGCGGGCGCCCGATTCCGATTTTTTAGGCTGGAGTTCAGGGAACTCTTTCTCCCAAAACCGAAGCGTCGACGTTTTGAGGTCAAACATCGCGGCGGCTTCGCCGATGGAGTAGTAGCGCTTGGTGAATTCCGTCGGAATCATCAGTCGAGGGATTGGTTGTTGGCGGCCGCCTGCGCAAGCAGCTGGTTGTACTGGGCCGGGGTGAGGTCGTTAAAGAAGAAGTTGATGGGGTTGACGCGCTGTCCTTTGTAAATGACTTCGTAGTGGAGGTGGGGGCCCGTCGACTTGCCCGTGTTGCCCACGTAGCCAATGAGGTCGCCGCGCTTGATGCGTTGGCCTTGACGGCGCACGACTTTGCTCATGTGGGCATACAGCGTGTGGTAGCCGTACCCGTGGCTAATCGTGAGGTGCTTGCCAAATCCGCGACCTCCGTAAAGTTCGTTGGAGACCACGACGCCGTCTGCGGTGGCGTAGATGGGGGTTCCTTGGCGGGCCGAAAAGTCGATGCCCTGGTGCATTTTGCTCACCTTAAACATGGGATCGACGCGGTAACCGAAGCCCGACGAAAGCTTGATGCCGGGCTGGTCTTTGACTGGGCGAATGGCGGGCAAAGCCTCGAGGATTTGTCCTTTTTTCTGGGCCAACTCTGCGACTTCGTCGAGGCTGGCCGAGTGCACCGCGAGGCGTTTTTTCAGATCGTCGACACGCCGAAGGCTCCGTTCGAGTAGGGTCTCGTTGGAAAGTCCGCGGATGCGTTCGTAGTTCGAACCGCTTGTGGGAAGTCCGCCCTGGCGCACCCACGTGGCCGGAGGTTCCGACTCGAGAATGACGCGGTAGATTTCGTTGTCGCGCCGTTCCAGCTCCTCAATTACGGTCGAAAGTTCCACCATCTGATCCTCGAGTTCGGAGTAGGTCTGTTCCGAAATTTCGAGCTGGCGCTTCAGCGCTCGTTCCTGCGGAGAATCCATGAAGTACTGAATGGCGAAGAAGAAAATCAGCCCCATGAGCATTGAACCAAGCAGGAACAAGGAGGTGTCGCGCAGAATGTGCTTCCACGTGCGCTCGACCTTGTGGTAGGCGAGGGTCAATGGGTCGTAGATGTACTTAGCGCGGCGCATACTTTTGTATCCTTCAAAAGTAGGCAAAACCACCCGCATGAATCCGAACGAACTCCGCCAGGCATACCTTGATTTTTTTGCGTCTAAAGGCCACGTGATCGTGCCTTCGGCGCCCTTGGTGATCAAGGACGACCCCACGTTGATGTTCACCAATGCGGGCATGAATCCGTTTAAAGACGTATTCATCGGTGCCAAACCGGTGGTGCACGCGCGCATTGCCGATAGCCAAAAGTGCCTGCGCGTCAGCGGCAAACACAACGATCTTGAGGAAGTGGGCATCGATACCTACCACCACACGCTGTTCGAAATGCTCGGCAACTGGTCGTTTGGCGACTACTTCAAGCAGGAGGCGATCGACTGGGCCTGGGAATTCCTTACCCAGGTGTGCAAGCTCGAGAAAGACCGCCTGTACGTTACGGTTTTTGGCGGAGACCAGGGCGACGGCTTGGCGTCGGACGAAGAGGCCAAGGGTATGTGGCTCAAGCACATTTCGCCGGACCGCATTTTGTACGGAAGCAAAAAGGACAATTTTTGGGAGATGGGCGACTCGGGGCCCTGCGGACCCTGTTCCGAAATTCACGTCGACCTGCGCGGAGCGGCTGAACGCGCGACGGTCGACGGCGCCACGTTGGTCAACAACGACGACCCGCAGGTTATCGAAATTTGGAACCTGGTGTTCATGCAGTTCGAGCGCAAAGCCAACGGCTCGCTGGTGGAGTTGCCCGCCCAGCACGTCGATACCGGAATGGGTTTTGAGCGCCTCGCCCGCGCCGTTGTGGGCGCTTCGTCCAACTACGACACCGAGGTTTTTAAGCCCTACCTGCGCCGCCTCGAGGCCCTGAGTGGCCTGAAGTACGGTGCCGAGGAGCGCACCGACATCGCCATGCGCGTGGCTTCGGACCACATTCGCGCCGTGGCTTTTGCCATCGCCGACGGACAGTTGCCTGCCTCGAACGGTGCGGGCTACGTGATCCGCCGCATTTTGCGCCGCGCCATTCGCTACGGCTACAGCACTCTGGGCTTCCGCGAACCGTTTATGGCGGAACTCGTGCCGGTCATGGTCGACACGATGGGCGCCGCGTTTTCAGAGCTACCCGCGCGGGCCGCATTTATTCAGCAGGTGATTCGCGAAGAAGAACTCGCGTTTTTGCGCACCCTTGAGTCGGGACTGAAGCGCCTGGATGCCTCGCTGGCAGACTCCACGGTCCTTTCGGGCGAGCGTGCTTTTGAGCTGTACGACACCTTTGGGTTTCCGCTCGACCTCACCTCGCTGATTTGCCGCGAACAGGGCAAGTCGGTCGATGAACAGGGCTTTTCCGCCGCCATGGAGGCCCAAAAAAGCCGTTCGCGCCAAGCCTCCGCCCAAAAAGTCGGGGATTGGACGATTCTGAGCGATGCACCCAGCGACGCCTTTGTTGGGTACGACGTCGTGACGACCTCGGCCCAGCTGCTGCGCTACCGCAGCGTCGAAACGGCCAAGGGATTGGTAGTTCAGGCCTGCTTCTCGCCCACGCCGTTTTACCCTGAAGGAGGTGGCCAAGTCGGCGACCAAGGCTGGGTGAAGGTGGGCGACCAACGCATCGCCGTGCGGAACACGACCAAAGAGACCGGCATGATCCTGCACCACCTCGAGACAGAAC
>JAURMB010000018.1 GCA_030831045.1 Schleiferiaceae bacterium
CTGCGGGTCCAGGCGTAGGCGTCGCCCACGCGGTGGTTGGCCCCGCCAAAAACGTACGCGGTGAACGAACCCAGGGCAAACTCTGAATTGAGCCAAATTCCGGAGTTGCGGCTGCTGGCGTCACCGTACTTCTCGCGGTAGTCGCCGGCGTCGCGCTCGGTTTTTGCGCGGCTGTTGTGTTCGAGGGTCGCATTGATGAAGCCTTTGTCAAAGCGCTTGCCGTAGTTCAGACCGGTCACGCTGCTTCCGCCGTCTCCGCGCGAGGCAATACCAAACGACTGGCTGAGGCTGGTGCCCACGCTGCGCTTGGTAACCACGTTAATCACACCGGCGATGGCGTCGGAACCGTACTGGGCCGAGGCGCCGTCGCGCAGCACTTCGACGCGGTCAATGGCGTAGGCCGGAATGGCGTTAAGGTCGGTTCCGGTGTTGCCGCGTCCGCGGGTACCAAAAATGTTGACGAGCGACGATTGGTGGCGGCGCTTGCCGTTTACAAGCACAAGGGTTTGGTCGGGTCCAAGTCCGCGCAACGTGGCTGGGTCGGTATGGTCCGAACCGTCGGAACCCGATTGCTTGTTGGCGTTGAACGAAGGCACGCTGAACTGAAGGACTTGGTTGACGTCCATTTGACCCATGGTTTGCAGAAGGTTGGCCATGGGAAGCACGTCGACGGGCACTGCTGTTTTCGTCGCCGAACGGTTCACGTTGCGGCTGCCCACAATCTGAACTTCTTGGAGGTTGGCCGTCTTGGTGCTGTCGGTGTTCTGCGCGAGCAGGGGCACTCCCGACACGAGGACCAACAGGAGTTTGGCTGATTTCATGTGTTTTTTGAGGTGTTTGAGGTTAATGCAAGGTATCATTTTTTTTAAACGGACCACATTACGCGTATCGAACACCGACGGGGCACCCGTTCCCCGTGTGTTTTTTTGGAAACGAAAAAGCCCCAGCACGCGGCCGGGGCTTCAAAACGAGCGCTTAACTTTTCAACGTAACGCATGAACGTTGAACACAAAATCACCTAAACGCAAAGCACTCGAAAATGGGAATTCCAAAAGCGTGCCAAAGCAGCGGCAGTTGGTGAAAAACTAGAGCTTGTACCCGACCGAAACCAGGTATTCCGACGGACGGTTGCTGAGCTGCAGGCCGTTCCAGGTTCCGCCCTGGGCATTAAACGCGCTGTTGAGGGCGACGTCGAGCGTCAGGCTTCCGAGGTCGAGGCCCACCCCAAGTCGGTAGCCGAGTTGGTAGTTGCTGAAGGTCGATTTGAAGTCGTCGTTGAGCTCAAACAGCGCATTGATTCCGGCTTGGGCGCGCACGAGTTTGAACATGCGGAACCCCGGAGATAGGGCCAGCTGCGCGCTTTGGGAGTTCAGGGTTTCGTCGAACGGATTGCCCTCGTTGTCGATGCCTTGAAAGGTGTAGGTTCGGGCGGAATACAGCGACTCAAATGCGAGGTAGCTTCCGTCTTTGCGCTGCTCGCGCACGGTAAGCCCGGCGTGCCATCCGTTCACCGGGCGCTCGAGGCGCGCGATGCTGCCGGCGTTGACTAGGCCGCTGTCAAGGCCTACCCCGTTGAGGTTGTAGTTGACCCCACCGCGCAGGTAGGCTTTGATCTTGGAATCAGATGACTGGCTCAAGGCGGGCACGGAAAGCGCCACACCGAGCAGGGCAAGTGCAAAACGGTTCATATGTTGCCCAACGCGATAATCGGGCCAAAATTGCCTGAAATCGTGCAGGTTCTGCTTAGTGCACTACCTGGATGCGGTCGCGGAACTGGCGACCGTCGGCGTGGCGCACGTCGAGCACGTAGGTTCCGGCGGGCCAGTCCGCGGTGAGAATTCGCATGCCGTTGACGCCCGTAGAACGGTAAACTTCGGCCCCGTTGAGCGCAAAGGCGCGCACCACGGTGAGGCCCTCGGGCAGTTCCAGGGTGACCATGTCGTTGGCGGGGTTGGGCGAGATGCCCACGGCGAGCTGCGGTTCGTCCAGGCCAATGGTGCTGCGGGTCAGCGCCAGCGATTGGGTGGCCACGGCGTCGCCGTTGTCGTAGTTGTTGCCGTTGGCAAACAAGCTCGACACATAAATGGTCGTTCCGTCGGGGGCGTTGCCGCTGTTCCACGTGAACGTCCATGCGGCTTGGCCGTTGCTCACGGTGTTGCCGCTTGAGGTGTGCGTGACGAAGCTGGTGTTGACGACTTTGCTTCCGGTACCGGCGGTGAGGCTGCCTTGGTGTCCGGCAGATTCTACCGATGCTTGGAATCCGCTGCGCGGGTTGCTGGCTCCGCCCGTGGCGTTGGTTACCGTGATTTGGTAGTTGGTGTTGGGCACAAAACCGGTCGACGGAACGTCGGTGCTGATGCTCACCGTTTGGGTCGAAATCGATGCGCCGCTGTGGCAGCTGCCGCAGGTTTGGCCGTTCGAAGCGGGAGAGCCCGACTTGCCTCCTGCCGGACCGTTGGCGTTCGTGAAGGCAGGGAGGGCAACCGCGGCGGCGGCCAACGCAAAGAGTACTTTTTTCATGGAAATCAGCTTAAGCAGGTTGAAGTTCGTGAACGGTGATTTCGGGCCACATACCTACCCGCCCGGGGAACGCAAGGTAGCCAAATCCGCGGTTCACATAAAGCGTTTTGGCGCCCACGGGGTAGGCCCCGTCCCAGCGCGGATACTTCCACTTTACCGGGCTCCACTTGAACCAGCCCGGAATTTCAATGCCGAACTGCATGCCGTGGGTGTGTCCGCTCAAGGTGAGCGCGATGTTGGCCGAGCTCGGAAGGACCTCGGCGTCAAAGTGCGACGGGTCGTGGCTCAGCAAAATTTTGGGCGAAGCGGGGTCAGGGCACAGTGCGAGCGTGTCCGCGAGGCGCCCGTACTGCGGGAAGGGGGGCAGTCCCCAGTTTTCAATGCCGAGGAGCTCGAGTTCGGCTCCGTCTTTGGTGAGTACGGCGCGCTGGTTGCGCAGCAGGTTCCAGCCCATCGCCGCGTGGTTTCGGGCCAAGCGATCGAGGTTGGCCTCTTTGGCAGATGGGCTGGGCCAGGGCACGTAGTCTCCGTAGTCGTGGTTGCCCAAAATACTGAACACGCCGTGCGGAGCCTTGATCTGGCTGAACCGCTCCATCCACGGCTCGATTTCGTCGGCGGTGTTGTTGACCAAGTCTCCGGTGAACACGACCGCGTCTCCTCGGGCTTCGAGCACCGCGTCAATTCCCTTTTGAACTTCGTCGGGGTCGGTAAAGCTGCCGCTGTGAATGTCGCTGATTTGCACCATGCGAAATCCTCGGAAGGCCTCAGGCAATCCCGGGATGCGCACAATGTGCTGCTTAATGCGGTAGCGCGAACGGCCAAACTGCCATCCGTCTAAAATGCTTAAAAACGGAACGGATCCGAGGGCCACGGCAACCCAACCGAGGGCTTTGCGTCGCTCCGGCCATCCGTCTTGGCCAAAAAGGGCCACGCCTCCGCGCACAAAGTCTTCGGCAAGCCAAAGGGCAATCATCGGGAGTTTGGGCACGTAAAGCAGTACGAACCACACCATAAACGTTTGCATGCCGCGGCGGATTTC
>JAURMB010000019.1 GCA_030831045.1 Schleiferiaceae bacterium
CATTCCGAACAGAGTCGTTAAGCCCGTTTGCGCCGATGGTACTAGTACGCTGGGAGAGTAGGTCGCCGCCATACTTATACAGAAACCCTCGCTTAGGCGGGGGTTTTTTGTTTTTATTCGCATCATATTTGTAGTGATGAACGCACGTTTACACCGCCTCTGCACGTTAATCGCTTGGGCGGTTTTTTTATGTCCATTGGCCTGGGGTCAAGCATCAACCGGTCTGAGTTCGGGAACGTCAGATTCGGTAGCGCGTCCGAGGGCTACGCGCATGGAGGACACGCTCCGTCCGATTCCTTGGCAGACGGCAGTTTGGCAGGGCAAACGGTTTCGGGTGGTTTCTAAAGATGAAGAAGCGTTGTCGGTTCCATTGCCGTCAGGCCAAGCGTCGGTAAGTGCGTTGGGAAGCCCAGATTGGGTATTTGGTAAGGGTTTGCAGTACGCAAGCTCCGTCGACGCCGCCCGCTTGGGCTATTGGAGTAATTCGGCACACGTGCTTCCCGAGCAGTGGTCGCTGCGCAAGGGGCCATTACCGATGGTGGACTGGGTCGGACAGTCCGCTCAGGGTCGCGGGCAAGAATTTGGGGTGGTCGCGAGTGCGTCGCCCGAGTATTATCAGCATTTTTGGATGGATTACCGCCGACTGCAGATGTCTGGCGGCTTGCTCCCTGAGGACCACTTTGCGGACCGCCTAAAGACGGCCTTTTGGGGTCGGGATTCCGCACATACTTGGCGGTACCGGCTTCTGGCAGGTATTCATAGGACGGTCGACGGGGAGTCGGGTGGCGTGCCGAATTTAGATCTGTTGACTCTAGCGTCGTCGTGGCAGCCCAACCGAAATTTAGTGCCCACCCGCTGGACCACGGCCCAGCGCAGTGGAAGGACTCTGTCGGCGCAGGCCACTTTGGTTCATGCCCGCAGCAATCTAGGCCTTGAGGTTGATTGGAGCCAAAGCACGCACGGATTTGGTGGGGCTCCGACCACGGCGGATTCGCTGAGGTATGCGGTAGTGGATGTGCGGTTTGGACGTTTTAGCCGGGCATTTTGGTCAGAACCGGCCATGCGGGGAATTTCCAGCATCCTACTCCTGCCGCGCATCCAGGCGGAATGGAGCATTGGGTTGCGTGGAGTTCAAGTCCAGTCATGGAATTCAGGAGTGTGGTCCGAGCGGAACGTGGGGCCCCAATGGTCTCCGGTGCTTCGCTGGGCTTACCCAGGTCGGCGCAATGTACTAAACGCGGAATGGGATGTGCTGCGCACGGCGGCGGAGGCTTCGTACGCTCGGCTCATCGAGAACGAGCCCATGGCACAGGTGAAGGTAGTGCAGCGATGGACGATGCCCTGGGAGGGACAGGTCGTAGACCAGGTACGCCGCGCTACGCTATGGGTGCAGCCGTGGCGGTCGTTGACGCTGCACGCGACGGTCAGTTCTTCGGATCCGGTTCTTCGCGTGGAGCGCTGGGACGCCCCCGAGGCCCAGTGGTCCGCCCGACCAGCTTGGGCGGTAGCGGGATTGGATTGGCACTCAGCGGTCCGCCTTAGCCGGTCCTGGTCCTTTGACCTGAGCGCGCAAGGGTGCTGGGCGTCGATCTCAGAGCTTGGACTTGCGCCGGCCAACGGAACGCTTAAGCTGGTTTATGCGCGGTCCGTTGCGGGACTGTACCCGGGAATGCGCGTTAAGCTCGAGCTGCAGGGCCAAGGTTGGTCGGGAGGCTGGCAGCGCCCAGTTTGGGTAGCTGAGCGCGGACTGTTTGCTTTTTCAGACGAATCAGACGCGATGCCGATGGGGGGGCTGGTACACGCCGCCGTGATGCTCTACCTGGGGGAGGCGCAACTGGGGGTAGTGGTTCAAAATGCCAACCAAGGATGGATGCCCAATACCGTGTTCATGGCCCAGCACTATCCGGTGACGCCGGCGAGTGTGCGCTGGTTTTTGCGCTGGCGCATGTTTGAGTGACGGCAGAATCCCGAGGCGCCTGCATATGAACTTTATGCTTAGAAGGGCGGGTAGTCGTCGCCGTCGCCCGGCTCAACCCGGTTCATTTTAGACTCAAACACCGAATCAGACCGGTCGTCGGAAACTGAACCTCGGGCGCTGTACCCGGTTTCAAGGTCGGAGAAACGAGCCATGGCGCCTTCAAACTTCAGGCGTACGTTTTCTAAAGAACCGTTTCGGTGCTTGGCAATGATGAGTTCAGCTTGGCCGTCGGCCGGTGTTTGGTCATCGTCCCATTCGTGAATGCCATAGTATTCGGGACGGTAGATGAACGACACGATGTCGGCGTCTTGCTCAATGGCTCCCGATTCGCGCAAGTCAGAAAGCAGCGGGCGTTTGGAGCCTCCGCGCGTTTCAACGGCACGGGAAAGCTGCGAAAGAGCGATTACGGGAATGTCAAGTTCCTTGGCGATCGATTTTAGTGCCCGTGAGATTGATGAAATTTCTTGTTCGCGGTTGCCACCGGCTTTGGAGTTTCCGGCGGTCATCAGCTGAAGGTAGTCGATCACGATGACGCCAATTTGGTGCTGAGAGGCCAGACGGCGGCACTTGGCCCGAAGGTCAAAGATGCTCAAGCCCGGTGTGTCGTCGATGAAAATCGGCGCCTCCTGAAGGGCCTTGACCTTGGACGTGAGCTGCGCCCACTCGGTGGGATCGAGGTTTCCGCGGCGAAGTTTTTCAGCACCAATTCCCGTTTCTGATGAAATCATGCGGGTGATGAGCTGAACCGACGACATTTCGAGGCTGAACACGGCGACGGGCACTTTGTGTCCCACCGCCATGTTGCGCGCCATGCTGAGCACGAAGGCGGTTTTACCCATACCAGGTCGGGCTGCTAAAATCACTAAATCGGATCGCTGCCAGCCCGAGGTTACGCGGTCGACTTCGCGGAATCCACTCGGTACGCCGGAAAGGCCTTCGCGCTGCGAGATGGCCGAAATTCGGTCTAAGGCCTGCTTGACGAGGTTGAGCGAGGATTCGTAGTTGCGCTTGAGGTTGCCCTGCGAAACGCTAAACAACGATTGTTCGGCGCTGTCGAGCAGGTCAAGCACGTCGCTGGTCTCGTCGTAGGCCTTTTCAATGAGCTCGTTGGAGATGCGAATGAGTTCGCGCTGGATGTGCTTTTGCACCACGATTCGGGCGTGGTACTCAATGTGTGCCGAAGACGAAACGCGCGTGCTGAGGTTGATGAGCTTGGCTTCGCCGCCCACCCGTTCGAGGTTGCCGTTTTTGCGAAGGAGCTGCGCAACGGTCAAAATATCGACCGGTTGGGAGTCTGAAAAAAGGTCTTTGACGGCCGAAAAAATGGCTTGATGCGACTCGGCATAAAACGTTTCTGGCGTCAGGATGTCGATGACCTTGGAGAGGGCATTGCGGTCAATCAGCAGCGAACCGAGTACGGCTTCTTCAAGTTCAATGGCTTGGGGCGGAAGCTTGCCGGCTGCGGAGGGCAACGAAATGCTTCCCGACGCGGGGCGGCGGGGACTGGTGCGGGGCAGGGGCTGATTGGCTTCCACAGCGAATTAGGCGTTTTCGTAAACACCCATGTTGCTGAACTTGTCCATGCGGAGCGCCACGCGCTCTTGCGGGTCGAGCTTCGCGAGTTCACGGTAGTGCGATAAAATTTCGGACTTCAGCGTGGCAAACATCGCCTCGGGGTTGCGGTGCACGCCTCCGAGGGGTTCGGGAACGATGCCGTCGATCAGGCCGTTGGCCAGCATGTCTTTGGCGGTGAGCTTGAGCGCCTCTGCGGCGGTGGTTTTGTAGTCCCAGCTGCGCCACAAGATGGACGAGCAAGATTCCGGGCTTATGACCGAGTACCAGGTGTTTTCGAGCATGAGTACCCGATCGCCTACGCCGATGCCCAAAGCTCCGCCCGAAGCACCTTCGCCAATGATCACGCAGATGACGGGCACCTTGAGGCGCGTCATTTCCATGATGTTGCGGGCAATTGCTTCGCCTTGTCCGCGCTCTTCGGCTTCGAGGCCGGGAAAGGCACCAGGAGTATCAATGAGCGTAACGATAGGGCGACCAAACTTTTCTGCTTGCTTGAACAAGCGAAGGGCTTTGCGGTAGCCGTCGGGGTTTGCCATGCCAAAGTTGCGCAGCTGGCGCATTTTGGTATTGATGCCTTTTTGCTGGCCGACAAACATGAAGGATTCGCCGTCGAGCCAGCCCCATCCGCCGACCATGGCCTTGTCGTCTTTGACGTAGCGGTCGCCGTGAAGCTCGCTGAACTGCCCGTTGGTCATCGCGTTGATGTAGGCCAAGGTGTAGGGGCGGTTTGGATGGCGGCTGAGCTGAACGCGCTGCCATGCCGTGAGCGAACTCGCGAGCTCGCGAAAGGTCGCGTCGCGTTTTTCGGTGAGCTCGTCGATGGACTGCTTCATCGAAACGCCAGTCTCCTGCTCAAGGGCTTCGGCTTTGGCGATTTGCTCGTCCAGTTCACGAATCGGGGCTTCAAAATCTAGGTATTCCATGCAGATGATCTCAGGGCCTCAAACCTACAACTTTTTGCTGCCTTGGCGGGCTTATGTGGATAACTTCGCTCGGCTGCGGCGCTGCACCCAGGCGTTGGCTAGGAGCATAACGAGGACGACGGCGAACCCGGCGTAGAAGAGCGGCGGCATGGCTTCGTCCGCCCCGAAAACGAGTAGGGCGAGGAGGATGCCATAAATAGGTTCCATGGAAATCGTGAGCACCACGGTAAAGGGGCTGAGGTAGCGCATAATGCGCACGGACTGCACAAAGGCAAATGCGGTACAAAAGCTGGCAAGAAGGGCTAGGTAGGCCCAGTCGGAAGCGCTGGGAGCGCGCAGCGTCGTGCTGAGGTCGCCCGCGATCGCGAGGTAGATGCTGAGGCCCGCGAGTCCGGCAAGAAGTTCCCAAAACGAAATGGAGGCGGCGTCCATGTCGCGCACGATCCGCCCATTGAGTACCGAAAAAAGAGCGGACAGCGCCGAGCTGACCAGACCCACGGCGATGGCGAGGCCCTGGCCCTGCACTGAGCCGACGACCATGAGGAGTCCGACGACGACGCCAAAGCTCACGGCGACTTCGCTCCAGGCCAACTTGCGCCGAAAGAACAAGGGCTCAAGGAAGGCGGTAAAGAGCGGGCCGGTCGACAAGCAAGCCAGGGTCAACGAAATGTTGGAAAGCTTAATGGCGGCATAAAAGGTGACCCAGTGCACCATGAGGACTAGGCCATTGAGGACCAGCGTGGTGGAAAGGCGACGGTTGGGGAGGCGCTGCAGCCGCCCGCCAAGGAGGCGCTGGTAGGCCCACAAAAAAACTACGGCGAGCACAATGCGGTGCCAAACCAGGTCGAGGGCATTGACGCTGATCAAGCGCCCGAGCACCCCCGTGAACCCCCAGATGAGCACGATAAAGTGCATCCAGGCGTGGTGAATTCTGACGGGGTCGTGGTCGTTGGGTCGAAGCAGGGACATGCTTGGAGTGCCGTTATTTCGGTGCTTTGAGGTAGAGGTAGGTGGTGATTCCGCCAAAAAGTAGGTTGGGGAGCCAGACCGCCCAAAATGGGGGCACGTTGAGGGCCATCATGCTGATGCTGCCGAGCTGCATGAAAAAGATGTAGATGACCACAAACAGCAGGCCGAGGGCAATGGGCGCGCCAAGGCCCCCGCGGCGTTTGGCCGACGAAAGGGCAAATCCCATGACAACCAAGATGAACATCGAGAAGGGGTAAGCAGTGCGGCGGTACCATTCGGCTTCGTGCCATACCACGGCTTCGGAACCGCTCAGGCGTTCTTGGGCCAAAAAACGGCGCAGCTGCGGCGACGTCATGGTTTCGGTGCGCCGCTGGTCGGGGTTGAGCAATGCGGGCTTGAAGGCGAAGTTGGAATCGAGCGTGCGCCCTTGCGCTACCCGGCTGATGCCGCGGGCGTTGAACTGCCGGCGGTTCCAGTTGTCGAGCTTCCACGTCTGGGCGATGCTGTCGTAGCGCAGGTAGTCGCCGCGCAGCTTGCTCACCAGTCGGCTGCCGTCAAAGACTTCGTAGCTAAAGTGGTAGCCGGCTTGGCGTTCAGGGCTCCAGGTTTCGAGGTAGATGTAGTGACCCGGCAAGATTTGGCGGTGAATGTTAATGGGGCGCTTCGGCGCGACGTCTTGCACGTAGCGGTCTTCGAATTCAAGGCGCGCGATGTTGCTGTGCGGAACCACAAAGTGCGCGAGCAGCATCATGATGAGAAAGACGACGCCCGCACTGGCAAGGGCCGGGCGCATCAATCGGCGAAACGGCATGCCTCCGGCGAGAACGGCCATGAGTTCCGAGCGGTTGGCCAGCCGGGCCGTGGTAAACACGGTCGACAGAAACAAAATCAAGGCGCTGAAGGTCGAGCCGTAGTACAGCAAGAAGTGACCGTAGTAGTGCTGCAGCGCAAAGCCCACGGTGATGCCCTGGTTTAGAAAGTTGTCAATTTTTTGGGATATGTCGAAGACCACCGCAATCGCCATGATCAGGGACATGAACAGGGCAAAGGTTCCCAAAAACTGCCCGAGCAGGTAGCGATCGATGCGAAGGAACATGCGGGTCATGAAATCGGGCTAAGGGCTACAGGCGCTGCGTGAGCTTGGGGACCAGCGCATCCTTCCAGCTGCGAAAGCTCCCGTCGGCAATCCGCGCGCGGGCCTCTTCGACCAACGCCAGGTAAAAGCGCAAATTGTGCTGCGAGGCAATTTGGCGACCGAGGGCTTCGTCGGCGCGGAACAAATGGTGCACGTAAGCCTTGGTGTAGCGCGCGTCCACGGCGGAGTCGCCGTCGGGGTCCAGCGGACTAAAATCGCGCGCCCATTTGGCGTTGCGCAGGTTTACCGTGCCTTGCCGGGTGAAGATTTGGCCGTTCCGCCCGTTTCGGGTGGGCATAACGCAGTCAAACATGTCTACGCCCAACGCAATGGACTCCAGAATGTTGGCGGGGGTGCCGACGCCCATGAGGTAGCGCGGACGGTCGGCCGGAAGAATGGCGCAAACTTCGGCGGTCATGGCGTACATCTCGTCGTGGGGTTCGCCCACGCTCAAGCCGCCAATGGCGTTGCCCCAGGCGTTTTTGGCCGCCACGAATTCGGCAGATTCCGCGCGGAGGTCTGAAAACGTCGAGCCCTGCACGATTGGAAAAAGCGCCTGCTCAAAGCCGTATTTGGGCTCGGTGGCGTTCCACCGAACGAGGCATCGGTCCAGCCATCGGTGCGTGCGCTCCATGGCCTAGCGGGCGTACTTTTTTTCGATGGGGTACGAGGTGCATTCGTCAAAAGCCATGGCGATGTCGGCGCCTATGCTCCGCTGCACGTCCATGACCGATTCGGGGGAGAAGAGGTGGGTGCTGCCGTCGATGTGCGATTGAAATTTCACGCCTTCTTCGCGGATTTTGCGGCGGTCCTCTAAGCTGTACACCTGGAATCCGCCGCTGTCGGTCAGCATCGGCCCGCCCCAGGTAGTGAAGCCGTGCAGCCCGCCCGCCTGCTCCAGCACCTCAGTGCCCGGCCTCAGGTAAAGGTGGTAGGTGTTGCCCAGCACCAAATGCGCGCGAACGTCGTGCTCCAGCAAATCGGGCCCCACGGCCTTGACGGTTCCCTGGGTTCCGACGGGCATAAAAATGGGCGTCGGAACCGCGCCGTGTGCCGTATGAAGGGCGCCTACCCGTGCGGCAGAATGGGGGTCTTTGGCTTGGATTTCGAATTGCACGCGGCAAAGGTACGGCTTGGGTTCTTGGACTACTTTTGCCGTCGTGATGAATGCGTGGTTTGAAGAAGTAATTCCCTGGTTGACCAGCCCGATGGCCTCGGCCTTGCTGGTGGCTTCGGCGTTGACGTCGTTAACGGCCCTTGGGTTGGTGGGGTTTGCGTCGCGCGGAATTTGGTCCCTGAAGCCCCGCATTGAGGGCAGTCCGATCAAGGCGCTTCGCGATTCCGCACTTATGGTAGTCGGCCGCAACGCCGCGGGCCGCTTTGAAGAATGGATTGAGGCTTTTGCCGCGAGCGGACTCGCTCAAGTTGTTGAGTTAATTGTGATTGACAACCAAAGCGAAGACGACACGGCCCATAGGGTTGAGCAGCTTCGCCTAAAATACCAGTGGCTGGTGGTCGTAACGGTTCCGCACAGCGACCGTTTTTGGCGCACCCGCAAGCTGGCGATGACCTTAGGCATCAAGGCCACCAAGCGCACCCACGCGATTTGGGTCGATGCGGCAACCGTTCCCCCGTCGGACATTCCGGGCTGGATGGGCGCGCTGTGCCGTCCGCTCGAGGACCGCGCCGTGGCGGGCGTTTGGGGACCGGTGCAGGTGCTGGACGGCAAGCCGGCGACGCGCGTACCCATGCACGCAGGCCAGCTTTGGGCCTGGATGCGCCAGCAGTTGGGCGGTTTGCCCACTTCGGTGATTCCGGTGAATTTGGCGTTCCGCACAACCGACTTCATGGAGCTTAAGGGCTTTCAAGACAGCATGCACGTAGACGGCGGAGAAGGTGAATTGCTTATGGCCGTGCTGCAGCAAAAAGGTCGTATTGCGTTGGTCGATCAGGCGGTGGTCACGCGCCGTGGCGGAATTCAGCGCGACCCTAAGCTGCGCGAGGTTCGTCCTTCAGGTGAGCAGACGGCGCTGATGCTGGGGTTTGCGGGACTTTGGATCAGCGACCTCGCGGGGCTTGTCGCGGCACTGGGCCTCGGGGGGCACCTGTGGTTGGTTCAGGCCGAAGGCCTAAATCCGCTTCGAGATTTTTACCGCGACCAAGCGTTTTTTGCGGCCGGAAGTTGGCTGCTCCTCCACGCGGTGGTGGGCAGTCTGCTGGTGGTTCATGCCGCGCGATTTGGGCACTGGACCGACGCGCTTCGCATGCCATTTTGGGTGCGCTGGGACGCGATTCGCCGCCGAATTCCGCAGCGCGATCCGATGAGCAAACCCTTCTGGAAGGGCTGATGGATTTTTCCCTTTTTCCGTTTTTGGACGAGGAAGCGCAGCACAAGCTCGCTGCCTTGCCTGAGCTGTACCGCGAATGGAACGCCCAAATCAATGTGGTGTCGCGCAAAGACCTGGATAACTTATGGGAGCGCCACATCGCGCATTCCTTGGTGCTGGGGCACGTGCTCCCGTTGGCTCCAGGGCTTCGCGTAGCCGACATCGGTACCGGCGGAGGTTTTCCGGGCATTCCATTAGCCATCGCCTTTCCCGAGGTGGAATGGGTGCTCGTGGATTCGATTGCCAAAAAAATCAAGGTGGTGCAGGCGGTGGCCGACGCGTTGGAATTGACCAATGTGCGCGCAGTTTGGGGCCGAATGGAGTCGGTTAAAGGTCCGTTTGACCTCGCCGTGACCCGCGCCGTGGCGCCTGCAGCCGACCTCAAGCACTGGATGAAAGGCCACTGGTCGTCCAAACCCAACACGGCGCTCTACGCCCTCAAAGGTGGAGACCTCAGCGAAGAATTACGGGGGATCCGCCACCGCATTCACCCCCTGCCGCAGTGGCTTCCAGGGGAATTCTACGAGACCAAGGTCATCGTGGAGCTACCGGCGTAATTAAGTTTCTTGTTTCTTGTTGCTAGTAACTAGCAGCCCATAGCCAGCAACCAGTAACCGGCAACTAGCAACCGGCAGCCAGTAACCAGCAGCTAGTAACCAGTAACCAGTAACCAGCAGCTAGCAGCCCGTAACTAGTTACCCAAGAACGGGTAGCGGTAGTCGGTCGGGGGAACCAAGGTTTCCTTGATCGTGCGCGGCGAAACCCAGCGAAGCAGGTTCAGGACCGAACCCGCCTTGTCGTTGGTTCCCGATCCGCGCGCTCCGCCAAAGGGCTGCTGGCCCACCACTGCTCCGGTTGGCTTGTCGTTAATGTAGAAGTTGCCGGCGGCAAAGGCAAGGCGGCGGGTGGCTTCGTCAACAGCGTATCGGTCGCGAGCAAAAACGGCCCCGGTCAGCGCGTATTCCGACGTGCGGTTGACCAGGTCGAGGGTGTCGCTCCACGCCGCGTCCTCGTAGACGAAGATGGTCAAGAACGGTCCAAAAATTTCTTCGCACATGGTGCGGAAGTGCGGGTTGGTGGTCACTACCACCGTGGGTTCTACGAAGTAGCCTTTGGACTTGTCGTGACCCCCACCCACGAGCAGTTCAGCGTCTTCGCGACCTTTAGCGTAGTCGATGTAGGCAGCGATTTTATCGAAGGAACGCTCGTCGATGACCGCCGTCACAAAGTTGGACGGATCGCCAGGACTGCCCATCTTGAAGCTCTTGACGTCTTCGACGAGCTTGGCCTTGACGGCGGGCCACAGGCTGGCCGGTACGTAGGCGCGCGAAGCAGCTGAACACTTTTGACCTTGGAATTCAAAGGCTCCGCGGCTGAGTGACGTGGCCACTTCAAGCGCGTCGGCCGAGGGGTGCGCCAACACAAAGTCCTTGCCTCCGGTCTCTCCCACAATGCGTGGGTATGCTTTGTAGCGGTCGATGTTGGTTCCGATCTCGTTCCAGAGGTGCTTGAATACGCCCGTCGACCCGGTGAAGTGCAGTCCGGCAAAGTCGGGGTGCTTAAAGACCACATCGCCCACGGCAGGACCGTCGGCGTACACCAAGTTGATTACGCCGTCAGGGAGCCCCGCTTTGCGAAAGATTTCCATGATCACCCACGCCGAGTAAATTTGGGTGTCGGCGGGCTTCCACACCGCGACGTTGCCCATTAAGGCCGGGGCTGAGGGCAAGTTTCCGGCGATGGCCGTGAAGTTAAATGGGGTAATTGCCAGAATGAAGCCTTCGAGTGCGCGGTACTCCATGCGGTTCCACACCCCAGGTGAGCTCTGCGGCTGCTGGGCGTAGATCTCGGTCATGAACTGCACGTTAAAGCGCAAGAAGTCAGCGAATTCACAGGCGGCGTCGATTTCAGCTTGGTGCACCGTCTTGGACTGGGCCAGCATCGTCGCCGCATTGATTGTGGCGCGGTAGGGGCCGCTTACGAGGTCGGCGGCGCGCAAAAAGATTCCGGCGCGCTCAAACCAGGGCATCGAAGACCAGGCGGCGTGGGCGGCTAAGGCGGCATCGACGGCTTGCTGCACATGAATGGCGCTGCCCCAGTGGTACTGGCCGATCACGCGTTGGTGATCGTGCGGTGGGCGGCAGTCGCGGAGTTCGCCGGTGCGCACTTCGCGACCGCCAATGAACATGGGAATGTCGATGCGCTCGCCCAGCATGCGCTCGTAGGTGCTCAAAAGGCGCTCGCGCTCCGGGGTACCTGGGGCGTAGCTATAAACGGGTTCATTTACCGCTTGGGGAACAGAAAACAAGGCGTTGGGCATGGCTAAAATTGGGTTGTGCAGCCGCGGACGGCGTTAATTCAGGTCAAAGGTCGGAACTGTGGGTCGGTTCGCGAAGGAATTCTAAAATTTCTCCGGTCCGAGTGAGGCGCACCGCGTGCAGTCCGCCGCCGCGCCAGCATCCCGTGTCGAGCCCCCAAGCGTTGGCCGAAGGGTAAAAGCGCGGAATTCCCGATTCTTGAATCACGTGGCCAAAGAGCTGCAGCTTTCCGACGTTTTTGAGGGCAGATCGGTTGTGGAGCACGGACCGGAGGTTGCCGGCGACAAACGGGTCGCGGGCGTGTAGGGCCACCCCGGCGTGGGTGACCAGCACGTACCGGTTTTCCCACTTCAGCGGCAGGCGCCGCATCCATTCAATGGTTTTTTTGAGCGGAATTCCGCGCTTGAGCAGGTCCTTCTTGAACTTGTCGTAAAACCCGAGCTTGGGTGCGGCCTCGTCGAAGGCATCGACCAGTAGCTGTTCGTGGTTTCCGCGCACGACAAACACGCTGTAGGGGTACTCGGTTTGGAGTCCGCGCACGTACTCAATCACCTTAGCTGATTTGGGCCCCTTGTTGACGAGGTCGCCCACAAAAATGAGGAACTCGTCGTGGGGATTCCACCGCTCGCGCACCAACGTCTTCAGGGTTTTGGAACACCCGTGCACGTCGGCAACGACCAAAAGGTTCACGGCAAACGTTTTAGGAATTCAGCATCACCGGCATGACCAGCATGAGCAGGTCTTCGCCGTCTTCGCCCGGTCGATCGGGGAACAAGAGGCCGGCGCGGTTGGGCGCCGAAAACTCCCAAACCACCGACGAGCTGTCGACGTTGCCGAGCATCTCGACGATAAACCGGCTGTTGAATCCGATTTCAAGATCGCCGCCTTCGTAGCTGCACGCGAGGCGTTCGTGGGCCTTGTTGGCAAAATCGGGGTCTTCAGCGCTGATGAACAGTTCGTTGCCCGCCATTTTAAGGCGAATCTGGTGCGTGGTCTTGTTGGCGAACAGGCTCACGCGCTTCACGCTTCCGGTGAAGGCACCGCGGTCGACCGTCATGCGGTTCGGGTTGTTCTTGGGGATTACGCCCTCGAAGTTGGGGTACTTGCCGTCAATCAGTCGGCAAATAAGCGTGACGCCGTCGTAGGTAAACTGCGCATTTTGCTCAGTGTAGCGAATTTCGACGAGGTCGTCGTTGCTCCCCAGGGTGGCCTTCAGCAAATTCAATGGCTTTTTGGGCATGATGAATTCGGCGGTTTGGGGCGCGGCGAAGTCGCTGCGACGGTAGCGCACGAGCTTGTGGGCGTCGGTGGCCACAAACGTCAGGCTTTCGGGAGTCAGCTGAAAAAATACGCCGCTCATTACCGGGCGAAGGTCGTCGTTGCCGGCGGCAAACAGGGTCTTGCCAATTGCCGTACCCAGCACGTGCGCGGGCAGCTCTACCGTCACGGTGGCCGCTACCTCAGGCGCCTTGGGGTATTCGGCCGCGTCGACGTACGAAATGGCGTACTTACCAAAGTCGCTGCTCACTTCGAGGCTGTGGGCGCTCGGATTGAACGTAAACGTCAGCGGTTGCTCGGGAAAGCTCTTAACCGTGTCCAGCAGCATGCGCGCGGGAATGGCCGCGGTGGCGCTGCTTTCAGACGACACGTCGAGCGTCGTGGTCATCGTGGTCTCCAGATCTGAAGCGGTGAGGGTGAGCTTATTGGGCTCGAGGACCACCAGAAAATGGTCCAAAATTGGGAGCGTATGGTTGGATTGAATAACGCCAGAAACGGTCTGCAGGGCGCGGAGCAAGTGTCCGCTGGAAACGATGAACTTCATGCTGCAAAGTAATTACCTCGAGGCACGCAATGCGCGAGAACTTTTCAACAGGTGTTGAAGACCGAACCGCTGAACGAGCACCATGCGTCCGTCATCTAAAAACCCATAAAAACGGTTGGGGTCGAATTCCAACGGAGTGCCGTCTTCAGTCATCGCATCGGGGTCGGGCGGAACATGGTACAGTTCGAGGTGGTTGCGGCTTCCGTCGGCGCGAAGTACGTCGACGCGAATGCGCGGCTCCAAAGCTTTAAGGCTGTCTTGCTTGGCGTAGGCAAGGTCGCTCGGGATTACCACGCCCTCGTACTGGCTTGAGGCCACGGCCTTCAGCAGGGCTTGAACGGCCATTCCGTCGGCCGGCGATTTTTTGCCGTTTTGTTCGAGCGTCCAGCTTCCGCCCTGCTCGCGAAGCGAAAAACTCGCTGCAGTCGAGTCGGCAAAACCCAGCTGGATGGAGGTTACGGGTTCGTTGCTCGACCAGAGGATGCGGTGGCGCCAAAGGTCCTCGCGCAAAAAGAACCGGCTGCTCAAGAATCCGTTGAATCCCGGAATGTGCACGGCCACTGGGCGTCCGAAGCCATCGCGCAAAAAGTAGGTGCCAAGCATGTCGGGTGTTTCGGTTCCGACGGTAAACGATTTAAGGTTTTGGTCGCCCGCAAAGACGTCGACGTGGGTGCCGTAGGTCGACATGGCCGAGAGGATGTTGGCCGTGGCGGCGTCGGGCGCAAATCCGCGCAAGCGAATTCGGTAAAGGGTTTCGAGCAGCACGTCAATGGCGTCGGGGCGCACGGGATGGGCGCCGTTAATGAGCCACACGCCCGACTCGCGCGTGAGCACGGCGGTGTCGGGGCTGCGGTTCCACAGGACAATGCGGTCAATGGCCGCGGTGTCGGCGACGGCAAAGTCGTAGGCTTCGGGACTCAAGTCGTCGTGGCTTTGCGACTCGCGAAGGACCAAAAAAACCACAAGGCCCACCAATGCGAGGCCCAAAATCACAGACCAGCGCAGGGCGGGAAGTTTGGATTGCTTCATAATTCAGATTGGGGACGGCCGAACCGACGCTTGCGCAGACGGCGGTAAAGGCCGTGCAGTACGAGGACGAGCGCAATCGGTGCGACCGTATTCAGGGTTTGAAAGAAGACGGCGCGGGCGTCCACTTTAGGGCGGTCCAGCAAGCGCAAGCTGACGTCGCGGCCGCGCACCGAAATGAGTCCGCTGCCCTCGAGCAGGTAGTCCATCGCGTTCAGAAGAAAGTCAGAATTGCCGAACTGCTGGCCCGTATACTGGTCGTAGCCGAGCGGCAGGGGCGCTCCCCGCGGAATGTCGCTTCGCACAATGTTGCGCTGGTTTTTGCCTAAGTCTCCGTCGCCCACGACGAGCAGCTTGGCGTCTTTTGCCGCGGCGGGTGGCGCGGGCAGCTCGGTTTTAGGCACCATTCGGTTGGCGTAGTAGGAGGGGAGCTCGCCTTCCAGGAGCACCGCGGTAGCGAGCGGACCCTCGGTGTAGAGGCCGCGCACGGGCTCGTTGTAGAGCTCGGCCAAGCTCACTTGGGTCGGGGCCGGACGGCGGCGCGCGTAGGGCGAGGTCTGCAGCAGTACCGTTTTGGTGACGCCCGGTACGCGAATCGTGTCGAGGGTGGTTCCGAACTCGTAGCGCACGGCATTGAGGTTTTTCACAATCGGGTGTTCGGACTGCGGGAGCATCAGCGGAAAGTAGATCCACGGACGCACGGAGCGCTGGTCGTTCACCCCGGCGCAGACGAGGTCGGTGGCCAGCGAGGTGTTCACGCGGGCTCCGTAGGTGAACAGCAGCCCGTCGAGCCCGATGAAGTCGAGCTGCGGGTACGCCAAAAATTCAGAGGCGTAGCTCAGCGAATCCATCTCGGCGTGCACCGCTTCGACCATCCAAATGGCGCGGCCGTTGTTCATGAGGGACTGGTCGAGCAGCCAGCGGTCTAGTTCGGTGAACGACTCGCGGGATTTTGCCAAAATAATACCGTCAAAGCTGTTGAGTCGGCGCACCTGCTCGGTGAGCGAAGGTTCG
>JAURMB010000020.1 GCA_030831045.1 Schleiferiaceae bacterium
CAAATCAAAGCGTGGACGACGCTTGCCGCCGACGGCTTCAGCCGAAACGATACCGCAGTCCGCATTACCAACGGAAACACCAGCGTCAACATTCCATTTGGCCCGGTGACCTTTGAAAACTGCGTGGGTAATGAGTACGCCTTTTTCCCCGTTGGCGGAACAGGTACCCTGCAAATGTGGGAAATGGGCACCGTTGGACAAGGTTGGTCGGCCGCCTCGGGCAGCCGCGCGTGGATGACTGGACTCAATCAGAACTACAAAGGGGTGAGCACCGAATACTTGCGCTTCCCTCCGCTGACTAACTTCGACACCATTATGGGCGCGGAACTGCGCTTTAAGCACCAGTTCGACTTTGCCCCTGGAGACGGCGGCAACGTTGAATACCTGCTGAACGGAACGTGGCGAACCTTGGGCAACGCCACAGCCAACATCGGCACCAATTGGTACGGCTCAAGCTACGGTTCGGCCGGAATCGTGAACCTGGGCAACCAACCGGGTTGGGCAGGGAACACCAGCAACCAGTGGATCACGTCATCTATTCCTCTTTCGATGTGGAATTTAAACGCCAACCCCCTAAACCTGCGCTTGCGCATGGGGGCTGGAGCGAGCAATTCCGCACGCGGTTGGGCCGTAGACGACGTTCAGATTTACGTTCCGCCCCAAAACTCCATGGCCCCCATCACGATCGACACCAAGGAGTACCTCATCGTCCCGGACCAAAATTCAACCATTAAGGTGTACCTTGAGAACACGGGGGCGAAACCGGTAAGTTCAATCCTGGTGCGCTACAAAGTGAACAACGGCGCTTGGACGACGTACGACACCTTGACGTTCAGCCCCGCTCTGCCGCGCGGAGGCCGTCGTTGGCACGAGTTCAGCCAGCCGTGGCTGAACAACGGCGCCGGGACCTACAGCATTTGCGTAGAGACCTCGACGCCCAACGGCAAGCAAGACAACCTCGTGGCCGACGACCAGCTTTGCCAGAGCTTCCCAGTGTCTGACAAGATTTACATTGACGCCACGGGCTACTGCAACGACTTTGAAGACCCGAGCAAAGCCGCCTGGCTTCCCCTGCACTCGAGCATCAAAACCGCCGCCCACGACTGGGAGTTCGGTACGCCCGCTCAAACGGTAATCAGCAGTGCGGCAAGCGGCACCAAGGCCTGGATGACCAAGCTGTCGTCCAACTACACGGCTATGGGACGCAGCTCGCTGCACACGCCCTTCTTCGTGCTCGACAGCAACGTGGTCTACACCCTCAAATTCGACCACAACATGTTCTCGGAACAGTACCACGACGGCGGAAGCCTCGACTGGTCCTACAACGGGGGCATCAACTGGTACACCCTGGGCAACGTCCTTCCTTCGGGCAAGTGGTACAATACCGTGCACGTGACGAGCCTCGACAACATCCGTCCAGGATGGTCGGGTTCGACGAACGGCTGGGCTAATTCCAACATCAACTTCACCGCGGACAACACGGGAACCTTAGTATTCCGCTTTAGGTTCGGTGCCGACTACACCCTTTCGAACGAAGGTTGGGCCGTAGACAACTTCTGCCTGCAGCGCGCTCCCTTGGGCACTCCTGCCGACATCTTGAACATCGGCCTGCCTGAAGCGACCCTTGGCGATGCCTTCCTCGGTGGGGTTAGTCCCAGCCCCTCTCAGGGTGCAACCGCGGGCGTCGACTTCCAATCCAACGAGGGCGGAACCCTGCGCCTGACGGTCTTCACCCTCCTTGGACAGCCGGTGCTGAGCCAGAGCTTTGAGCACACGGGCGGACTCATCCGCCTCGAGTGGGAAACGGCGCAACTCCCCAGCGGACTGTACAACGCCGTGATCGAGTGGAACGGCCAGAGCTACACCCGCCGCTTTGTCCGTTAAGCACGAGCGCCCTTAGGGGTTTTTGAGCCAAAAAGGCAGTGTTTCGCTTGAAATACTGCCTTTTTGTCGTTTAAAGGGCTTGGGCACAGGGCTTGAGCGCCGGTACGACGTATGGACAACTTTACTTTAAAAACGCAATCCGCCCTGCAGGCCGCGCAGCAGCGCGCCCTGACCCTAGGGCATCAAGCCGTCGATACGGCGCACGTGTTTCTCGGAGCCCTCGAGGCCGACCGCTCATTTACCGAAGACCTGCTCCGGCGGGCCGGACTCACTCCCGAAATCATTCAGCGAACGGCCGAGGCCCAGCTCCAGTCCCAAGGGCGAGTCGATGGGGGCGAAACCTATTTCAGCCGGGCCGTGCAAACGAGCCTTTCCCAAGCCGCCGCGGCCGCCAAGAAGTTTGGCGACGAATACGTAAGCTTGGAATTCCTCCTCCTCGGCCTGGGCATGGCGCAGGACGCCATGGGCCAAGCACTGCGGGACGCCGGATTCCGCGAAAAAGAGTTTATGGACGTGGTCAGCCAACTTCGCCAGGGACGAAAGGCCCAGTCCGCGTCGGCCGAAGGCAGCTACCAAGCCCTAAAGAAGTATGCCGTGGACCTCAACGAGCGCGCAGAGGCAGGCAAACTCGACCCGGTGATTGGGCGCGACGACGAAATCCGGCGCTTACTTCAGATTCTTTCGCGGCGAACCAAAAACAACCCGGTGCTGGTCGGCGAGCCGGGG
>JAURMB010000002.1 GCA_030831045.1 Schleiferiaceae bacterium
TTTAGAGATACCTGCGTCTGCAGCGATGGCATCGATGAGTTCTGCCTTGTTCATGCTTGATGTTTTTAAAGTGTGATTAAACGTTTGGTTTTCCCAAATATAGTCGGAAACGCAATACGTGCAAGGATTTAGTCAATTTTTTGACCACTTAGGGTAAATCGGCCCCTAATTCGCGATCCGCGCAAAAATTCAGCGGTCGGCATGCGGCGTTTTCCGGGCCATTGAACCTCGTGAATTACGGACGTTCCGTGTGCATCTACAACTTTAATATGCTCATTGTCAATAGTATAGCATAATTCTCCTTCTGGTGATTGCGGTGCGGTGGGCCAATAGTCGCTCGCGAAGAGTTTAAATCGCGCTCCGTTGTGCTCTGGACTCGGAAGGCTTGCTCCAGGCATCGGATCGCAGGCCCGAATGCGGTTGTGCACCGCCAAGGAGCTGTTTTGGAGTTCAAGTTGTGCGAATTCCGGCCCTAATTTGGGAGCCAGCCGGTGCTCCGTGGCATCGGGTTGCGGGCGAAGCTTTAATCCGTTTCGGCCTAATTCCGCCAAAACGCGCACCGCTAATTCTGCGCCTGCTACGGCCATGCGGGGGTACAGGCTGCCAAGCGTTTCGTTTGGTCCGACGTTTAAGGTAACGAGGTCCAGAATCGGGCCTTCGTCGATATGGGCATTGAGCGAAAAAGCCGTCAGGCCGGTTTGCGGGTCGCCGTGCGCAAGGCTCCACTGAATCGGGGCCGCGCCCCGCAGGTCGGGAAGCAGGGATCCGTGGATGTTCAACGAACCCAAAGGGGGCATAGACCAAACGACCTCGGGCAGCATGCGAAAGGCCACCACAGTGAACACGTCGGCGTTCACGGCGCGCAATTCCGCCAAAAAAACCTCGTCGCGCAGCCGTTCGGGGCGCAAAACGGGGATGCCCTGAGCCTCGGCCGCACGCGCTACGGGAGCGGGCTGGATGGATTGACCGCGGCCACTGGGACGATCCGGGGCCGTGACTACGGCGCAAACGTCAACATCGGGTGCCGCCACGAGTGCTTCGAGGCAGGTCACCGCGAAATCGGGAGTGCCAAAGAAAACGGTTCGAATCATGCCACAAAGGTCGCGCTTAAAGCTGCATCCACCCGTCGGCGTCGACGTTCCACCAACCGAACGAACATCCCTGTGTAAGAAGCGCTAAAAAATCGCTGCGCGTTAGCGGGAGCATCCGGGCGGCCGCGGCAATCTGCAACCGTTGGTCGGGAGCCGACCTAAGGGCTTCCAGGAGCTGGCGCGCGGCGTCTTCAGGTTGGTTGCGGCGAGTGCACACGTCGCACTGTCCGCAATCGCTACCGGATTCGCCAAAGTAGGCGAGGAGTTCCCCAAAGCGGCAGGTGGTTGAATGGGGGTCGAGCATCGCTAAAATGGCGCGTGCCCGCCCTAAAATTCGGTTGCGGTCAAGGTCCCATTCGGCTTTAGTTATGGGGCTTGTAGGCTGGGGGTAGCGTGGATGCATCCAGCGGTATGTACTGCCCGAGGCGCCGGGCTCGGCGTCGAGAAGGCCTAGGTCGGCTGCCGAAAAGAGGAGGGAACGCAGTTCGGCAAGCGTCCAAGGGCCTAAGGGCGCGAGCGAGGCCAAGTCGACGGTTTCTGCGTGGTGAACAATCCCGGGAACCTTGCGCGCCAAAGCATAAAGTAACGCAGCATACTTAGGGTTAGCCTCGGCCACGTCGACGAGGTCGCTCCCGCCGTACACCAGCCGAACCCGTACGCTGGTTTCTACGCCTTCGAGCGCTTCGGCGAGTCCTTTGCGCGCCATGATGCGGAGCAGCAGCTCTTCGGAAGGCGTATGCGGCTTGAGGCGCACGCCTGGTCCGTCGCCCACCGCAATCTGGGCCCTGCTCGCCATCGCGTGGTACTGCTGCACCCATTCTGAAAACTCGGGCATGCTGCGCTCCATTTTGCGGCGGAACTGTCCCAACGACTTGGAATCGAGCAAAATGAGTGCTTGGGCCGGCTGGCCATCGCGACCGCCGCGCCCCATTTCTTGGTAAAGGGCTTCGGGGCTTTCGGGCACTTCTACGTGAAGAACTTGGCGCACATTGGGTTGATCGATTCCCATGCCAAAGGCAGTTGTGGCCACCATCGTGCGGACTTCGCCAAGGGACCAAGCGGTCTGAAGGCGCGAGCGCTCTTCACGGGGTAAGCCCGCATGGTATGCGGCCGCAGGAATGTTCCGCTGCCGCAGCAGTTCAGCCCACCGGGTGGCGCCTGCTCGGCTGCGCACGTACACGATCTGCCGGCCGTCATTGGGCCGCAGCGACGCGACACATGCTTGAGCTACGTCGGGAACGACGCGCACGGTCCAGTGCAGGTTGGGGCGCGCAAACGAAGCTTGAAACACCTGGGGCTCCTTGAGTCCGAGTGAGGCCACGATGTCGCGGAGCACTTCAGGGGTCGCTGAAGCCGTCAGGGCGAGGCAGGGCACTTTGGGCAATGCCGCGCGCAGCGATTGAAGCAGCAAGTACTGCGGCCTGAAGTCGTGCCCCCACTGACTGACGCAGTGGGCCTCGTCGATGGCCAGTAAGCGCACGTCCCAGTGTTCGAGAACGGCCAAAAAGTTTTTTGATTGGGCGCGTTCCGGCGAGACGTAGGCAAACTGAGGCGGATGCTGCTGCAGCCGCATCCAATCGGCAGGCTTAAGGTCTCCGGCGAGGGAGCGCGCATCGATTCCGCGCTGAACGAGCTGGTGGACCTGGTCCGCCATGAGTGAAATAAGCGGAGAAATTACCACAGTGGTTCCGCCGAAGACCAGTCCGGGCACCTGAAAGCACAGCGATTTTCCGCCCCCGGTGGGCAGCAGGGCCACGGTATCGCAGCCCGACAGTACCGATTCGGCAATGGGTCGCTGAAGCGGTCGAAAGTCCGCATAGCCCCAAATCGAGGAGAGTACGGCCGATAGCCGATCAGGAGCGCTGGACGACATTTAAGATGAACTCGACGCGTTCTTCGACCGACTTGCGCGGAACCTCGATAAGCTCGTACCCCAACGAAGTGTAGGTAGACACCAGCGATTCGTGCACTTGAACGGCGGTTTCAAAGGGCTCCCAGCGGGCATCGTCGGTGCGGTAAATGGCCTCCCAGGGCGGAAAAATAAATACTTTATAGTGGTAGGGGAAGGGAGCGGGGTCCATCCAGTCAGGAACGGGCTTGTCGCCCGCCTGCAGGTAGCTGAGGGTGTCCAGCAGGCTGCGGTCAAAAAACACGTCACCCGCGTAGTTAGCCGCTTCGCGGTGCTGGTCGCTGCGCAGCTTCCAGATCACTTCAGAAAACGCCAAGAGGTTGCGCCAGGGGTCATCGCCTCCCAGCTTGGTTCCCTCTTGAGTAATAATGTCGCGCGAAATCTCGTGAAGCACAGGGTAACCCAGGTCCTGCAGCCGCGCCACCACCGAGGTTTTTCCGGTCGAGGGGGCGCCCGTGAGAACGATACGGCGGGTTGTGCTGTTACTTTGGGTCATGGAGGAAGTCAAATTTCGCGAACTGCTGGAGCAAAACTACACCTGGCCCGCGCTGTATATGTTTAAATTCATTTGTCCGGCCAACAACGCGTCGATTGCGAAGCTGGAACAGCTGTTTGACCCTGAAGTAGCCGAGCTGTCGCTGCGCCCTTCTTCTAAGGGAAATTACGTTTCGTTCACCGCTAAGGAGCTGATGATCAGCGTCGATGCGGTCGTGGAACGCTACCAACAAGCCCAGGGAATCCCCGGGCTCATCAGCCTTTAGTCGTTCGACTCCGCTGGCTGGCTGGGCTCGACATTCACCTTGGGCGAAATGCTTAAGGTGAGTTGCTCGGCAGCCGGCGCTCCCGTGAACACCACCGTGTCGCCCGGATGAAAGGCACCCTTGACGATTTCTTCAGCCAACGGATCCTCGACGTAGCGCTGAATCGCTCGCTGCAGGGGTCGCGCTCCAAACTTGGGGTCGTAGCCCTTCTCGGCCAAAAACGCCACAGCCGTGTCGTCGAGGCTCACGTGGTATTCCAAGGAGGTCATGCGGCGAAGTAGGCTCTCGAGTTCGATGTGAACAATCCGTGAAATGTCTTCTTTCTCCAGCGGTTGAAACACGATAACGTCGTCAATTCGGTTGAGAAATTCGGGTGCAAACGCCTTTTTGAGGGCCGTTTCAATCACCCCCTTGGCGAGCTCTTCGGCGTTGCTCTGGCGCGTTTGGGTGCCAAAGCCCACACCGGTCCCAAAATCTTTGAGCTGGCGGGAGCCGATGTTCGACGTCATTATAATCAAGGCATTCTTGAAATCGACTTTGCGGCCGAGGCTGTCGGTCATGTGGCCGTCATCAAGCGCCTGAAGGAGCAGATTGAATACGTCAGGGTGTGCTTTTTCAATTTCGTCGAGCAGCACTACCGAGTAGGGTTTGCGGCGCACTTTCTCGGTAAGCTGACCGCCTTCTTCGTACCCTACGTATCCCGGAGGCGCTCCAACGAGCCGCGTAATCGCAAACTTCTCCATGTATTCTGACATGTCGATGCGAATGAGGGCGTCGGCCGAATCAAAAAGCTGAATAGCAATTTCTTTGGCGAGCTGCGTTTTTCCGACGCCCGTCGGGCCCAAAAAGATGAATGAGCCTACGGGCTTGTTTGGGTCTTTGAGGCCCGCTCGGTTGCGTTGAATGGCGCGAACCACCTTGCGCACGGCTTCGTCTTGCCCGATAATCTTGCCTTTGATGTCGGTCTCCATCGCGGCTAACTTGGCCAGCTCGTCTTTCGACACTTTGCGCACCGGTATTCCCGTCATCATGGCTACAACCTCGGCAATGTCGTCTTCGGTCACCGGAGTGCGGTTTTTGCGAACTTCTTCGTCCCACTCGGCCTGAACGTGCGCGAGCTTGGCTTCGATTTGCTTCTCGTCGTCGCGGAGCTTAGCCGCTTCTTCGTAGCGCTGCTTTTTAACCACCTCCATCTTTTGCTGGCGGACGGCTTCGAGCTGTTCCTCGAGTTCGCGAACGCCTTGGGGAACCGAAATGGACCCTAAATGCACACGGCTGCCGGCCTCGTCCAAAGCGTCGATCGCCTTGTCGGGCAAAAAGCGATCAGGCACGTAGCGAACGGTCAGCGAAACGCAGGCCGCAAGGGCCTCGTCGGTGTAGGAGACGTTGTGGTGCTCCTCGTACTTCGGCTTGAGGTTCTGCAAAATCTGGAACGTTTCGTCAGGGCTAGGCGGATCCACCATGACCTTCTGAAAACGTCGTTCCAGCGCACCGTCTTTTTCAATGTACTGGCGGTACTCGTCGAGTGTCGTGGCGCCAATGCACTGAATTTCGCCACGCGCCAATGCCGGCTTAAACATGTTGCTCGCATCGAGTGAGCCCGTGGCGCCCCCAGCGCCTACAATCGTGTGGATTTCGTCGATGAACAAAATGATGTCGTCGTTCTTCTCGAGTTCATTCATCAGGGCCTTCATGCGCTCCTCGAACTGCCCTCGGTACTTGGTTCCGGCAACCAAGCTGGCCAAATCGAGGGTGACCACGCGCTTGCCAAACAGTACGCGGCTGACTTGCTTCTGTACAATTTTTAGGGCCAAGCCTTCAGCGATCGCTGACTTGCCCACTCCGGGTTCGCCAATGAGCAGGGGGTTGTTCTTCTTGCGGCGGCTGAGCACCTGGCTGACGCGCTCAATTTCTTTTTCGCGCCCCACCACCGGATCAAGTTTGTCTTCTTCGGCCAACTTGGTCAAGTCGCGTCCAAAATTGTCAAGCACGGGCGTTTTGCTCTTGGAGTCGCCGGCCTTGCTGGCTTTTGGGGTGCTTCCGCGTACCGGTTCGTCGTCGTCATCGTCTCCGCTGAGGGCCGCTGAGGGATTCGTGCCCCGGTCCGACTTGCGCTCTTCCATAAACCGAGTTTGGTACTCGCTCTTAAGGGTTTCGTAATCAATGCCGAGGCTGCGCAAAACCGCTGCCACCGGATCGTTCTCGTTGCGCAAAATGCAGAGCAGGAGGTGGGCGGTGCGAATCACAGGGCTTCCGTAGAGCTTGGCTTCGAGAAACGTCGTTTTCAGGGCTTTTTCGGCCTGCCGCGTTAACGGAATGTTTTTGCGGCTCAGCGCCGGGTTTTCAACGGCTTGGTGAAGGCCTTCAATTTTATGGCGGACTTCGAGCAAATCCACGCCCAACGCTTGAAGCAATTCAATCGCGGAACCCGCTCCTTCGCGAATCAATCCGAGGACCAGGTGTTCGGTGCCGATGCTGTCGTGGCCCAGTCGCAGGGCCTCTTCTTTGCTGTACCCAATGACGTCCTTGACCCGGGGAGAGAAATTTTCATCCATACCCCCAAAGTAACCAATGCTGTGCCATGTACCGACGCGAACGGCGGCGGCTTATTTATAAACATCAAATTGTGCATAAAACCCGAGAAAATCCCCGGCCCCACTGCACTTTGACCGAGTTCCGCCCCGTATTTTTGAAGGATATACTAGCTAACTGACATTATGGCCGAAGGCGAACGCATTATACCTATAAATATTGAGGAGGAAATGAAGACCTCCTACATCGACTATTCTATGTCGGTAATCGTGTCGCGTGCGCTTCCGGACGTGCGCGACGGTCTCAAACCGGTTCATCGCCGCGTGCTGTTTGGGATGAACGAAATGGGTAACCACTCCTACAAGGCCTACAAGAAATCGGCACTTGTCGTAGGTGAGGTTATGGGTAAGTACCACCCCCACGGCGATTCCGCCATTTACGACACCATCGTGCGCATGGCCCAGGAGTGGAGCCTTCGCTACATGCTGGTTGACGGCCAAGGAAACTTCGGGTCGATGGACGGCGATGCTCCGGCCGCTATGCGCTACACCGAGGTGCGCATGCGCAAGATTACCGAAGAACTCGTTCGCGACATCGATAAAGACACGGTAGACTTCAAGCTCAACTACGACGACTCGCGCGAGGAACCTACCGTGCTTCCGACGCGCATTCCGGCATTGCTCGTCAACGGAGCCTCGGGTATTGCGGTGGGCATGGCGACGAACATGCCGCCCCACAACCTCACCGAATCGATCAACGCCACCATTGCCTACATCGAAAACAACGACGTTGAAGTCATTGATTTGATGAAGCACATCACGGCGCCCGATTTTCCGACCGGCGGAACCATTTACGGGTACGACGGGGTGCGAGAGGCGTTTGAGACGGGACGTGGCCGGATTGTGCTCCGCGCCAAAGCCCACATCGAAGAAGTAAACGGCCGCGACTGCATTATAGTGACGGAGATTCCGTACCAGGTGAATAAAGCGGACATGATCAAAAAGACCGCCGATCTGGTCGACGAGAAAAAGCTCGACGGCATCGCCGACATTCGCGACGAGTCCGACCGCAACGGCATGCGCATCGTCTACGTGTGCAAGCGCGAGGCCGTACCCAACGTGGTGCTTAACAAGCTGTACAAGTACACGCAGCTACAATCGAGCTTTAGCGTGAACAACATTGCCTTGGTGAACGGCCGCCCGATGCTGCTGAACCTCAAGGACATGATCAAGCACTTCGTAGAGCACCGCCACGAGGTCGTCGTTCGCCGCTCGAAGTTCGAGCTCGCTGAAGCCCAAAAGCGTGCCCACGTACTCGAAGGCTTGCTGATCGCCATTGACAACCTCGATGCCGTAATCAAATTGATTCGCGCGAGCCAGACAGTGGACATCGCCAAAGAGGGCTTGATGAGCAATTTTGGCCTGAGCGAAATCCAGTCAAAAGCAATCCTCGACCTTCGTCTGCAGAAGCTCACCGGGCTCGAGCGCGACAAGCTGAAGGCCGAGTTCAACGAGCTTATGGAGCAAATCGCCTACCTGCAGCGAATTCTCGACGAAGTTGATTTGCGTATGCAAATCATTAAAGACGAATTAATTGAGGTTCGTGACAAGTTCGGAGACGAGCGCCGCACCTTGATTGACTTCTCAGGTGGCGACATGCGCATGGAGGATATGATCGCCGACGAAGAGGTCGTGATCACGATTTCGCACATGGGCTACGTGAAGCGTACCGCCCTAAGCGAGTACAAAACCCAGAGTAGGGGAGGCGTAGGTTCGCGTGGAGCCAACACTCGTGATGAAGACTTTATTGAGCACGTTTTTGTGGCCACGAACCACAATTACATGCTACTCTTTACCGAACAAGGTCGCTGCTTCTGGCTGCGCGTGTACGAGATTCCCGAAGGCAACCGCACCAGCAAGGGCAAGGCCATCGTGAACTTGATCAACCTTCCGAGCGACGACAAAGTCCGCGCGTTCATCAATACGAAGGACCTGAAAGACGAGGAATACGTGAACAGCCACTACGTCGTGCTGTGTACGGTTAAGGGCATCATTAAGAAGACGACGCTCGAAGCCTACAGCCGCCCGCGCGCCAACGGAATCAATGCCATTGGGGTTCGCGACGGCGATACGCTGCTCGAGGCCCGCTTGACCAACGGCAGCAACGAGATCATCATGGCTGTGCGCAGCGGCAAGGCAATTCGCTTCCCTGAAGCCAAAGTTCGCCCAATGGGACGCGGAGCATCTGGGGTTCGCGCGATGGCGCTCGACACGGACAACGACGAGGTCGTTGGAATGGTGTGTGCTGCCAGCGAGCAGGATTCGATCTTGGTGGTGAGTGAAAACGGTTACGGCAAGCGCACGCTGGTCGAAGACTACCGCATCACCAACCGGGGCGGTAAAGGCGTGAAAACGTTGAACGTGACCGACAAGACGGGCGACGTGATTGCCATCAAAGACATTACCGACGAAGACGATTTGATGATCACGACCAAACGCGGAATCATGATTCGCATGGCCGCTGCAGATTTGCGGGTCATGGGTCGCGCCACGCAAGGGGTGCGCCTTATCAACCTCAAGTCGGGCGAGTTGATTGCTTCGGTGGCCAAAGTTCCGGCCTCAGAAGTTGAGGAAGGAGTGGAGGGTGCCGAAGGTGCGGTTTCTGCTGCCGAAGGGGGAGACGGTGCTGCTGAATAAGGCCCGTTAACTTTTTGATTCTGGTAAAGGCCCCGAGGTTCGGGGCCTTTATCTTTGCGGTAAATACGTAGTTATGAAAAAGGTTCTCTTTGCCGCGTTTGCTGGCGCTGCGCTCCTGGCGCAGGCCCAAGACGGCCCCACGATTTCAAGTGCCAAAATTGCCTTGAACGCAGGCGACCTCGCCGAAGCTAAAAAGTACATTGACGACGCGAAGAAGGGGATCGATGCGATTGCCCCCGAAGCCCGCAACGCGAAGCTTATGCCGAAGTACTATTTGTACCGCGGAGATGTGTACTACGCACTGTTCAACGATCCTTCGAGCAAGAACCTAGAAACCTTGAACGAGGCCGTAGCGGCGTATTCCGATTTGCTCGATTACGAAACCAAGCTGGGCAAGGTAAAGCTGGGTGCGGCTTCGCAAGAAAAACTTCCGCTGTTGGCCCAGGCGTACGTGCAGCTCGCCGAGGAGTTTAATTTTAATCAAAACGACAAGAAGTCGGCAGTTTCTGCCTACGAAAGCGCGGTAGCAACCCGCGCCAAAGTAGGTCAGCTGGACACGACGAACATGTCGTACGTCGCGTACCTGTCTTCGGAGCTTGGCGATAAGGCCAAGGCTGAAGCGATGTTTAAGAAGCTCATCGAGCTGGAATACAAGGGAATTCAGTGGACCGCCGTACTCGCTGAGGATGGTAAGCGCTATCCGTTCCCGGACAAGGCCACCTTGGACATGTACCTCAAGATGGAGAAAGCCAGCGACCCGCAGCGCTCTGAGAGCATTCTCGTAGATTTCTACGTTCGCCTTCTGTTCATGTACATTGAAGAAAAGCGCGTAGCGGATTTTGATGCCCTGATTAAGGTGGCCCGCGCGAAGTTTCCGGCCAACGACGACCTGCTGAAGCTCGAGCTTCAGGCGTACCTCGACCGCGAAGACTTTGCGGGGGCCATCGCCAAGCTCGACGAGGCCTTGACCAAAGAGCCCAACAATCCGCTGTACTTGTACAATGCGGGATTTTTGTACCACCAAAAGCTGAAGAACGTCGCCAAAGGCATCGAATACTACCAAAAGGCGATTGCCGCCGACGAGAAGTACGTTGACGCGATTTACATGCTTGGTTTGGTGTACATCGACGAGAGCAACAAGTTCGTGGAGCAAATCAACGGCCTGCCGCGCAACGCCACGCAGAAGCAGTTTGATGACTTGGACAAGAAGAAGAATGCGGAGCTCCAAAAGGCGCTGTCGTACTTCGAGCGTTCGTACGCCGTGAATTCCAAGGACTTGAGCACGCTGGAAGCACTGCGCGAAGTTTACTACAAGCTGAGTAAGTACGAAGATGTGAAGCGCATCGCAGCGGAAATTGCCGAGCTGAAGTAGGTTCGAACCAATCCTGAAGGGAAGCCCGCCATGTGCGGGCTTTTTTTATGCGGCAGTTCATGGGAGGGTGTTTAAATTGTTTAATTAACATAATATATATTATAGGATGCGAATAATCGAAATTTAGAAATTCGGATGTACCCGAATGGTTCCCGGTGAATCCCGTCGATTTTTCAGCACTGCTCATTCGGACAAAACCGGATTTACTTTTTTCCAGGGTGCGCTTAGGAACCGCGGAGCAGCGATTTAATCGGATTTCGTCCCACCGTCATGCCGCGACCCGATTTGGTTGCTACTGGCATGAGGTGCGCGGGCGTTTCGTCAAACCGCGGATCTAATTTGGCCGCTGCGCGTTCCAAGTGCTGCACATCAAGACTGGGATAACCGTATTCGACTGAAATTCGTCCGCGCATCAGGTAGATTCCGCGGCGGCGAATGGCGTGACGGGCCACGGCGGGCGGAAAAAGCACGACGTCAAATACGACGCCGCGGCGGTCTTCAAAGGTTCCGATTTGCATCCAGTCGCCGCGCTGCGTTTTGGTGTTTTTAAGGCTCACCAGGTAGCCGAGGATTTCGACGACGGTTCCGTGGTGGTTGGGCCAAGACTCGGGATCTAGGGTGGAATTGATTTCGGGAAGATTAAACAGCGAAAATGGGTCGCAGAGCGGAAAGCCAAAGAGCTCAATTTGCTCGTAGGCGCGCTCTAGTTCACTGGTTTTCAGTAAAGGGACTGCGTTCAGAGTCGACTTGGGCGCTTCTCCATCGCCGAATAAGCTGGGGCCGGGCGCCGGCGGCGGGCGGTGGCCCAGCCGACGGTGGGCCGCCCAGAGGAGCGTGCGGGCGGGGCGGCCCGTGAAGCGGAACGCTTCGGCCCGAATCAGCAGCAGCAAGGAGTCGAGGGCGACGGGCGCTCCTGGTTGGTGCAGGCGGTCGATGAAGTTGTCGAGGTCGGCAAAGGACCCTCCCTCCTGCCGAGCGAGGTCAATTCGGCGGCCAAATTCGGTGTCGAAGCTGCGAATTCGATCGGTTCCGAGCACCACCCGGAGGTTGGGGTGTAAAACGGTAAAGGTTCGCCCGTCGTTCACGCAGGGCGGCTCGATGCGCGCGCCATGCCGGCGCGCCTCGTTGAGGTAGTGCTCAGCCCGGTAGTAGCCCCCGCCGTTGTTGACGTTGGCAACCATGAAGGGCACAGGAAAGTAGGCTTTCAAGTAAAGGCTTTGGAAGCTTTCTACCGCGTATGAGGCGGAATGGCCCTTGGCGAAGGCGTAGCCGGCGAAGCTTTCGATTTGGCGCCACACTTCGCGGGCGGCGTCGGAGGAATGTCCGCGCTCGGCGCAATTGGCAAAAAACTGCTGCTGTACCTGCTGAAATTCGGCGCGCGATCGAAACTTTCCGGACATTCCGCGGCGAAGCACGTCGGCCTCGGCCAAGCTCAGCCCGGCGTATTCGTGCGCTACGCGGATTACGTCTTCTTGGTAGACCATGACGCCGTAGGTTTCGGGCAGTATGCGCAGCAGGTCGGGATTTGCCTGCGCGCGAAGCTCAGGGCTTCGGTGCCGGTCGATGTAGGCCTTCATCATGCCCGACGACGAGACGCCCGGACGAATTACCGAGCTGGCCGCCACCAACTCGAGGTAGTTGGAGGTTTGGAGCTTGGTCATGAGCATGCGCATGGCCGGCGATTCGACATAAAAACAGCCCATGGCGCCTCCGTTGCGCAGCAACTCGAGGCAGTGTGGATCTTGCTTGAAGCGTTGGCTGTCGTGAATATCGGCGGTAGGAATTCCCGCTCGGTGCAGCGTGGCTAGGGTTTCTGAAATTTTGCTCAGTCCGCGCTGGCCCAAAATATCGAATTTGTGCAGCCCGACGTCTTCGGCGGTGTGCATGTCCATGTCGACCGTGGCAAAGCCCTTGGGCGGCATGAAGGTGGTGGACCATGTGGTAAGCGGGGCGTTTGCGACAAGTATTCCGCTGGAATGCAGCGTCATGCGGTTGGGGAGCCCGTGCAGGTATCGGCCGTAGCGCAAAATGGAGCGGGCAGTTTCGTCGCGGTCGCGGAGTTTTCCGTCGGCCAACTCATCAATGTCTGACTTGGGCAGCCCCCAAACTTTGCCAAGTTCGCGAACCACCGCGCGGTGCTGGAATGTGCTCACGGCGCCCAGCAGTGCGGTGTGGGGAAAACGGGTGAAGAGGTACTGCGTCAGCCGCGGGCGATCGCGCCACGAAAAGTCGAGGTCAAAGTCGGGTGGAGCGCTGCGGTAGAGGTTGATGAATCGTTCGAAGTAAAGATCTAATTCGATGGGATCAACATTCGTAATCTTAAGGAGGTAGGCTACCATTGAATTCGCGCCGCTCCCCCGCCCTACGTAGAAAAAATGCTGTTTTTGGGCGTAGCGAACCACGTCCCAGTTGAGCAGAAAGTAGGCGACAAAGTCCTTCTGTTCGATGAGCTTGAGTTCTTTTTCGAGCCGCGCTTTAAGGACGGGGTCGCTGGCGCGCCCAGGATAGCGTTCGGGCAGGGCATCTTCGCACAGCATGCGGAGAAGTGCCCGATCCTTTCCGCGCCGTCCGGTGTAGGTGGCTTGGTTTTGGTTCCCGGTTCCGCGCCACTGCGCAAGGGTCCAGTCGGGAAGCTCGGCGAGGAAGCGCTCCGTTTGCCGCCAGATCCAGGGCTCGAAGCGCTGCTGCGTGCGCTCCTGCGGCTCCCACCACGGGTCGCGCTCCTCGAGAACCTCGTGCGCGGGAAGGTTGGCCAGCGTCCCGTTTCGGTGGATGGCCCGCAGAACCCGGTGCAGTTCGGGGTCTTCAGGGCGGGCAAACACGCAGGTTTTCCACGCCAGCGCCCGCTCGGGTTGCGGGTGCCGCTGCGCCCGAAGTTGCTCGTGATCGTGCACACCCAGCCATTCATGCGGTCCTAGTGGGCGCTGTGGCGCCCGCTGGATTGGAAAAACCACGTCGACCTCAGGATGCAGCGGTCCGCGCAACCAATCAGCGCAGTCCCCTACCCGATTAGTTATGCGCATTTCGCTCACCCACTGCATCAAAAAGCGGTAGGCGTCCATGGAACGGGGCAAAAAAACCGCAGTCCGGAGTCCGCCAGACCTCCAATCGATGGCGGGTTGCAGCGGAATCTGCGCCTGGCGAAGCAGCGGAAGCCATCCGCCCGAGCCGTTAACCTCGGCGGCGATGAGTCGAGTTCCGCAGCCCCACTGCGCGGCAAAGCGCAGTACGTCTTCGGGAGCATACAGCCCGAAGTGCATGCTCATGGCGGTGTGGGTGATGCGCACGCTCGAGCATTTAACGGGGTTTAGCGCCCTGCAGCTCAATATGGCTAGTAAGGCGGAGCTCCTCTTCGGGGGTCACGCGCGGACCAATGGGCTGAAGCAGTTCCAATCCTTGTGCCGTTGGCCGTTTAATGGCTGGGCTAATCGGGTATGCGTTCATGCCTTCGGACGGCCACGGAGCGAGTAAATCGGTGATGTCGGCAAGAGGCGTGTCGGGCGACAGCCATGCAGCCTCAGCTGATCGAGGCAAAATGACGGGCGAGCGCGGATGCCGAATGTGCTGCAGGACTTCATTGGCCGTGGTGGTGATGATTGCAAACGAATACATCGCGCGCTGCGTGTTGGGGTCGGTCCACGAATCCCAAATTCCCGCCATAGCAAACGGCCGCTCCTTGTCTTTGAGGTAGACGAGGTACGGTTCGCTGAGCTTTCGGTCAAAGGGCCCCTCAATAAATGCGTCAGCTAGAACGAGGCAACGCTGGCTTCGAATGGCCTTTCTGAAGCTAGGTTTTTGGATGATCCCCTTGGCGCCTCGGTATCCGGGGTCGTTTTCTGGGTTGTGGTCGCCCTCAGCGCGCGCGTTGAGAAACATCATTTGGGCCGTTCCCCAGCTCGGGCGAAAGCCAAATTGGTACCACTGAATGGACTTCGGGGCATCTGAAGTAACGACGGGCGCACGGGTTCCGGGGGCCACATTGGCATTGGGCTGCCACAATTCGGGCTGCGTTGCTTCTGCCTCGAAGCGCTTTTCGAGCACTTCGAGCTTGGAAACTTGAACGTAGCGTCCGCACATACTTAATTAATTTAATACTTTAAAAATAACAAACTAAAATACTGGAATAAAGCACTTTAAAAAAGGTAATAGAAAAATACTATCGACCCATTTCAGTGCTTTCGGTTGGCTAAAAGCGGCGGCGGATCTCCATTAAATGGGTTCGACCTTCCGATGGTTTGGGCCGCCATTCCAAAGGCGCGGACAACCGACCGATCTCCGTAGCGGGATCGAATGAGGTCCATGGCTTCGCTAAGTCGGTGCCCGCGATCATCGACCTCAAAAAGTCCGAACTGCTCCCCTCCCCCAACGAGTCCACTGTAGCGCACACCAATGAGCCGCACCCGCTGCCTCCGGTCGTGGAGCTGGCGAAACAAGCTTTCTGTGGCCTCAAGCAGCACTTCGTCTGAGGCGGTGTAGGGAATCTGCCGCTGCCTTGAAACCGTCTGAAAGTCGGCGTAGCGAATGCGGACGGCGACGTTACTCGTCAGGCGATGGCCTCGACGCAACTGAAAAGCTAGGTTTTCGGCCATCGCCAGGAGCATTCCACGAAGCTTGAGTTCATCTAAAGTGTCCTGCTCAAACGTCCGTTCAGTTGAAATGGACTTTCGCTCGCTGTAGGGCTTAACCGGGCGATCATCCACTCCCTGGGCCTTGTTCCAAAGCTCAAGCCCCGGCTTTCCGAGTACTTGGTAGAGCATTTCTGCCGGCATCTCTTGCAGGGTAGCGATGCGCTGAACGCCAAGAACCCGAAGGGTCTGGTACGTCTTTTCGCCCACCATGGGTATTTTTCGAACCGAAAGCGGCGCCATGAACGGGCGCTCGACACCCCGAGGCACGTGCCGGTGGTTGTTGGGCTTTGCCTCCCCCGTGGCCACCTTGGCTACGGTCTTGCTGGTAGAGAGCCCAAACGAAATAGGCAGCCCTGACTCCCGGATCACTTGATCGCGCAGCTCCTGGGAAAATTGGTACGTTCCAAAAAAACGATCCATACCGCTCAGGTCTGCATAAAACTCATCGATGGATGCTTTTTCGAGCACAGGCACCGCTTGGCGAACTATGTCCGTGACCACCTTTGAGTGCTTGGTGTATTCCATCGAATTGCCCCGCACAACTACAGCTTCTGGACAAAGATCGCGAGCCATCCGCATGGGCATTCCAGACCGAACGCCCGTTTGCCGGGCTTCATAGCTGCATGCAGCCACTACGCCCCGGTCACTTAAGCCGCCAACCAACACGGGAATTCCATGGAGGCGCCGGTCCATTAGGCGTTCCACCGACACAAAGAAGCTGTCGAGGTCCATGTGGAGCACCACCCGATCCATCACGCATTAGGCAACATGCTGGTTAAGCGAACGGCGAAGCGCGTGCACTTCGCCTTGCAAATGCTCCAGGCGAGCTAGAATAACCTGATCCATGCTGGGCTTGGCATTCATGTCTAATTGAATGAATCCCTGAACGCTCCACACCTCAATTAGGTCATCTACGTGCACTGAGTAGGGAGCGTAGATGGGGTTGTCTGAAACCAGGTCTACGTAGCCCGATTCGGCGATTCGGTTGATGGCGCGCTTGAACACCACGCCCTGCTCCTGCGTGAGGAACACGTAGAGTCCGTTGGTTTTGATGCTTCGCCAATCCTGAACATAGCTTGAGATCACGTAGGATCCTGAAACTACGGGAAGCATACTATCTCCTTGAATTTGAAAGACCCTGCGGGTTTCTTCTTGGGCAAACTCGGGAAGCGGAAGGGCAAACTGCGGAAGTGCTTCGATGAAATCAAGATCTCCGTAGCCGCCCAAATAGCCTGCAGCGGCTTTAACGGGAACCACCGTGACGCGCTCGCGCCCCGACTCGGGATCGATAGCCACCGTCAGTACGCGCAGCCGCTGCCCCGAAAGCTCGTGCGCGCTCCGCGCATCACCTGAAACGAGCGCATCAATGCTGCACCCGAAGAGTTGCGCCATCGCTTTTAGCGAGTCGAGTTTGGGCTCTGCCCGCCCTTCCTCGTACGAGCCCACTTGAGCCCGGCTGAGTCCAAGGCGTTCAGCGAGTTGAGCTTGAGTCCAAGCCTTTGCTTTTCGGTAGTTTTTGATCTGTTCCGCGAGTGCCATGTTGCTAAAATTAGTATGCTAATATAGTTAGCATGGCAGACATGTGCAAATTTTTTTAGATTGGAGCGCCTGCCATGGCATGGCCCGCAATCCACCCCGTGGTCCACGCGGCCTGAAAATTAAATCCGCCCGTCAAGGCGTCGACGTCGAGTACCTCTCCCGCGAAAAAGACTCCCGGCAGAAGGCGACTTTCCATACTTGAAAACGAAACTTCGTTCAGCGCAACTCCGCCTGCGGTAACAAACTCATCTTTGTGCGTCGACTTGCCGACTACCGAAAAGGCAGATTCGGTAAGCACTTCGGCCCACTTGCGCAACTGGGGCTTACTGAGGTCGGACCAGTTCGCGGTTTCGGGAATCCGCGCAAACACGCCCAAATTGCGCCACAAGCGCAAAGGAATGCCAAACAATGCGTTGGAAAGCACGCGCTTGCGTTGGTGGCCGGCGTCCTTGCGCAAGGCGTTCAGCGCATCGAGCAAATCATCGGTTTCGAACTGCGGAATCCAATTTACGTATATCGTGAAACGATGGTCCTGGTCCGCCATCCATCGAGCGCCAAAGGCACTCATTTTCAGCACAGAAGGTCCGCTTAAGCCCCAGTGAGTAATAAGTAGCGGACCCTCCGTCTCCAAGCCGCCCACCGGCAAGGTTACGCGCACGTGGGGCACTGAAACGCCCGCCAACTCAGCGGTGCGCGGGTCACGGATGTTGAACGTGAACAGCGACGGCACGGGCGGCACAATGCGGTGCCCAAGGTCCGCCAAAAGGTCCCACACTTTTTTGCTAGCACCTGGAGCAAAAAGTACCCGATCGGCCTCAAGGGTGCTTCCGCTTTCGAGCGTCAACCGCCACGAAGTTCCCGGACCTTGTTCGATCGACTTGAGCCCCGACTGAAGTGTGCGCTGAACTCCAGCGGCGTCCGCCATAGAAACCAAGCAGTCGATGATGGTTTCTGAGTCGTCGCTGACCGGAAAAACCCGACCGTCCTCCTCGACTTTTAGGGAAACGCCACGGTCTTCAAACCACTCCATCGTGTCGCCGCATGCAAAACGAGTAAAGGGGCCGAGCAATTCCTGCCCGCCCCTTGGGTAAAACTCGATTAAATCGCGCGGATCAAAGCAGGCATGGGTAACGTTGCACCTTCCGCCGCCCGAAATGCGAACCTTACCCAGAAACTGGGCGGACTTTTCGAACAGCAAAACCTGCGCATCGGGGTTGGCTTCTGCCGCCGCAATGGCGGCGAAAAAACCGGCAGCTCCGCCCCCTACTACGACCATGCGCTCTGACATAGCGCCAAAGGTAGGCCGACCTACCAATATTGCGGCAGGTCGGACTTGCGGTACACTTCGATCATCCGGTTGCCTTTTTCAAAGTAGTGGATGTCGTAAATACCGTAAATCATCGTGCCGTCTTCCCGCAATTCCAATTCGGTGATCGATTTGGAGGCGAATCCGTAGACGAGCAGCTCGTCTTTACCGATTTCGCTGATGCCGGCCTCCACGACGCCCGAGAGGATTTCGTAGTTGCGTCGAAGGTTGCGGTGCGCGGACCGCGTCAATCGAGAATTCGTTACCGCCTGGCTGTTGTGAAAGTCGTTACGGCAGTGGTCATCGCAATATTTCTTGTCCGCTCGGCCAAAAACAGGAAGGCCGCAGTTCAAGCAAAA
>JAURMB010000021.1 GCA_030831045.1 Schleiferiaceae bacterium
CACCCACTGAGGCGCACGGAATCAACCTCGGCTACACCGATAAGTACGTGCAAATCAGCACGCACGAGCTGATGAACGGCGACGACGCGAACGCCCTTGTTGCAGCACTTGCGGAGGGCCTGGGCGCCAAAGCCCCTGTGTTTGCCAAAGGCGTGAAGCGGGTGAAGCAGTTGCGCACGGACGCCATTTTGACGCACCCCGTGTTCCACAGCTACCGCAGCGAAACCGAAATGATGCGCTACATCAAGAAGCTGGAGCGCCGCGACATTTCGCTGAACCACAGCATGATTTCGCTCGGAAGCTGCACGATGAAGCTCAACGCGGCCGCTGAAATGCTGCCGCTGAGCTGGCCCGCGTTTGCCAATATGCACCCCTTTGTGCCGGTTGAGCAGGCCGCAGGCTACCACGAGGTACTTCGCAGCCTCGAACGCGACCTCGCCGAGGTGACGGGCTTTGCCGCCACGTCGCTCCAACCCAACTCGGGTGCCCAGGGTGAATACGCCGGCCTGCTGGTGATTCGCGCCTACCACCGCAGCCGCGGCGACCACCACCGCGTGACCGCCTTGATTCCGTCGTCGGCCCACGGGACCAATCCCGCCTCCGCCGTAATGGCCGGCATGGACGTGGTCGTAGTTGGCTGCGACGAGCACGGAAACGTGGACCTCGCCGACCTGCGCGCCAAAGCCGAACTTCACAAGGAAACGCTGGCCGCGTTGATGGTGACCTATCCGTCGACCCACGGCGTGTTTGAGTCGGGCATTAAGGAGGCCACGGCGATCGTTCACCAGTTTGGTGGCCAAGTGTACATGGACGGCGCCAACATGAACGCCCAGGTGGGCCTGACCTCGCCCGGAATGATTGGCGCCGACGTCTGCCACCTGAACCTGCACAAAACGTTTGCGATTCCGCACGGCGGCGGAGGTCCCGGCGTGGGCCCCATCTGCGTGGCCAGCCACCTCGCTCCGTTCCTGATGGGGCATCCCGTGGTTGCCTGCGGTGGTTCCCAAGCCATCGGCCCCGTGTCTGCGGCTCCCTACGGCAGTGCGCTGGTAACGCTGATTTCCTACGGATACATTAAAATGCTCGGCGGCGAAGGCCTTACCAACAGCACGAAGATGGCCATTTTGAACGCGAACTACATGAAGTTCCGCCTCGAAACGGCGTACCCGATTTTGTACACGGGCGAAAACGGCCGTGCAGCGCACGAAATGATCCTCGACTGCCGTCCGCTCAAGCGCGACACCGGCATCGAGGTGACCGACATCGCCAAGCGCCTCATGGACTTTGGGTACCACGCACCTACGGTTTCGTTTCCTGTGGGCGGAACCATGATGGTCGAGCCTACTGAGTCGGAATCGCGCGTGGAACTCGACCGCTTTTGCGATGCGATGCTCGCGATTCACGCCGAGGCCATGGCCATTGCAGCCGGCACGGCAGACGCACACAACAATCCGCTCAAAAATGCACCGCACACCCAAGCGATGCTCGTAGCTGAAGAGTGGACCTTGCCCTACAGCCGCAAGCAAGCAGGATACCCGATGGCGGATTCCCTCGAAAACAAGGTTTGGCCCGCAGTTCGCCGCGTGGACGACGCCTACGGGGACCGTAATTTGGTGTGTACCTGTGCCCCAATTGAGTCCTACCAGTCTTGATTTTTGAAACGGTTTCTGTCGTAAATTTGAGATTCTTCAACGCCAACACGTGAATTAATATGAAAAAATCTACACTTTTCTTAGGCGCGCTCCTGCTTTCAGGGGGTGTCTTTGCTCAACAAAGCCTGCGGACTTTGGCTAACGAGCGCACGGTCGACGAGGCTCCGGCCCGCCTGCTCAGCGCCGACGAGTTAGCTAAGTACTACCAAGGCGAAACTGTTATCTGGACCGAGACGTTTGCCAACGGCATTCCCTCAACCTGGATGAACTACGGCACTGCCAACGGCACCGCCGATCCCGACGCCAAGTGGGAGTACCGAGGAACGACGACGACTCCGTCGAACGCTACGGGTTCTCGCGGAGCCTACGCCGGTCCTGCTAGCACGGGCCAACTGCCCATTCAGAGCACGACGGCTGCCAACGGTTTTGTCGTTTTTGACTCGGACTTTTTGGACAACAACGGCGTTGCCGGTAACTTCTGCGGAACGGGCGCCTTGGCGTGTGCTCCGCACGTAGCCAACCTCGAGACGGGGGTAATCAACCTTTTGGGCCACCCCACAGTTGACCTCGTGTTCACGCAGTACTACCGCCGCTTTGCGGGTCCGGGTGGTGTGCAGACGGTTCCCGCTACCTACCTCGATTTCTCGACCGACGGCGGTCAGACGTGGACGGGAAACGTAGCTTTGAACTCGGCCATCGCCGTGAACAGCGCTACCCCGCGTAACTCTGCGGTTGCAGTGAGCATCGGTCAGTACGTGGGCAACCAAGCCAACGTGAAGATTCGCTTCCGTTTTGACGGCGACTACTACTTCTGGCAGCTCGACGACATTCAAATCATTTCGACTCCGAAGAACCGCCTCACCTTCACGGTGGGTTCAGACGGCGCTCCCCCCCGCGACATCGTGTACGGAGCTAACCAAGAGTCCGCACGCATGGGCCACATGACCCTCAAGCAAGTGCGTCCGGTTGCGTTTGACGCCAACTGCTTCAACAGCGGCCAAAACGCCCAGACCAACGTGAAGCTTCAAATGAAAGTCTTCAACAACACGGGTGTGATTCAAACGATCAACTCGCCGGTGATTGCGTCGCTTCCTGCAGGTGACACCGCCACGTGGAACCAGCTGAACACCTACACGGCCGCGTGGACTCCGTCTGCTGCTGGAGTATACGGCTTCTCGTACAACCTGGTTTCGGACTCCGTAAACATCTCTTCGGACACGCTGCAGTTGGTGGTTTCGGATTCGTTGATGTCGCTCGACTTTGGCGACTGGAACAACAGCATTGGTGCGTCAACCAACACCACGCAGTGGGGCGACGGTTCGCAAATGACCAACATGCAAGAGCTGGTGAACGACGAAATGCTCTTTGGAGCCCGCGTCTACATCAGCGCATCTAGCCAGGCAGGCGCGATTCTCGAACTGAGCGTGTACGACTCGTCAGGCTTCTTGGGCAGCAACGGCGGTTGGGATGCCAACAAGCTGGTTGCCTACGGACAGCGCGTGCTGACTTCAGACGACGTGACGAACGGCTACGTTCACTTCAACTTCGCCGACACCAACACGGGACGTGGCGTAATCTTGAACAGCAGCAACATCGGCTACTACTTCAATTTGACGATGTACAACAACCAAGGTGCAAACACCCTGTTGATCCGCAACGACCAAACCTTCGGTGCTCGTTCAGGCACCAAGTACATGTACCTGGCCGCCTTGGGTAGCTGGTACAGCGGTTACAGCAATTCACTGACCTTTAACAACCTTTGGATTCGCTCGATCAACTGCCCCGCTACGAACGCGGCCAACTGTATGGCTACGAGCGTAGGTGAAAACCCGCTGAACGAAGTGGTGGTTGCTCCGAACCCAGCTTCGGACTACGTGTACGTGAACTTCGGCCTCCTCTTCGGAGAGCACGCGGTTGAGGTTCTTGACCTTACCGGCAAGGTGGTTAAGTCAACCAAGGTTCAGGCTGACGCCAATGTGCCCGTCTTCGTGGGCGACCTCGAAAGCGGTCTCTACATGGTGCGCATCGCCAAAGGCGGAGACGTGAAGACCTTCAAGGTTTCTGTTCTCTAAGCCCAAAGGCGCTTAAAGCCCAAGCGGCCCGAGGAAACTCGGGCCGCTTTTTTTTGCATACTGCATCAGAAATTCGCGGGCCTTTTGTGGGTTTGGAGCGCGCAAGCGTTGCCGTTAAGCTTTTGGCACTCGCCCATTCAGAACGCTGCGGGTGATAAAGTCCCGCTCCAACGACCATCCGCGGGCCGGGCTGTATTCGCGCCCGTAGAAAATGATTTGCAGGTGCAATTTGTTCCAGAGTGCCTTGGGAAACAGGTTTTTGGCGTCTTTTTCGGTTTGCTCCACGCTTTTACCGCTGGTCAGCCCCCATCGGGACATCAGCCGGTGAATGTGCGTGTCCACGGGGAAGGCGGGAACGCCAAAGGCTTGACTCATGACCACAGACGCCGTTTTGTGCCCGACGCCGGGCATGGCTTCGAGGGACTCAAACGATTGCGGAACCTGGCCTCCGTGAAGGTTGACGATCATCTCCGACAGGCCTTTGAGCCCCTTGGACTTCATGGGAACCAGTCCGCAGGGCCGAATGATCTCGGCAATTTCTTCGACGCTTAAGGCAGCCATGGCCTCAGGCGTATCGGCTTTCGCAAACAGCGCCGGGGTAATGGTGTTTACGCGGGCGTCGGTACACTGGGCTGAAAGCACCACGGCACAAAGCAAGGTAAACGGACTGTAGTGGTCGAGCGGTATGGGAGTCTCGGGATACAGCGCTTCGAGGGCGTCCACGATGTAGGCGGCTTTTTGCTTCTTGGTCACCAAACAAAGGTCTGATTGCTAGCGTTACCTTAGAAAACAAATTTTAATCGCACCATGACCCACTTGAACCCTGGCGACCTTGCCCCGAACTTTGAAGCTCAAGACCAGCACGGAACCACCGTTTCCCTGAGCCAGTTCGCCGGCAAAAAGGTGGTCCTCTACTTTTACCCCAAAGACGACACTCCTGGGTGCACTGCCGAGGCGTGCTCGTTTCGCGACGGCCAGTCTGAGCTCATCGCAGCGGGTTATGCGGTGCTTGGGGTGTCGCCCGACAGCGTGAAATCCCACGAAAAGTTCGCAACCAAGTTTTCGCTCAATTTTTCGCTGCTCGCAGATCCCGATAAAGTCATTTGCCAAGCCTACGGGGTGTGGGGCAAAAAGAAGTTTATGGGCCGCGAATACGACGGGGTTCACCGCGAAACGTTGGTCATTGGCGGAGACGGTCGCATCGAGCGCGTCATTACCAAAGTGGACACCAAAGAAGCCACAAAACAAATTCTCGCAGGGGCCTAAAAAGGGCGGATTTCTTATCAACCGCCGTTGCGGCAGCCGTGGCAAGCGCGTACTTTCGTTTAGCCGACGACTGCTCGTGACGGCGCCCCTACTTTTGGCCTAAACCATTAATAATTAAGCACTATGAGTCAAGAACGCGAAGCCAAACTGAAGGCACTGCGCCTCACGATGGAGAAATTAGATAAAACCTACGGCAAAGGGGCCGTGATGCTCATGGGCGACAAGGCGGTCGAAGAGGTCGAAGTAATCCCGTCGGGTTCGCTCGGTCTCGACATCGCACTGGGTATTGGCGGCTACCCCCGCGGTCGGGTGATTGAAATCTACGGACCGGAATCCTCGGGCAAAACGACGTTGACGCTGCATGCCATCGCTGAAGTGCAGCGCAAGGGCGGAATAGCCGCGTTCATTGACGCCGAGCACGCGTTCGACCGTTTTTATGCGGAGAAGCTGGGTGTCAAGACCGAAGACCTCATTATTTCGCAGCCCGACAACGGCGAGCAGGCACTTGAGATTGCCGACAACTTGATTCGCTCAGGAGCAATCGATTTGATCATTGTTGACTCGGTGGCTGCGTTGACGCCGAAGGCTGAAATCGAAGGCGAAATGGGCGAATCCAAGGTCGGACTCCACGCGCGATTGATGTCGCAGGCGCTGCGAAAGCTTACCGCGACGATTTCTAAGACGAACTGTACCGTCGTCTTCATTAACCAGCTTCGCGAGAAAATTGGCGTAATGTTCGGCAACCCCGAAACGACGACCGGCGGTAACGCGCTGAAGTTTTATGCTTCGGTCCGCCTGGACATTCGTCGTTCGACGCAAATCAAAGATGGCGACGTGGCCGTGGGCAACCGGGTCAAAGTCAAAGTGGTTAAGAACAAAGTGGCTCCTCCGTTCCGCACTGCCGAATTCGACATTTTGTACGGAGAAGGCATCAGCAAAGTGGGCGAGATCATCGACCTAGGTGTTTCAACCGAAGTTATTTCGAAGAGCGGCAGCTGGTTTAGCTACGGCGACACCAAGTTGGGCCAGGGCCGCGACGGCGTGAAAGCTATTTTGAAGGACAATCCTGAATTGTGTGAAGAAATTGAAAACCAAATCGTTGCGAAGCTTCCTAACGTTTAGTCTCCTTGCGGTCGCCGCGGTCGCATGCAGTCAGGCTCCCGAGCAGGAGGGTGCAGTTGAGGACGCTCGGCTGGACTCGCTCAATGCCGTGCTTAAGGAAGAGCCTGAAAATGTCTCGGCCCTAGTAGCGCGCGCTGACCTCTATCTTGAGACCAAGAACTTCCCGTACGCCAAGATGGACGCCATGGCGGCGTTCACCGTGGACAGCACCAACCACGACGCGTTGCGCGTGTTAGGGGATGCGCACTACGTGAGTAACGAAACGCGAATCTCGCGCGATGCCTGGCAGCGTTGCGCCCAACTTTTCCCTAAAGAAGTGGAGTGCCGCCTCAAACTGGCCGAGCTTTACCAAGTCGTAATGGAGTACGAGAAGAGCATCAAGGTGGTCGACGAGGTCCTAGCGCTCGACCCCAACAACGCAACGGCATACTACATCAAGGGAATCAACATTCGCGACCACAAGCTCGACACCAATGTGGCCTTGGCCTACATCCAGAAAGCCATTGATTTGGATCCGAAGTACGAAGAAGCACTCGATATGGCGGGCGTGCTCCACTCGGCGATGAACAGCCCCCTCGCGGTGAGCTATTTTGAGCGCTTGGCGGAACTCCGTCCGAACGATTTCAATGTGTACTACAAGGTGGGTATGTACCACCTCAATACGCGCAACTGGAACTCGGCTATTGAAGCTTTTACGCAAGCCACGCAACTCAATCCGAAGGATGCGGAGAGCTACTACAACTTGGGATTCATACACTTGGAGCTTCAGATGTACCGCGAGGCGCGCCAGTACTTTACCCAAAGTATTGAAGCGCGCGCCGTGAACTACCGTGCGCACTATGCTCGAGCCTTCGTCATTGAGCGCTTGGGCGACCTTAAGGCAGCCGAAGCCGATTACCTCAAGGCACTCGAGTACAATCCGTCGCATGCCCCGTCGCAAGAAGGTCTCGGCCGCGTTCGCGCGGGCTTGGCCAGCTTCAAGAACTGATTTCAATGGACCAACCCCGAGTACCAAAGCGGCCCCATGTGCTGGAGCGGCACGGCGACCTACGCACCGACGAATACTACTGGCTTAACGACCGGGAGAACCCCGAAGTGATTGCCTACCTCGAGGCAGAAAATGCCTACCGAGCGCACGAAATGCGTGGGCTTGACCCGCTAATCGATTCGCTGTACGCCGAAATGACCGGGAGGCTTGATCCGAACGAGACGTCACTCGCGGTGGAAATGGACGGGTTTTGGTACCAGTCCCGCTTCGAGGAGGGCAAGGAGTATCCGATTCACGTTCGCTTTGAAGGAGCTGAATCCGGGCCCGAGCAGGTCGTGCTGGACGTGAACGCCCTGGCCGAAGGCCAAGCGTACTGTTCGGTTGCCTCGATGGTGATGACCCGCGACCACCGGCGCATGGCCTATGCCGTGGATTTTGTTAGCCGCCGGCAGTACACGCTGCGCTTTCGCGAGCTGCCTTCGGGCCAAGAGCACAGCCTTCAGATCCCCGATACGTCGGGTGCCTTTGCCTGGGCCGACGACGGTCAAACGTTTTTTTATGCCACAAAGGACCCCGTCACGTTGCGGGTGGATAAAATCTGGCGGCATTCCTTGGCCGGGAACGCCGAGCCTGTCCTCGTATTTCATGAACGCGACGAAGCATTCAGCTGTACGGTGTACCGAGGTAAATCCAAGCGCTTTATCATGGTTTCGACGTCGGCTACCAACGTGGATGAAGTGTGGTACCTCGAGGCGGCGCAGCCGTTGGGAGACTTTCGCTGCCTGCGCGCGCGGACTCCGGGGCTTGAATACTCCGCAAGCCACCACGGAACCTCGTGGTGGGTTCGAAGCAACCTCGGCGGGCGCACCAATTTCGCCCTGTTCCAAGCACCGCTCGACGAGCCCGGAGCATGGACTGAAGTGCTTGCGCACCGCAGCAAAGTGCTGCTCGAGGGCATTGACCTGTTTGACGACTACATGGTCCGCGAAGAGCGGGAGCAAGGCCTCTTGCGCATCGTGGTCCGACCGTGGAACGAGTCTGCGCACGGTCCAGAGTACGTGATTTCAATGCCCGAAGAAACCTACACGCTTTACACCGCGTCGAACCCCTCCACGGCGACCACCATCTTGCGCTTCGTCTACACCTCGTTAACGACCCCGGCCACAACCTACGATTTTAACATGGCGACGCGCGAACGAACCGTTAAAAAGGTGCAGAACGTCGTGGGCGGTTACGATGCCCGTCGGTATGCTACGCGCCGGCTGTGGGCTACGTCGGCCGACGGAACAAAGGTCCCAATGAGCTGGGTAGGTCCGGCCAACGCCTCGGGGCCGGTTCCGACCCTGCTGTACGGCTACGGCGCCTACGGGATAACGGTAGACCCCGCCTTTAGCATCGCGCGTTTGAGCCTGCTTGAGCGGGGAATGGCCTACGCCATCGCCCACATTCGCGGAGGGGAGTATTTGGGCCGGTCGTGGTACGAACACGGCCGCATGGAGCACAAGCAGAACACCTTCAGCGACTTTATCGCTTGTGGGGAAATGCTGCGCACCGAGGGCTGGGCTTCGCAGCTTTTTGCCATGGGCGGAAGCGCCGGTGGACTGCTTATGGGGGCAGTAATCAACCAACGCCCAGATTTGTGGTCGGGCGTGATTGCCGCGGTGCCGTTTGTTGATGTGGTGACCACGATGCTCGACGACAGCATTCCGCTTACGACAGGTGAATACGACGAGTGGGGAAATCCCAACGAGCCCGCAGCCTATGCGCGCATGAAGGCCTATTCTCCCTACGACAACGTGGCGGCCCAGAATTACCCGCCGCTCCTGGTTACGACCGGATTGCACGACAGCCAGGTGCAGTACTTCGAGCCCGCCAAGTGGGTCGCCCGACTTCGGGATCGCCGCACCAACAACGCCCCGCTGTACCTGTACTGCAACATGGACACCGGTCACGGCGGAGCGAGCGGACGCTACGCTTCGTACCGCGAAACGGCCATGGAGTATGCGTTTTTCTTGAGTTTAGTCGAAGCGCAGTAGACCGCGTTCGCGGACCTGCTGGTCGAGCAGTGCGAGCGCGCCCCGCTGGCGAATCGCCCAGTCGGCGTTTGGGGCGCAGCGTTCCATTTGGTCCATCCAGTTGAGCGCCTCGTCGAGGGTCGTGACGGTCTGCGCCACACCGTCGCGCAGGGCATCTGCGGCTTCCCAGTGGCGGCCGATATGGGGGCCAAACGCAACGGGAATTCCCCACGAGAGGGGCTCGAGGATGTTGTGCAGTCCTTGCGCAAAGGCGCCGCCCACGAACGCGGCCTGAGCGCCTCCGTACAGTCCAAAAAGGCTGCCGAGCTGGTCAACCACAAGTGCACGGGCTTCTTCGAGCTGTTCGTCGCGGTAGTTCGACCATTCGCTACTGCGCAGGGCGGGCAGGGGAAGTTTGGCGCGGAGTTCTTCAGCCCTTGAGGGGTCGTGGGGGGCGAAGACAAACTTCCAGTGGGTGCGGCGCATAAGTACGGGGAGCCACACGGATTCGTCTTCGGGCCAGGAAGAGCCCAGGACAAGGACCGGTCGCGCGTCGGCGAAGCGGGACCATCGTTCCGGCGGGCCTTCTCCGCGCGCGATGCGCGCGGCGGCGGCGTCCATTCGGCCGTCGCCCAGCACGAGGGCGTTGAGCCCGGCCCGCAGGGCGGGAGCAAGGCCCGAGGGGTGCTGGAGGCCCACAAAGACCGCTCGGCGCAGCAGGCGCCGATCCAAAATACCAAGGGCTGACCACCATCGGTGGCGCTCAGGAACGTGCGCAAAGGCCACTGCAAACGGTACGTCCCTTCGGCCTACCTCGCGGAGCATCGTGGGCCAGACGTCGGTTTGCAGGACGAGTAGGACCTGGGGCTGGATCCGCTCGATAAAGCGACGCACGTAGGGGTTGAAGTCGGGGGGCGCGAGGCAGGCTTCGACGCCGGGGGGCGGAGCGTAGCGGGCCCATCCGCGCAATCCGCTGGGCGAAAAAAACGTCACAAGAACGCATTTTCCTGAGGCGGACCAGGCGCGAACCAGTGGCTCAAGCATCCAGTATTCGCCCCAGGAGGCGCCGTGAATCCAGAGGTCAAACGGGCCTTCAGGGGCCGGGGCGAGGCGTCCAGTCCACCATGCGCGGGCCGCTCGGTGGCCGCCCAGTGCGGCGATGTGGCTCAGGGCCCCAAAAACGACACCGGGGAGGCTCACTGGTAGTAGCGCACCTTGGGTTGGTTGGGCGCGGATTCGTTGGCGGTACTCAGTTTTTCGCCGAGCGGTAGAAACCAACCGAATTCAGCCCCGAAGAACCCGTCCCACTGCGGGTTGGGCGAGGGCGGATTCGCTCCGTAGTGCGTGCCCCGAACGTCGTGCGTTTGCGCCAAGCCGGCCCGCAGCGCAAGGCTAAAATTGATGACGTCGTTTGGATCTGCATGGCTGTAGCGCAGCGCTGCCTGAACACCCAGTCCTTGCCGCATTCGGTCCAAGCCGTACACATAAGGTTTGGTGAGCAGCGGAACTCCGCCAGAATTGTTGAACCAAATTCGGTGGGAGATGGCGTCAATTCCCAACTCGGCCGCAAGCGAATGGGCATTGATCATCCAAAGTCGTTGGCCGTACCCTAGGGCGGCGCTGCTCCCGCGTCCTTCGAGGCGAATCAGGGCGGGGCTTCCGTCGTTGCCCATGATGTAGCCGTCTTCGTTCATCAAAAAGCCGAGGATTTGGTTGGTGTTCCGCACTCCGCCGCCAAACCGCGCTCCGTATTCGGCCCAAACGTAGTCGCGCACGCTAAGGCTGATGTCGCCACGAACGCGGAGCTTGGCGCTGTTGCCGTAGTCCGCCTTCCATGTCCCCAAGGGCGCTTCGATGCTGGGTGCCACGTGAATGCGCGCGCGCGGGATTTCCTGGCCCGAAAGTCCCGTTCCGCCCAAACCAACTGCGGCGAACCAAAGTGCAGATAAAATGCGCATGCTGCGAAGGTAGCGCAGGTCTACGGCCTATGCCACGCCCTCGGCATGGGTTACCTTTGCGGACTATGCCCCAGCACCTGCCGTTTGACCCGCCGATTCCGATGGTTGACCTCGTTGGACAGCACGCGCGCATCCAACCTGAGCTCGACCAAGCCCTGCTCCGCGCGAGCCATGAGGCCGCCTACATTCAGGGTCCCGATGTGGCCGCCTTCGCCAGCGAGCTCAGCGCCTACCTCGGCGAGGGCGTGTACACGATCCCCTGCGCCAACGGAACCGACGCCCTTCAAATCGCGCTGATGGCCCTGGGCCTGCAGCCCGGCGACGAAGTGATCACGGCTACGTTTACCTACGTGGCTACGGCTGAGGTTATTGCCCTGCTCGGCCTCACGCCGGTGCTCGTGGACGTGGACTCTGACACCTTTGCGCTCAACCTCGACCAAGTTCGCGCCGCTGTCACGCCGCAGACTAAGGCCATTGTGCCCGTGCACCTCTACGGCCAGGGCGTCGACATGGAGTCGCTGCTTGCGCTCGCCACTGAGCGCGGAATCCCGGTGGTCGAAGACACCGCCCAGGCCCTCGGCGCCCGCTACACGTTTAGCGACGGCCGCAGCCTCGCGCTCGGCACCCTTGGGACCATCGGTTGCACGAGTTTTTTTCCGTCCAAAAACCTCGGTTGCATGGGCGACGGAGGCGCGGTGTTTACGCGCGACGCGGCCCTCGCCGAGCGCATCAAAATGATGGCCAACCACGGCCAAAAAGTCAAGTACCGCCACGACGTGGTGGGCTGCAACAGCCGCCTGGACACGCTGCAGGCCGCGGTGCTTCGCGTGAAGCTGCGCCACCTCGACGGCTACGCCGCCGCCCGCCAAGCCGCTGCCGACCGCTACGACGCGGGACTCGCCGGGGTCCCAGGCATCCAAACAC
>JAURMB010000003.1 GCA_030831045.1 Schleiferiaceae bacterium
CTGGAACTGCCCGAACTGGCCCTGAGCGGAGGCTCGTACGTGCTTCACCTTCGGCTTTTTGCCGACGGGCTGCTGCACGACGAGGTTCGGAACGCGGGGCGAATTAACGTGGCGTCGGCTCCATGGAAGGGCATTGACTACCCTACCCCGCGCCCCATGGCACTCCAGATTCAGCGCTGGTCTTAACGCTTTTTCAACCCCAAGGCCTTCAGACTGAGGCTCGCCCAAGTGCGCACGAGGGCCGCGACTCGTACGGACCAGGGAACGGGCAGCGCGTGCGGTCCGCGCGGATGGTGAAACAGCCCCGACATGTACTCGGAACCTTGGCGCGCCGGCAACTGACTGGGGTACTCAAGCCTCCAATCGTCGGCATCATAGCCTTGGGCCGTGAGGTAGTCGTGAAACACGGGGCGGTAAAACGAAACGTCTTGGTCGGTAAACCAGCGCCGCCAGTCGCTGTGGGCCTGGCTGCGGGCGACGTGCCTGAAGTTGCCCCGCACTTCCGTGGTGCGCGGGAGCGAAAGCCCCAAATAGGCCTCCAGTTCGTCCCATTTGCCGTCGACCAAGTCTTCGTAGCGCCAAATGAACCAGCCCTCAGCCCTCAGCCGGTCGAGGAAGGCCGAAAGCTCGTCGAGCTTATGCTTCTGCTCCGAGGCGTGGGCACGCAAGGACGCTTCGTCGTCGGCGTGCAGGCGGTGAAACGGCACCGACGCCGGGTCGGACTCTTTGGCGCGGACCCGTTCCAGGGCACGGGCAAATTCCGCCGGCTCCGGCTGGTGCACATAGAACCAGCGGTAAAAAAAGCCCGATATCCAGCGGTCGCGGGGGTCGCGAACCAAAAAAATCTTGCGGTCGTAGTGGGCAAAGGCCTGCGCGGCGGCGTCGCCCGACCATCCGTGCATCTCGGGACTGCTGTACAAAATTTTGACAAGCATGGCGTCCTGGTCCGGCCAAACCATGCCGTCCAGCCGGTGGAACTGTCCGTCTTCGAGGCGGTTGGGCTCAAATACTTCGCGCAGCGGACCCTGGGCGCGGAGCGCCTCCGAAAGCAACGAAAACCCATAAGTAGTGCCGCTTCGCGGCATTCCAAACAAAACGGTGCGCATGGGGGCTGAAGGTACATTAAGTTTGGGGGATGCGCGAACGACCTCCTTTAGTCACCGTGGCGGTACCCAACTACCGTCATGCACGCTACCTCAAGGAGCGCCTCGAAAGCATTGCCCAACAGAGCTTTACCGACGTCGAAGTGCTCCTGCTCGACGACGCCTCGCCCGACCATTCGCTCGAAATTTTGACGGAATTCGCCGCCGGACGCCCCGGCTGGTCCGTGCATTCCAACGACCAAAATTCCGGGAGTCCCTTTGCCCAATGGAACAAAGCTGCGGCGATGGCGCGCGGAACCTACCTCTGGATTGCCGAAAGCGACGACGTGGCCGACCCCCGATTGCTTGAGACGTTGGTCGGTCTAATGGAGTCTGATTCGGGGCTTGCGATCGCCTACGCCCAGTCAATGCTCATCGACGAAGACAGCGCGCCCCTGCACACGTTTGATGTTCACTACCGCTACGTTTTTGGTACCGAAGCGGTGCGCTGGGAGCACGGCTACCGCAACGACGGCATCGACGAAATCCGGCGTTTTATGCTCCTGCACAACGTGGTTCCCAACGCCTCGGGGGCGCTGCTGCGGCTGTCCACGTTCCGCGAAGCCGGCGGAGCGGTCCCCCATTGGAAGCTCAACGGCGACTGGATGACCTACCTAAAAATGCTGGAGCTCGGCGGCATCGCTTTTGCCCCCAACGTGCTGAACTACTTTCGGGTTCATCCGCACACGGCCCGCCAAAAAGCCAACGAAACCGGCGAGGTGTATCGGGAACTCCTGGCTCTCGTGGACTACATTTCGGAGCATCACCGACCCGAACCCGTTCGGCGCGCCAGGGCCTACCGCAACGTCGCCGCGTGGTGGACCCACTCGCTCTACCGCCAAGATTGGAGCGCGTCGAACCGAGCGACCAACCTTCGCGTCAACGCGGCACTACTTCGGCGGTTTTTAAAGCTCCACCCGCTCGTGCTGCTTCACATACCGTACGAGGGCGCGGTTCGCCTTGCAGTGCGGACCCTTGAACTCCTGGGACTCAAGGAACCCCTTCGCCGCGCGCTGCACCGGGCCTTCCCCAGCCACTTTATGCCCCGTGCGACATGAACATTAGCGTGATCATTCCATGCTTTGCCTCGGAGTCAACGTTGCGCGAGGCCGTGGTAAGCGCCTCGGCCGCTCACGAAGTGCTGGTAATCGACGATGCCTCTCCGGGCGGTTGCGCCGAGCTCGTCGCTTCTTGGAACTGGACCAACGTTCGGGTGATCACGCATTCCGAAAACCTGGGACTCGGCGCCGCGCGAAATACCGGAGTGCGCGAAGCAACCGGCGATTGGGTCGCCTTTCTCGATGCCGACGACTGCTTCGAACAGACGTGGCACGAACATCTGCAGGCAGCGCTCGCGGCGCATGCGGAATCCTCGTGGCTCTACCACCCCGTGCGGGAATGGGACGGAACGCGGCTCGGACGCATTCGACTGGGAGACCATCCTACCCAAATCAGCGACTGGGTGCTCAAGCGGCCCGCCGTGGCTCCAAGCGCGTGCACCCTGCGGGTAGACCTGGCGCGCAGCCACCCGTTTGACACCGCCCGTAGCCTTCAGGGCACCGAAGACCTCGAACTCTGGGTGCGGCTGTGGGCAGAAGGGCTGCGGCCCGTTCGCTGGACCGACGAAGCCTTCACCCGCTACCGAATCGGTTTTGGCATGTCGGCCGAACTGGATTCCCACAGCACCAAGATTCGCTTGCGCTGGGCCCAATTTGTACAGCGCGGATGGCTTCCTGAAGCCGTTCTCCTATCGGCCGAGCGCGAACTGCAGCGGCAAAAAGCGCGGAGCCTCCACAAAGCTGGGCGGTTTTTTGAAGCACAAAAGGCCTACCGCATGGCAGGCCTTTCGATTCAGAATGTGCTGTTGGCCGCGGCAGCCGCCGCGCGAGTCCGCCTCTAGAGTCGGGCGCGAAGTTCCGCATCCAAGGCATCCAAGAATTCCTCGGTGTAGAGGTAGTGCGTGCCGTGCTCCACGCGGTTGCCGTGAATGCACACCGCTAAATCCTTAGTCATGCGGCCGCTCTCGACCACATCGATGCACACCTGCTCCAAGGTTTCGCAGAAGCGAATCAACTCGGCGTTGCCGTCGAGCTTGCCCCGGTGCGCGAGTCCGCGCGTCCAGGCAAAAATGGACGCAATCGGATTCGTGCTGGTCGGTTTGCCCTGCTGATGCTGGCGGTAGTGGCGCGTTACGGTTCCGTGGGCCGCCTCGGCCTCCATGGTTTGTCCGTCGGGCGTAATCAGCACCGACGTCATCAAGCCCAGCGATCCAAAGCCCTGAGCGACCGTATCGGACTGAACGTCTCCGTCGTAGTTCTTGCAGGCCCAAACAAAAGAACCTTCCCATTTAAGGGCTGATGCCACCATGTCGTCGATCAGTCGGTGCTCGTAGGTAATGCCTGCGGCCTCGTACTTGGCTTTGAATTCAGCCTGGTAGATTTCTTCAAAAACGTCTTTAAACCGGCCGTCGTACTTCTTCAGAATGGTGTTTTTGGTACTGAGGTACAGCGGCCACTTTTTATCGAGCGCCATGTTGAAGCAGCTCCGTGCAAAGCCCGCAATTGACTCGTCGGTGTTGTACATGCTCAGCGCCACTCCGTCGCCTTTGAAGTTGTAGACCTCCCAGGTTTGGGGCTCGCTTCCGTCTTCAGGGGTGAAGGTCATCGTGAGTGTTCCCTTGCCCTTCACCGTGGTGTCGGTGGCGCGGTATTGGTCGCCAAACGCGTGGCGTCCAATGACAATGGGCTTGTTCCAGGTTGTGACCAGGCGCGGAATATTTGCCATCACAATCGGCTCGCGGAACACCGTTCCGTCTAAGATGTTGCGGATGGTGCCGTTGGGCGACTTCCACATCTGCTTGAGGTTGAACTCTTTTACGCGCTGTTCGTCGGGCGTAATCGTGGCGCACTTAATGCCCACGTGGTACTTCTTAATCGCCTCGGCCGCATCAACCGTCACTTGGTCGTTGGTGGCGTCGCGGTGCTCCATGCCCAAGTCGTAGTACTTGATGTCGAGGTCGACGTACGGAAGAATCAGCTTGTTTTTGATAAACGACCAAATGATTCGGGTCATTTCATCGCCGTCCAACTCGACGACGGGGTTCGCAACAGGTATCTTTTGCATATGGATCGCAAAAGTACCGAAGAAAGCGCAGGATTATTCGATATCTAGCTGAAATTCTCTTCGAAATTCGTCTAAATGTGGATTTTTTTCTAACAAAAAGGCGTACCGCTCATCGGGCGTATACACCAAACGGGCGTTGACGGCTCCCTCCTGAACCTCGGTGCGGATTTTCAGCGAATCGTTGTGCAGCGCTTGCCGCAAAAAAGGCAGGATGCGGTCGCGCACGGAATTCAGGTATCCTTCTTGAAGTTCGTTTTCTAGGCTCACTCGAACGCCGTTATCCTCCTCGAGGACCGGCTTGACTTGCTGAACAATGGCCTTGATTACCGGAACTTCATCCAGCGTCGCGGCGGACTCGAGCCACGCCGTCTCGAGCGCCGCCTGCGTAACGGGGCGCAACCGACGCTCCACCAGGGTCGAGACCTCGGCAACCGAATCATCCGGTTCTTGGCCCAGCTGCTCCAGGGGTGCTCCCACGGCAATCGGTGCCGGCGACGGAGACTCCAAGTCTTTGAGCGAAAAGGCCGTTCGGCGCACCCGGGCCACCGGATTCACGACCGGCACCGTTTCGGGCGACGGAGCCAACGGCACTTCGACCGGCTCGTCGAGGACCCGATCCGGCCCGATGGGCTCAGACTCTTGAAGCAGCGACGCTGCGGGCTCCACCGGAGCGAGCTCGATGGGCTCAGACTCTTGAAGCAGCGACGCTGCGGGCTCCACCGGAGCGGCCATCGGAGCAGGCGCTGGAACGGCTGCTTCCACCGGCGCGGGCGAAGACGGTTGGGGGCGCTTCGCAGGAGCCTCGAGCTCGGCTACGCGTTCGTTAGTGGGATTTTTTTTTTCGTCGACGGACTCGTCGGAAATCAAGTCAAGCAGCGCCACCTCGACGTGCCATCGGGCATTGCTTGCGGCTCGGTACCCCGCATCGGCGGCCACAAGGCGCTTTAAGGCGGTCGCCGCGCGTCCTGCACTCACGCGCGATGCCGAATCGAGGATGCCGCGCTTCACCGAATCGGGAGCGTCTAGCAACGCCACGGTGCTGGGATGGTGCGCCAAAAGCAGTTCGCGCACGTACCCGGCAAATCCCATCAGAAAGCGCTGAAGATCAAATCCTTGATCGAGGATGTTGTGCACCGCCGTGAGCACCGCGGCGCGGTCCCCTGCTTCGATAGACTCCCAAAGCTGAACAAAAAGGGCCCGATCGACCAGCTGAAGGTTTTGGCGAACGAGTTCGTAGGTCAAGGTTCCGCCTTGGGCAAATGCTGCAATGCGGTCAAAAATGGACAGGGAATCGCGAAGCGAGCCGTCAGCCTTCTCGGCAATCGCATGCAGGGCCTGAGGGTCCGCTGTGAGCCCTTCTTGCTGGGCTACCCAGGCCAAATGCTCGGCGATGTCGCCGATTCCGATGCGCTTGAAATCAAAAATCTGGCAGCGCGAAAGAATGGTGGGCAGCACTTTGTGCTTTTCGGTCGTCGCTAAAATGAACACGGCGTGGGCGGGCGGCTCTTCGAGGGTCTTCAAAAAGGCATTGAAGGCCGCTTGCGAAAGCATGTGCACCTCATCAATGATGTACACTTTGTAGGTGCCCATCTGCGGTGCAAAACGCACTTGGTCAATGAGCTGGCGAATGTCGTCAACCGTGTTGTTGGAGGCCGCGTCCAGTTCAAAAATGTTGAGGCTGTAGTCAAGGCCTTCACCCGTGTGCACCTCGTTGATGCGCCGGGCCAAAATGCGGGCACAAGTCGTTTTGCCTACTCCGCGCGGACCAGTGAAGAGCAATGCCTGCGCCAGGCGACCGCTGACGACTTCGTGCTCCAGCGTCTCGGTTACGTGGGCCTGACCGACCACCGAGGCAAAGGCCGCGGGCCGGTATTTACGGGCTGAAACGAGGTACTGCTGGTCCATAAGGCGTGAATGCAAACCTACACCTTAGTTGCCGATTGGCCACAGCCACGAAAGGGCAAAAAAACAGGCTTGCGCGAGGAGCACCGGCCGAGCGAGGGGGTTGCGAAGCGGAGCCGTTCCGAGCAACCACTGCGCGGCAAAGGCAACCACGGCCCACGACGCGTAGTTCTGCCAGGGCGCGACTCCGCCGACAAAGAGCCACAGCCGGTGTGCGTGGGCGACCGGCTCCATTAGCACGTCGAGGGCCAGCATCAGGCCGCTAGCTAAAAGGGCGCGCTGCAGTCGCGTTCCGTCGACCAAAAACTGAGAGGCAAACGATCCGGTCGCCAAGCTCAGTAAGGCCCAATTCAGGCCGATGAGCCACGGGGTTTCCATGACCTTGGGACCGAGGCCTTCAAGGTAAACGTAGGCCCCAAATGGAAGGCCCGTGTTGACCCCAAGGATTTCCACAGCGAGTCCCAAGGCAAAAATGGCGAGGAGCGAGGCTTTAAGCCGCTCCGAGCGGTCCGAGTAGAAAAACAGCAGGCCGAAGGTGAGCAGTAGGTGGACCGGGGTGAGCAAGATCATCCAGTCAGCCCAAGGGCTACGTAGCCCAATGGCGCCTACCAAATGGGTGACCACGACAACGAGGAGTGCAGTGCGGTGCGGCATGCTCCAAAGGTAGGATTGAACCCTGCACCGGAATCCGCGTTGACGTAGTATGTGGACCGAACGCCGAATGCTTGCCGTGGTGGCCGCCCTTTGCACGGCCGTCGTGGGTCTCGCTGTAGCTAACTACGAGGCGCCTCCCGTTGACCTCGGCTACCGCAACAACCTGCAAGAGAACCGCTTGCTGTACTTTACCAACATTCGGAGCATTCACTACACCCTCGCGGAATACGGACACGGTGTGGGCCGATTTACCCCTGAGGACCTCGATTCTGAGCAGGGCGGCTTTGTGATCCGAATAAACCGCCACAGCGCCGAGGCGAACATTGTTTGGCAGCGCGGAACGGCCGCCGAACGCCTCGTCGAGCGCCCCGACTCGCTCGGCCTATGGGATCCCGATACGGCCCAGCTACCTACGCATTGGAACATGGCCCTGCGGCAACTTCGGCGGCAGCGGCGGCCCGACCGGGTACTGTCTGATTATTTTGAGCTTATTGGCATCTTCCCCGAACACTTAAAGAACTGATTTTTTTGTATCTTTGCGCCCCTTAAAAGGAAATTTCTAATGAAACAATACGAAACCGTTTTCATCCTAAATCCCGTCTTATCTGATGATCAGATAAGGGAAACGGTGGATAAATACACCAGCAGCATTAAAGCCGCCGGTGGTTCCATCATCAACGTAGAGCGTTGGGGCCTGCGCAAGCTTGCGTACCCCATCGACAA
>JAURMB010000022.1 GCA_030831045.1 Schleiferiaceae bacterium
AGATTGGGAGCGCCTGTCGGCCCTTATCCCCGAAGAGGCTCTGATCCTGAGCGACGAGGTGTACGAAGCAATGGTGTACGACGGCCGCAGCCTCCACAGCCCGCACCACCTGCCTGAACTTCGCCCCCGGAGCCTTCGGTTCATCAGCTTCGGGAAGACGTTCCACGTCACGGGCTGGAAGTTGGGGGCCGTACTCGCCCCGGAGCCGCTCACCCGTTCGCTGCGCAACCTGTACCAGTTTGCCGCATTCTCCGCCTCTACCCCAACGCAGCACGCCGTCCTCCGATTCATGCGCTCCCAACCGGACTACGCCAAGGCGCTGCCGGCGTTTTTTGCGGCCCGGCGCGACCTGCTCGCGGCGAGTTTGGCGGGCAGCGGTTTTCGCGTCGTTCCGACCCAGGGAAGCTACTTTTTTGTGGTGGATTATTCTGAAGTGAGCGAGGCCAACGACCTCGAACTTGCCCTGCAGCTCACGAAGGAGGCGGGTGTGGCCAGCATTCCCCTGAGCCCATTTTTTGCGGAACCGCCCCAGGACGGGCGGCTGCTGCGGCTGTGCTTCGCCAAAGAAGCCTCCACCTTGCAGGAGGCCGGGCGGCGCCTGAGTTTGTGGTCTTCTGGGAACTTTAGCTCATGAGTACTCCGCGCGTTTTTCGAATTGAAGGGATGCACTGCGGCAGCTGCGTGGCGCGAATTTCCTCACAGGTCAAACAGCACCCCCACGTCGAAACCGTCACCGTGGATTTAGCCGCCGGGCAAATGGAGGTTCGGGCCGACGCCTCGGTTTCGGATCAAGCCATTGAGGCCCTCGTAGCGGCGGCGGGGGACTACACGGCCACTCCCTATGCTTCAGAGCCCGTTCCTCCCTCGACCCCTGACGAACGGCCGCGCGGATTTTGGACCACCTACCGTCCGTTGCTGGTTCTGGTCGCGCTTTTGGGGCTCGTTCCGGCGGTGGCCCTAGGTGACGCCATCACGGTCCACGCATGGATGCGCTGGTTCATGGCCGGGTTCTTCTTGAGTTTCAGCTACTTTAAACTACTGGACGTCAAAGCGTTTGCTGACGCGTACCGCATGTACGACTGGATTGCAAAGGCGGTTCCGGCTTGGGGCCTTGCCTACCCTTTGGTGGAGCTTGGCCTCGGATTAGCCTACGCCGCGGATTGGGCACCGACCGCCACAAACTGGATTACCCTTGTTCTGATGCTCGTCGGGGCGGGCGGCGTCATCCAGAGCAACCTTCAAAAGAAGTCGATTCGCTGCGCGTGCCTCGGAACCGTGTTCAACCTGCCGATGAGCACGGTCACGATCGTTGAGAACTTGAGCATGGCCGCGATGGCGGTGTGGATGCTCCGCTAGCTGCTGGTTGCTCGTTGCGAGTTTCTGATTAACAGTCAGAACCTTCTGCCTGCCGCAATTTCATCCACTACCGACGGATCGAGCAATGTCGTCGTATCACCCAACTTGGACGTTTCTCCTTCAGCGATTTTGCGCAGAATTCGCCGCATGATCTTGCCCGAACGCGTTTTGGGCAGTCCGCTCACGAACTGAATCTGGTCGGGCTTGGCAATGGGCCCAATCACACGGCTCACGGTGGCCAAAATATCTTGACGGGTTAAGTCTTCGTCGTCGTGGTAGCCCTGGTACACGACGTAGGCGTAGATACCTTGGCCTTTGATGTCGTGCGGAAAACCGACTACCGCCGATTCCACCACTCCCGCGTGCATGTTGAGGGCGTTTTCAACCTCGGCGGTTCCGATGCGGTGCCCGCTCACGTTGAGCACGTCGTCTACACGTCCGGTGATTCGGTAGTGACCGTCTTCGTCGCGCAAGCAACCGTCACCCGTGAAGTACAGACCGGGATAGGTGCTGAAGTAGGTCTGTCTGCAGCGTTCGTGATCTCCGTATGTAGTGCGCAGCATTCCGGGCCACGGCTTGCGAATGCACAGATTTCCGCTCACCCCGTTACTGTGGATTTCGGAACCTTGTTCATCAACCAGCAGCGGCTCCACGCCAGGCATGGGAAGCGTGGCAAACGTGGCTTTCGCCGGCGTAACCCCCGCCAGGTTGGTAATGAGCATCCCACCAGTCTCAGTCTGCCACCACGTGTCGATGATGGGGCATTTACCCTTGCCGATGTGGGTATTGTACCAGTTCCACGCCTCTTCGTTAATGGGCTCACCAACGGTTCCGAGCACCTTCAGACTGTCCAGCTTCTTGCCGCGAAGGGGCTCCTTGCCAAAACCCATCAAGCTTCGAATGGCGGTCGGAGCCGTGTACAAAATATTCACCTGGTGGCGGTCCACGATGTCCCAAAAACGTCCGGCATCGGGCCACGTGGGCACGCCTTCAAACATCAACGTAGTTGCTCCGGCACTCAACGGCCCGTAAATCAAGTAGCTGTGCCCCGTAATCCAACCAATATCAGCGGTGCAGAAGTGCACTTGGCCAAGTTGGTACTGAAAGGCATTGACAAACGTGTAGGTGGTCCAGACCATGTATCCGGCGCAGGTGTGCACGACGCCTTTGGGTTTGCCGGTAGATCCGCTGGTATACAAAATGAACAGCATGTCCTCGGCGTCCATCGTCTCGGCTTCTACAAACGGGTTTCCCATGGACTCGACCCTCTTGATCTCGTCCTCCCACCAAACATCGCGGCCTTTGATCATTGAAACCGGGGTTCGGGTGTGCGTCGACACGATGACTTTTTCGACCGAGGGGCACGCCATGATGGCATCGTCCACCACCGACTTGAGCGGAATCACTTTGGCTCCGCGGTAGGCTC
>JAURMB010000023.1 GCA_030831045.1 Schleiferiaceae bacterium
AGGCGCGGTTGGCCCAAGCTGACCTCCTTCGCGCACGTCCTTGGGCGCGTGAAGCGTAAACAGACCTTCCCAGCCGTGCTGGCCCACGTCCCGGGCGCGGAGCATCCCATTCAGCTGTCCGCCCAGGGGGTTGTCGGCAAAGCCGTCCATGTTCATGTCGCGAAACCATCGGGTTTGGTTGGCGTGCAGCAGGGTGCCAACCGACCACTTCGCATTAAGTCGCTCGGCGTAGCTGCCGTTCAGCTCCATGCGTCCCGAATTCGCGAGGTAGGCGTTGGCGTGCGCCAAACGGGGTTTTTCGGCCGTCAGGCCTTCGTCAGGCTTCAAGAGCTCGACGTTGACCTGCCCGGTCATGCTCTCAAAACCGTTGGTTACAGCTCCAATCCCTTTCGTCAGCTGAATGCCTTCCACCCAGGCTCCCGGAATGAACTGCAGTCCGCTGTTCGCCAGCACGCCGCGTACCAAAGGCGTCATTTCGGTTTGAATTTGGGCGTACTTGCCGTCAAGGCCGAGAAGCTGGATTTGGCGGGTGCCCGTAACCGCGTCAGTAAACGCTGCGTCGATGGACGGATTGGTTTCAAAGCTTTCAGACAGGTTGCAGCAGGCAGCCTTTTTGAGTTCGCCTCGGCCAATTGAGGTAGTTAGGGTGGCGGAGCGCGCCTGAACCACGGCATCTGGAGCTGCAGAACGCACGACGACCTCGTCAATGGCAACGACGCTGTCGCGCACTTGGGCCTGTGCTACGCCAGGTACCAGCAACCAAAGGCTTAAAACACTAGTGCGCATTCAGCTCGCGGTACTTGCAGCAGGCGTGCACTTTGGCGTAGGCCTCTTCTTTGGCCTTGACCTTTTGGGTGTCGTGTCCCGCTGCTGCTACGATTTCGTGAAGCTTCTGTTCGTTCAACTTCTTGGGGTTGAACGCCACCTTGACCGTGTGGGTTTCGCGGGACCAATCCGCAAACTTCACCCCCGGGGTGCTGAGAAGGGCGGACTCGATGCGCTTTTCGCACATTCCGCACACGCCGTCGACCCAAAACGTCACTTCTGCGGTTTGCGCAAGCGCGGAACCAGCAACCAGCAACCAGATACCTACGAGTAGCTTTTTCATCTTAATTGAATGGATTTTGGAAGAGCGTATCGCTCTCGATGGACGTGTCGGTTAGCGTGTTCAAAAAGGCGACCAGGGCCATGCGCTCCTGCAGGTTGAGCCCAAGTCCGCCGGCGCGAACGATGTCGCCCATTGACGGGTCGATGTTGGGGGAATTGGCGTGGGTTCCGCTGTTGTAAAACTCGACCACCTGCATCAGCGTTTGGAATCGGCCGTCGTGCATGTAGGGCGCGGTGTAGGCAATGTTTCGCAGCGACGGAACCTTGAATTTTCCCACGTCGTTGGCGTTGCCGGTGACGCCGCCCAGACCGGGGTCGTCGTGCTCTTGGTCAAGGCCGTTGTTCATGAACTTGTGGTTGGTGAACAGGGTTCCGCCGTGGCAGTGAAAGCAGTCGGCCCCGCGCGTGGGAGCGTTGGGGTTGGCCTCGCCGTTGAACAGCTGCATTCCTTGCTGTTCCTCGGCCGTTAGGCTCTCAAGGCCGCGAACAAAGCGGTCAAACTTGCTCGATCCGCTCATAATCGTAAGCATAAATTGCTCCATGGCAAGCCCAACTTCTTCTGCGGTAATGGTTTTTACGCCAAAGGCCTTCCAGAACAGGTCGCGGTAGACGGGGTTGGCGTTTAGCGAGGCCAGCACGGCTTCGACACTGTGGTCCATTTCAATCGGATTTTCAATGGGCCCAAGCGACTGTTCACGCAGTGTGGCTGCTCGACCGTCCCAAAAAAACGCGGTGTGGTAGGCCAAGTTGTGCAGCGGCATGCTGTTGCGGTCGCCCACGGCGCCGGTGATTCCGACGGAGTACTTGAGTCCGTGGTCGGTCATGCCAAATTCGGTGCTGTGGCAGCTTCCGCAGCTCTGCGTAGAGTCGCGCGACAGCACGGGGTCGTAAAAAAGCCGACGCCCAAGCAGCACGCCCTCGACGGTGAGCGGATTGTCTTCGGGAATCGGCGGCGGCGGAAACCCTTGCGGGACCGCCAGGGCAAAGGGCGTGGTGGGCGGCGCGTCTTCGCCGCAGCTAACGGCGACCGCGGCCAATGCTAAAACGACGAGAATCCTCATTTTTTATTTTCTAGGGCGACCCAACTAAACGATTGGCGCACGTTTTCTGAAATTCGGTGGGCGACACCGCCATCGAACGTGCTGTGCGAGAAGGCACCGTCTTCGGATGGGCGAATTTCGTGGGTCCCGTAAAACAGGCGGTCGGCGTTCCAGTTGAGCACGAGCCGGCGCGATCCGTCGAGGTGAAGGTTGCCCTCGACGCGCACGGGCATTTGGTTTTCGAGCAGCGCAATGTGGTACAACCACGGTTCGCGGGCACCCAGTTTTTGGTAAAAGCCTTCAAGGGCCATGAAGACGTACCCGCCTTGCCAGCCCCAGTGAAGGTTGTTGACGGTGGGGTTGAGTGGGTGCCCCACCTTCCATACCGAGGGATCGCCAAAATTGACGGCTGAGTCCAGCCCTACGTTGAACGTGATTCCGAGGTAGTGACCTTTGGGAATGTTGTCAGGAATCTGCACCGTCCAAGGCTTGCCTTGGGTAAAAAAGGCATACACGGGGTCGCCAGCCTCGTCCATCAACGGCATTAGGCTCCCGTCTTCGTTAATCAGTGCGAATTCACTCAAGAGCATGTCGCTGCGCTCCCACTGAAACGTGTCGCCCGTTTCGGGCTGCACCAAGGCCATGCTTTGGTAGGCGAGGTCTTGGCCGGCCCAGGTGGGTTGCACGATGATTTCGAGCGGAACTTCGGCGCCTTCGGGCGCACAGGCCATTGCGAATGCGAGGAGGCTAAAAAAAAGAGGGTTGTAGCGCATCGCGGTAAAGTTAAGGTTGCCGAACTTCGTGCCATGACCGTGCCAAAAAAACCGCGGGGCTTAACGAAGTCCGAATACTTAAAAATACTCATTTTGTTGGGGATTTTTGTGATCGGGGTCACTTTCGCGTACCGCATTCAGCGACCGGAGCGGCAGTTGCCGATCCTTAACCCTTCGGACCTGAATCCGGCCGTGGTCGCCGACAGCCTAGAGGGCAAGGGCATGGACCACCGCGTGGCCGATTTTGACCTCGTGGACCAAACGGGATTGCGCCGTTCTGCCCGCGATGTCGAAGGAAAAGTCCGCGTCGCGAGCTACTTTTTTACCACCTGCCCCAGCATTTGCGTGGACATGGCTGCTGGACTGCGGCGGGTTCAAGATGCCTACCAAGGCGACGACCGAATCCGCATTCTGTCGCACACCGCGATGCCCGAGTACGATTCCGTACCCGTTTTAGCCGACTACGCTGCCCGGAACGGTTGCGATCCGGCCCAATGGTGGCTGCTAACGGGCTCGCCTGCTGAGCTCAACCGGCTTGCCCGCACGAGCTATTTTGCCGTGCTCGAAGAGGGTCAGGGCTGGGACGAGCACTCCTTCATCCACACCGAGAACTTGGTGCTGGTGGACGCTCAGGGGCGCTTGCGGGGTTACTACGACGGGACCGACCCCAAGGCCGTGGACCAGCTGATCAAGGACCTTCTATTGCTTTTGCCCGATGCCCGCTAACCTGAGCCCCTTGCGCGTAGCGCTCCTTCAGTACAGCATCGAATGGTGCAAGCCCGAAGCCAATTTTGCGCGGATTCGCTCGCTGCTTCCCGCGCCCGGCAGCGTGGATGTGCTGCTGCTCCCCGAAGCATTTGCGACGGGATTTGCCACGTCCCAGGCCCGCGAGGTCGCGGCGCATTCGGTCGCAGCGGTCGACTTTTTGAAGGCGCTCGCCGCCGAATTGCAGTGCGCCGTGGGCGCTTCGGTGTTCAGTCCGCACGCTTCAGGCAAGGTGGCCAATCGGTTTTATTGGGTGGAGCCCGACGGAACCACCACCACGGCCGACAAGCGCCACCTTTTTGCCGTGGCGGGCGAGCACCGCGATTTTGAGCGCGGGACCGAAGCGGTTGTCGTGCTGTGGCGCGGATGGCGGCTCCGCCTGGCCGTGTGCTTTGACCTGCGTTTTCCGGTTTGGCTGCGAAACACGCTCGATGCCGACAGAACCCCCGCCTACGACGGCCTCCTCGTGGTGGCCAACTGGCCAGAGGCCCGCGAAGCCGCGTGGACTACGCTGCTGGCTGCCCGAGCTATGGAAAACCAGTGCTACGTCGCGGGCGTGAACCGCGTGGGTACCGACGGATTTGGGGTGGACCACAGCGGGGCGAGCCGCATCGTCGGCCCGTGGGGCGACATTTTGGCCGAATCATCGCCCCATCAGCCTGCGGTACTCCGGGCCGAATGGGACCCTATTCACCTGGCCGCGGTGCGGAAGCGCTTCCCGTTCCTTGCGGACCAGGATCCGTTTGCGGTGCTGGGGTTGCCCCCGGAAGCCACTGGCGTTCCACCGTCCAGCCAACCGTAACCTCGATTGCTTCAGCATCGGTGACGGGGAGTTCGGCCGCCGTCCGCGTCCACCAGTTGGGGGCGTCGCGCAGCCCGTTTGCGTTGCGGTCCACAAAACTCTGGAGTTGGTACTTGCCGGGCTTCAAGCCTTCGAGCGTCCAGGCCCCCGTGCCAAACCCCTGCCACAGCACAATTCCGTCGCGCCGCAGCTGGTGAACCCAAGCACCTTCTCCGCCGGCGGGGGCAACCGTCAACTTCAGGACGCCCGAGGAATCTACCGGGAGCGGGCGGTACATCACCATGCTGTCGGGCTTCGCTCCGGGCTCGGCCAGCCAAAGGACTAGGCTGTCCCCGGGACCCACGTCTTCAGCGAACCATGCGATGGGTGCCTGCTCACCGGTTCCCAACTGCAGGTTGCCGTCGGGGTCGCTGAACCCGAAAATTCGGTAGCGCCCCTGGGCGAGGTAGGGTAGCGTGAAGCCGCCGTCTTTGCCGCTTCGGGTCCCGTACAGCGGAGCGCGGTACATCGCGGAATCGGGCGCGTCGGCTCCGTGAAGTACCACCGCTTGGTTGTCCCAGGCCTTGCCCGTCACCGGGTTCATCACCACGCCCCGAATTTCACCTGAATCAATCGCCTCGCCCGTGGCAAACACCCAAAACGGTTCCTTCATCGGATTGCCCTCGTGCAAATCCTTGACGGCGCTGCCAAATTGGACCACGTAGGTGCGGTCGGGGGCCAAGGTTCCGTCCCACTGCACGCTCAAGGATTTGCCGCTGAGGTTAAATCGAGGTTCCGAGGGAAGGGGCGGCGAAAAACGTAGGTTGGCGCCCGGATTATTGAGCACGACAAATTCGTCAAACGTCCATTCGAGGGAATTCGTCTGCACCGACGTGGCGCCCAAGGCCACACTCGCGGAACGAACCAGAGGACCTTCTTGGTCGCGCGGACCCCCGTCGGGCGGAGCGGGCAACGCACAACCCCAGACCGCACTCAATGCGCCAACGAGTTGAATTAATGAACGACAGGCTAAACGCATAAAATGTTTTTATTCCGATATTTACCGAATCTATACTCCTTTACCTGCATAAACATGTACAAACCTACTCTATTTGCTGCGCTGGTAAGCATTTTTTCCTTGGGCGTAACCACTTCGGCCGTTGCCCAAACCTACTGTACCGCGGTTGGACCCTCGTCACTTATTGATACCGAAATCCGCGACGTCTACCTGCAGGGCGACAACTACGGCATCAGCAACCCCACGACGTGCCCGGCGGTGGCGGGACTCCGCGACTACACCCAAGTGGACTCGGCTGATTTGAGTTTGGGCACCTCCTACACCCTCGAGGCGCTGATGGGAACCTGCGGGGGGAACTACACCTCGTTTGCCAAGGCCTGGATCGACTGGAACAAAGACGGTGATTTTACCGACGCCGGCGAAGAATTGGGAACCTGGGGCTCGTCAATGACCGCCCCCCTGGCTTCTACCCAACGCAACTCGAGCTTCAGCTTTACCGTTCCGACCGGCGCGAGCCTTGGCCGCAGCCGCCTCCGCGTTATGCTGCGCGAAAGCGGATCCGCCACCACCACGACCCCCTGTGCGACGTTCACCTACGGATCCGTTCACGACTACACGGTTCGCATCACCAACACCCCGCCGGCGTGCCCCATCCCGGGTACGCTGAGCGTTTCGGGCGTTGCTTCGACCCAAGCTACCATTAACTGGGCATCGCTCGGAACCAACTTTGACGTTCAGTACGGAGCCACGGGCTTTACCCTCGGGTCAGGTACCACGGTGACGAGCACCACGACGAGCAAGCAGCTCACCGCACTCACCCCCAATACCGCGTACGACGTTTACGTTCGCCGCAACTGCGGTGCTGCCGGTACCTCAGGCTGGGCCGGCCCCATTGCCTTCAGCACCACCTGTGCGACCCTTACGATGCCGACGACCGAAACGTTTACCACCTTCCCGCCTAACTGCTGGACCCACAACACTGGAACGGCCAACTGGCTCGGCTACACTACCGGTGGCGTGACCTATGCCGAGGCGGATTTCTGGTCTAAGAGCCAGTATTCCTACATCTTGCAGTCGGCCCCCATTGCGGTGACCACAGCTGCTCGCGCCGTCGTGGACTGGTCGCACATGTACATGAGCAGCTACCCTAACGATAGTTTGACGCTCCGCGTTCGCGACATCAACAGCAGTACCTGGACCAACGTATTCACGCTCAAAGGAACCAACTTCAATACGCCAGGTGCTGCCTCGACTTCGCCAGCGTCAGCCTTCTCGCATACCATTGCCTACTTACCGTCTTCTTTTGTTGGTCAAACAATTGTGGCTCAGCTTTATGGATGGTCAGACTTCGGCCCAGACTTATTCGTGGACTACATCACCATTGAAGCGCAACCGGCCTGCCCCGAGCCGCTGCAGTTGGGCGCTACTTCGGTTACCGACGTGGCCGCCACCCTCACCTGGCAGAGCGGAGCGAGCAGCTTCGCCGTGCAGTGGGGTCCTTCGGGCTTCAATATTGGAACAGGTAGCTCCGATACGGTTTCAACCACTTCAAAGTCGGTGACTGGACTTATGCCGAACTACGACTACGACTTTTATGTGATGACGTTGTGCGGAACTGCCGGCAACTCCGTGTGGAGCGGCCCCTACAGCTTCACCACGCTTTGCGCGGGCTTCGCGCTCCCGAGCGGCTACAGCCAAAACTTTGACAACCTGACGGTTGGAGACCAACCCGAGTGCTGGTTTGTCAACGGTGGTGCTACGCTCGAAGTCGCGACGGGCACTGGAACAGGAGCGGCCTACTCGACGCCGAACTTTGCGGAGTTCTATTCGGGGTCCACGGCTGGTGCTGGGGTAATCTCGCCGATGTTTAACGACCTTGCCAACGGCAGCGGGCAAATCCGATTCCGCGCCAAAAAGGCCTTTACCTGGTCCACCGTCAGCCTTCAGATCGGGGTGCTCGCGTCTCCGGCCAACCCCAGCTCGTTTGTGCTGGTTGCGACGGTTCCGCTCACCGACAACTGGGACGAGTACACGGTTCCCTTCCCCGTTGTTCCGGCGGGCTTTAAGCACGTGGCCTTCCGCACCTCAACCACGTGGGTAACCGCCAACATCGACGACGTTGTGTATGAAGCGCAGCCTGCGTGTTTGCCCGCCACTTCAGGTGCTGCAAGCGCGGGAGCCACAAACGCAGTTATTACGTGGACGCACGGCGGAACCAATACGCCCGGTGCCACGATCGCTTGGGGACCCTCAGGCTTTAACCCAGGAACTGGCGTGATCCCCAACGTGGGCAACACCACGGGCACGAGCTTCACGATAACGGGACTTGCGGCCAACACGACCTACACGGCGTGGATCGCCGACTCGTGCGGCGCCACCACGCGTGCACCGTGGCACGGACCGATCAACTTTACGACGAGCTGCTTGGGCGTGACCATGCCCTACACCGAGAACTTTGACCTCAATCCGCTTCAGTGCTGGACCAACGGTGGAACCCAAGTGATGCAGCAGCAAGCGGTAGCTACGGGCAATGCGATGCGCGGAAACTTCTGGTCGTGGACCAGCGGAAACTTTGCGACGATTTCTTCGCGTCCCGTATCGATTACGGCCGCCGCTCAGGCGACGTTTGAGTGGTCGCACCAGTTCATGTCGTTTTACCCAGATGACCGACTGTACCTGCTGGGCAAAACCCTCACGGCTACCTCATGGGACACCCTGGTGAAGCTTTCAGGCCCGTCGTTTAATTCACCGGGAGCGGGAACCACCACTCCGGGCACCTTTATCGATACGACCGTAACCTTACCCGCATCATGGGTAGGTGGCCAAGCCGTGTTCCGATTTGTTGCCCACTCAGGTTTTGGACCCGACGTCTTCTTTGACAACCTCGTGGTTGAAGCCATACCGACGTGCCCCAAACCCTTGGGAACGATTGTGGCTGGAAGCGTTTCGACGACGAGCGTCGGCGTGAACTGGACGCACGTGGGCAGTACGCCCCTGGGCTCCAACGTCAAGTGGGGCCCCACCGGATTCTGGACGGGAACCGGAACCGGCACCAACGGTACGACGGCGTACAACGTTACGAAGCCCTACACCATTACAGGCCTTACCGCGGGCGCGACCTACGACGTGTACATCCGCGACAGCTGCTCAGCGACCGATAAGTCGGGCTGGGCAGGTCCCTACACGGTGACTACGGCGCTTTGTCCTCCGGCCAACCAGTGTACCTCGATTATGTACATGAAGGATTCGTGGGGCGACGGTTGGAACGGCGGCGTCATCTCGGCCCAGCAGAAGATTTCAGGTAACTGGGTCAACGTGAAGGACTTCACCTTCACCACGGGCACTGCGGCTACCGACTCGGTGCGCTTCTGTGCCGGCGACTCGGTGCGCATCATGGTGACCAGCGCCGGCGCCTACCCAGGCGAGATGGGCTTTGACCTGGTCGGACCTTTTGGTGATACGCTTTCAACGCTTGCGTACAACTCGACCCTAGTTGCGGGCTCGTCCATCAACAGCTTTGTAGCGCAGTGTTCTCCGTGCGGAGTTCCCGTTGGGGTCAACGCCGCCGGCAGCACGACCTGTACCACGACGACGGTGACCTGGACGGCTCCGAGTTCGGCCACGAGCAGCAAGCTGGAGTACGGCGTAACGGGATTCACCCCAGGCTCAGGTACGCTGATCACGGGGATTACGGGAGGAACGACCAACTTGACCGGCCTCACGCCAAACACAACCTACCAGGTGTACGTGCAGTCGGTGTGCAGTTCAGGCACGAGTTCGTGGTCATCGCCGGCCACAGTGACGACGTCCAATGCGCCGCAGCCCACGGTTACGGCGACGTATTCGGTGCTCTCGCTGAACCCGGTAACCATCCAGTTCAATGCAACGGCAGGCAATGCCACCAGCGTCAGCTGGAGCTTCAGCAACGGCGGATCGGCCACGGGCGCTAGTACGGTTCAGACCTTTGGCACCAACGGCCCGGCCTCTGCGGTGGTTACGGTGACCAACGACTGCGGATCCGCCAGCAGCACGCTGACCTTCACGGTAGGTATGGGTGAAAACGCCTTGGCCACGCTGCGGGTGTTCCCGAACCCCACCAGCGGACTGGTTCGCGTGGAATTCCCCATGCTCGCGGGCGGAACGGCCGAAGTGCGCGTAACCTCGGTGGCTGGAAGCCAGCTTGCGGCGAAGCGCGGAGTATTTGCCGCAGGAACCCAGCAACTTGAGCTCGACCTGCGCCATTTGGCTTCGGGCATCTACTTGCTCGAGGTGCAAACGGAAGACGCGGTAGGTGTCCAGCGCCTCGTGATCGAGCGCTAAGGCTCGTCAGCGCCCCCGGCGCGTCGCATAAGCCAAGGTGAGCGGAACAACCTCCGCCACCTTGGCTTTTTTTATGCATTCTTCGGCCGCGGCATTAAGCGTGCTTCCGGTCGTCAACGTGTCGTCGATCAAGGCGATGCGGACTCCCCGCCACTGCGGGTCAGCACGAGCCTGGTAGGCGCCGTAGATCTTCTGCCGTTCGGCTTCGGTCCGCGCGGACTGCTTCGCAGAGGTCCATCCGCGCCGGTGAAGCAAATCGGTGGCGACGGGAACGCCCCATCCGAGGTGAAGGCCCTGCGCGATCCGCTCGGCTTGGTTGTAGCCCCGCAAGTACTGCCGAACGGGGCTCAGCGGAACGGGAACGAGCACGTCGACCTCGGGGCGGGGCAGGTCGCGGGACATGGCCAGACCGAGCTGCAGGGCGAGGCGGTCGTGCCCACGAAACTTGAGCGCGCCCATGACACGCTTGACTTCGGGAATTCCGTAGGGAAGCCACGAGCTGCCTCCGGCGGTAAAGGAAAGGGAGATGGGTTTGGGGTCCGCCGCCAGATAAATTCCGCCCCAGCAGGCCGCGCAGAGCGGCTCCGCACTGTGCACCGCGAGCGCACCGCAGGCGCCGCAAGGCAGCGAAACGAGGCCGCTTAAACGGCGTTGCATTAAGTGGTACATTTGCACAAATTCTGAATGCCATGAGCAACGATTCGTCAGCTAAACGACAAAAAACAGTTATCGGACTTTTAATCGCGTTAGTTCTCGCGCTGGGCTTTTTTGCGCTGAACCGCAATTCTGAGGTGCAGAACCTCGAAGAAGAAAAGGCGATTTTGGTCAGCGAACTCGAGGAGTACAAGCGCGACCTCATCGGCCAAGTAGCGGCTAACGACAGCATGAACAGCTACATCATTGCTGAGACCGCGCGCCTCAACGCGACGATCGAAGAAATCACCAACCTGAAGAACGCGTCGCAGTCGGAATTGGCGAAGTACCGCAGCCAAGTCAACGACCTGCGCAAAATGGTGGCCCGCCTCAGCAGCCAGGTTGACTCGGTCAACAAGGCCTACGCCGTTTTGGGCGAAGCCAAGCGCCAAGTAGACGAGCAGCTGGGTACCGAGCAAGTGAAGAACGCCGAATTAAACGCAGAAAACACCAAGCTGACGGGCAAGGTTACGACCGCGCTGAAGCTTCAGTTGTCCGCCCTTGAGGCCACGGCTGTGCGGGTGAGCAGCAAAGGCGTGGAAAAGCCCACGACCTCGGCCAGCAAGGCAAACCGCGTGAAGGCGTGCTTTACGGTAGCCCAAAATGCGATCGCGGAATCGTCGAAGCGCACGCTGTACATGCGCATCAATACGCCCGACGGACGCGTGCTTCCGAGCCAAAGCGAAGAGCGCAGCATGAAGGTGGGCAGCGAAACCATTTACTTCTCGGCCAAAACCGAAATCGTGTACGAGGGCAAGCAGGTCCAAAGCTGCGCGGCCTTTGACTTGAACAGCACGTTGAAGCCCGGTACCTACACGGTTGAAGTGTTTAGCGACAACGCCAAAATTGGCACCTCGACGCTGGTGCTGAACTAAGTGGAGGCGGTAAGCCTTAATGCAAACGGCCTGCGGGCTGCGCTGCGAAAGGGTCTGGATGCTTGGCTTGATGCCGAGAATCCGGACCTTGTTTTTGTTCAGGAGGTCAAGTGGAACGACGAGGCGGCCCTGCGCGCCGCGCTACCCGGGTGGAATGTGGTGGCCAGTCTCGCGCACAAGCCGGGCTACAGCGGAGTGGCCATACTCGGGCGCGGGAAGGGCGATTCCGCCCCCGTGCCGCCTCTGCCGCGAGGACTTGAAGGCGAAGGCCGCTACGTCGCGCAGTGCGTTGCGGGGGTAACCTGGCTCAACCTCTACCTGCCTTCGGGGAGCCAAGGGGCAGGGCGGCAGGCGCTGAAGCTCGAAGCCCTCGAGCTCCTGGGGCAGTGGCTCGACGGCCAATCGGGGCCTACGGTTGTGGGCGGAGACTGGAACCTCGCCCCCGCCTCCGCCGACGTACACGATCCCCGGCGCCTTGACGGCCAGCCCGGATTTACCCCCGAAGAACGCGCGTGGTTTGCCGCGATGGCCGAGCGCGGATGGGTCGATGCCTACCGGGCGAAGCACCCGCAGTCCGCCGACGTGTACAGCTGGTGGAGCATGCGCTCCGACGCCCGAGCGCGGAACAAAGGCTGGCGCATCGACCACTGGGTGACCAACGCCCCAGAGCGGGTCGAGGCCGTATCCTACGATGCTTTGGCCCGATTTTCGGACCATGCCCCCCTGCGACTCCGTTGGAGTTAATTACCTTCGTACTATGCGTATCCAAGTTTACGCGGCCCTGGCCGCCGTTGCGCTCCTCAGCGCCTGTGTTTCTCCCAAAAAATACTCCGAGCTTCAGTCGTCGTTTGACGCCTCGGTTCAGCGCGCAGAGGCGCTAAAGGTCGACGCCGAAAAGGCGCGGATTTCAGCCAGCGAAAGCGAGGCCCAGAAGTCCAAGGCTCTGGCGGCCCTCGACGCGGCCATCAAAGACACCTCGGCGCAGGGCGTTGAAATGCGCAAGCTGCAGCGCGCCTACCGCGACCTGAACTCCAACTACGAGTACGCCCTGCAAAACAACAGCCGATTGGTGCAGCAAAACCTCACCGAAAACAAGGCCATGCTCGAGCGCATGGAAGGCCTTGCGGTGCGCCTCGCGGCCAAAGAGGACTCGCTCAAGCGCGAGCAAGACCGCCTTTTTGTTTTGGAGCAAGAGCTCAAGCAGCGCGAGCTTCGCGTGGCCGAACTGGAGCGCCTCATCAGCCGCAAGGACAGTGCGGCAGCCTACCTCCGCCAGCGCTTAGCCGATGCCTTACTTGGCTTTAAGGACCGCGGACTCAGCGTCTCAATGCGCAACGGTCAGGTGTACGTTTCGCTCGACAACCGCCTCATGTTTGCCAGCGGATCGTGGGACGTGCAGCCCGACGGCGCCAGCGCGCTGAACGAGCTCGCCAAGGTGCTCAACGAAAACAAGGACCTCAAAATCGCGGTCGAGGGCCACACCGATTCGGACGAATACAACGGCAAGACCGCAGTCAAGGACAACTGGGACCTTTCGGTGATGCGCGCGACGAGCGTCGTCAAGATCTTGGTGAAGCAGGGTGTCAAGCCCCAGCGGGTACAAGCCGCCGGCCGTGGGGAGCACCTGCCCATTGCCGCCAACGACAGTCCTGAGGGCAAAGCCAAGAACCGCCGCACCGAGATCATTATTACGCCCAACCTCGGTGAGCTCGCAGAGCTGATCAACAACTAAGGGAACCCAACGGCACCCAAAGAACACGGCCAACCCCACCAGGTTGGCCGTTTTTCGTTGCGCCCGTAGTTGCGGAACCTAAAAAAGGTTGTCTACGACGTGGTTAATGCGGTCGAGCGCCACGAAGTGCACCCCGTGAACGTTCTTGGGCAGCCCGGGCGTTTTGGCGCCCCAGACGTAGTCAAATCCGAGTTGGCCGGCCTCGTGGATGCGTGTTTCCATGCGCGCGATGGGGCGGAGCTCTCCGCCCAAGCCTACCTCGCCGGCAAAGGCAACCCCCGGCGGGATCGGGCGGTCCTCTTGGCTCGACAAGATGGCGGCGCACACCGCGAGGTCCAGGGCGGGGTCGTCCACGCGAAGTCCACCGGTCACGTTGAGGAACACGTCTTTGCTGGCCAGGTGAAATCCGCAGCGCTTTTCGAGTACGGCGAGGAGCATGTTCAGACGCCGCGTGTCAAACCCAGTGCAGCTGCGCTGGGGCGTTCCGTACACTGCGGTCGAAACTAAGGCTTGAACTTCGACGAGCAGGGGCCGCAGGCCCTCGGCGGTAATTCCTATGGCGGAACCGCTGAGCCCTTCGCCGCGCTGCCCGAGCAGCCAAGCCGATGGATTGGCGACGGGCCTAAGCCCTTTTTCGGCCATTTCGTAGAGGCCGAGCTCCTGGGTTGAACCGAATCGGTTTTTAAGGGCCCGAAGCGTGCGCACGAGGTGGTGCTTGTCGCCTTCGAACTGAAGTACGACGTCGACCATGTGCTCGAGCACTTTGGGTCCGGCGAGCGTTCCCTCTTTGGTAATGTGGCCAATGAGCGCCACGGGCACGTGCCGGGCTTTGGCGTAGCGCAGAAACTCGGCGGCGGACTCGCGAATTTGCCCAACGCTTCCGGCGGCGGACTCAAGCTGCGGATTGTAGGCCGTTTGAATCGAGTCTACGACCAACAAATCGGGCTTGAGCTGCTCGGCAGCCTGCAGAATTTTGGACGTAGAAACCTCGGCCAGCACGTGGCAGCCGGGACCGTCGAACCCAATGCGCTCGGCACGCATGCGAATCTGCTCCGCACTTTCTTCGCCGCTGGCGTAAAGTGCTTTGGCGCCCGCGTTCAGGGCCACTTGAAGCATGAGGGTCGACTTGCCGATTCCGGGCTCGCCGCCCAGCAAACTGAGCGAACCGGGCACCCATCCGCCTCCAAGGACTCGATCGAGCTCGGCGTCGCGGGTCGGAACCCGGCGCTCGGCGCTTCGGTCTACCTGGTCAAGAGTAAGCGCGCGGCTTTGGCCGGGAGCGACCCAAGCCTGCTCAGCGGGAGCCCGCTCCATAACTTCTTCCACCAGGGTGTTCCACTCGCCGCAGCTGCGGCATTGGCCGGCCCACTGCGGGTAGTTGGTTCCGCAGGACTGGCAAACAAACGCTTTTTTTAACTTGGCCATAGACGCTCCGCCAAGGTACGCACCCCGCGCGGCTTAGTCGTTTTTAAAACGGCTAAGTCCAATGAACCCAACGACGCCCGTAGACATCAACATCAGCGCTTGCGACGCGTGAACGAGGGTGGCAAAGGCAAGGCCTTCGACGTACGGAACACTCAGCACTTCCAAGGCCTTGGCGACCAGGTAGTGGTAGGCGCCCACGCCTCCAGGAACCGGCACTACAACACCCAAACTGGCCGCCATCATCACGAACAAGCTTTCGTCAATCTGAATATTCTCAGTAGCTGGTAGGGCAAAAAAGCACACATAAACCATTAAAAAGTAGGCACCCCAGATGAACAGGGTATGGCCGAGGTAGGCCCACGGGTTGCGAAGGCGGGTGATGCTGGTAAAGCCGTGGGCAAGTCCGCGCAAAAAGGCCTGAACGCGCTGGCCCAAGGCCGTTTCAAAAAATCGGTGGCGCGCGAACCACGAGGCCAAGCCGAGCGTGAGGCCCAGGACCGGAATCCACGGAAAACCACCTTCGTCCTTCGACGGCGCGGACTGCGTGCTGGCGAGCAGCTCCTGCAGCTCGGGGTAGGTGAGCATCACGGTAATTCCGAGCAAGATGCTCATCATGATCAAGTCAATCAGGCGCTCAACGATGATCGTGCCGAGCAGCACGTCAACCGGGGTTTTGTCGCTCCGCCGAAGGGCGGTGGCCCGTGCCACTTCTCCGGCGCGCGGAAAAACCATGTTGATGAGGTAGCCAATTCCGATCGCGTGGGTTGCCCGCCACGCGGTGGTGGGGTAGCCCATAGAGTCGAGCACGAGCTTCCATCGCATTCCGCGCGAAATCACGGCGGCGTACCCAATGGCTACGCTGACGCCAAACCAATACAGCTTCGCGCGCCCCATTTCGCGGCCCACGGCTTCGAGGTCAACTCCGCGAAAGGCGAAGTACAGCAAGCCCGCTCCCAGCGAGGCAAAAAGCAGGGTTTTGAGCCAGCCGGGAATGCGCGGAATCTTCATCATTAAGCCCGTAGGCGGTTAGTCGGCTCTTCGGGAAAAAGTAGGGTGGGTTGAAACCTGCGGGCCTCGTCAGGGCTCATGGCGGCGTAGGCAATGATGATGATCACGTCGCCCTTTTGCACCCGGCGCGCGGCCGGGCCGTTCAAGGTGACTTCGCCGCTGCCCGCCGCACCCCGAATCACGTAGGTGTCAAAGCGTTCGCCGTTGTCGATGTTGACGATGGTAACTTTTTGGCCCTCAATTAGTTTGGCGGCTTCGATGAGGTCGCTGTCGAGGGTAATGCTGCCGATGTAGTGCAGTTCGGCGCCGGTGACGCGCACCCGGTGAATTTTGCTGTAAAGTACCTCGATGGTCATGGCCGGCAAAGGTACAACGGGGCGTTGTCGATGAGGCGGACAGCCCCAGCATAAACGGATATAAGCGTTTGAACGCTTCGGCCGTAGCTATCCACCGGCCGATCGGGGTCGGTTAGGGCCTGCAGATTGTCCGAAAAGACAAAATCAATGGCCTCAACCTTAAGCTGTTGCTCGCGCTCAATCTCTTTGCGGAGCTCGCGCTTTAGGGCCTTCGGCGGTACCGGAAACTCCGCCACCTCACGGGCCGCCCACTGGAGCGCGCGAAAAATCGCCGGGGCTGCTGCACGCTGTTCCGCACTCAGAAGACGGTTGCGCGAACTCATGGCCAAACCGTCGACCTCGCGAGTAGTTCGGCACGAAACAATCACTGGGGTACCGCCCCTCAGTTCGGCGAGTCGGCGAACCACCGCCACCTGCTGAAAATCCTTCAGCCCAAAGTAGGCTTTGTCGGGGCGGCAAGCCGCAAACAACCGGTCGACCACCGTGGCTACGCCTTGAAAATGACCGGGCCGCAACGCTCCCTCCAAGCGGGTATCGAGTCCGAGCAAGTCAAAATGCTCGGAAACCACGCCCTGCGGATACAAATCCGCCACTTCGGGGAACCACACGGCCTGGGCCGACGACGTCGCAAGCGTCGCCAAATCGCCCTCCTGGTCGCGCGGGTAGCTCGACAAATCCTCGGGACGGTTAAACTGCGTGGGGTTGACAAAAATGCTCACGAGAACGCTTAACCCGTCTGAAGCAGCGCGGTCCACAAGCGCTAGGTGGCCGGCGTGCAGCGCCCCCATGGTGGGCACAAGCGCGACCTGCGGCTGCTCCGCGCGCCACGCCTCAAGCTCGGAGCGCGTTTTTAAAACCTTAAGGGTATGCGTCAAAACATGCCAAAACTAGAGCGCCTCGCGAGAATTTCGTACCTTTGTTGGCCTTTTTTATTGGCACTATAAGACGAGATTATGGCAAAGCGGCGGATTTTATATGTTTCTCACGAGATCAAGCCCTACTTCCCAGAGGGGGAGTTGGCAGAAATGGCCCTAGCCTTCCCGAAAAAAATGAACGAATTGGGGCACGAAATTCGCGCCTTCATGCCGCGATTTGGGGTTATCAATGAGCGCCGCCACCAGCTACACGAAGTTATTCGGCTGAGCGGTATCAACGTGGTAATCAACGACTACGACCAGCCGTTGGTCATCAAGGTGGCGAGCGTTCCCGGTGCGCGCATTCAGGTCTACTTTATCGACAACGAAGAGTACTTCAAGCGCAAGGGGACCTGGGAAGACGCCCAAGGCGCGTTTTATGACGACAACGGCGCCCGCGCTCTGTTTTTCAGCAAGTCCATCATCGAAACCATCAAAAAATTGGGTTGGCAGCCTGACGTCGTCCACGTGATGGGATGGATGTCCACCCCGCTGCCGGTGTACTTGCGCCAGTTTCACGCCGACGATCCGCATTTTGCCGGAACCAAGGTGGTGTTCAGCCTAAGCGACAATGCGTTTGCGGGCAATTTGGACCTCGGCCTCGAGCAGGGCATGGCATTTGACGGAGTGAAGGACATGGATGCCTTCACCCAGCCCACCGCGGAGTCGCTGTACTGCGGAGCCGTGCGGAACGTAGACGCCGTGCTTCAAATGTCAGACGCCGCGCCCGCCGCTGCGCTCAAGGCAGCTAAAGATGCAGGGGTTCCGGTCCACGACGGCAGAGCCTTTCTTGAGCAACCCGCCCTTTTGGATGCCTTTTATGAGTCGCTTTTTGCCTAAGGCTTGGGTCGTTAGCGGAGCAGCGGTGCTGCTGAGCGCGCTGCTGGTCACGGGATGCGAAAAGTCCAACGGCGAAGTCGGAATCGACTTTGTCGACGAAAGCGCCTTGGCGTTTGGATCAAAAAAGGCAGTTGCCCTTCGTTCGTGGACCGAAGAATACGATTCGCTCCTCACCCTGCGTCCCAACAGCTTGGTTGTGGGCAGCTACCAAGATCCCGTTTTTGGCCGGCCCACGGCAGCGTTTGCGACCCAGGTAATTCTCACCGCGGTCGCCCCGCAGTTTGGAACCAACGCCACGGTCGATTCGGTATTCATGATTCTGCCCTACACCGGTTGGTACGGCGACACCTCGGCCGCGTTCAGCGTGAAGGTGCACCGCAGCGCGGTTCCGCTCACGGACTCTGTGTACTATGGGTTCAGCCCGCTCACCCCGGGTCTACCGCTGTGCGATACGACGGTTCGGCCCGATGCCCTGATAAAAACGTTGAAAACGGGAATTCGCTCCGGGAAGCCTGCCTTGGCGCTCCGGTTAGATGCGGCGCGCATGCAGCAATGGATCGTCGACGAGGCGATGGCGCGACCCGGAAATTTTTCGAGCAATTCGGCGTTCATCGAGTACTTCAGGGGACTGATCGTTTCGGGCACCGAACAGAACGAGGCCATGTACCAGTTTAATTCGGGCGACGCGGCGGCGCGGATCCGCATTTACTACACCAACGACAGCATTCGAAACGATACGTCGGCGGCCGGCAAGGACTACGGCTTGTTTCAGCTCGCCCTTTCGTCGGGGGTGCAGAGCTTCAACCGCATCACGATAGATCGCAGTGCGGCCAGTTTCGATTTAGCCGATCAAGACACGGCCCTTGGAGAATCGACGACCTACATTCAGGGCATGGGCGGAGCGGTCACCGTGCTGCGCCTCGACGGACTCAAAGCCTTAGTGGACAGCGGCTACATCGTGAACTACGCCGAACTTGTGGTTCCGGTGCGCGAGGGATCGAATGTGCGCTACGCTACGCCGGCTTCGCTGAGCATTTTACAGGTCAATGGTTCCACGAAAACGCTCATTCGCGACTACCTCCGTGGCAACCCCGGAGGCAACTTCACGGCTACCGGTGTGCTCCGCAAGGGCGCGTACCGCTTCGTCGTTACCCGCCACGTGCAGGATTTACTTCGCTTCGGCGACACCGCGAGCTTCAAGATGATGCTCGTTCCCGAGCGCATGGCTTCGTCTCCCGCCCGCGCCGTGCTGCACGGTAGCGCTGACGCAGTCGAGCCGATGTCGCTAAATTTGTGGTACACCAAACCAAACTAACTCGCCTATGTGCGGCATTGTCGGCTACATCGGGCCACGCGAAGCGTACCCGATCCTCATTCAAGGTCTAAAGCGTTTAGAATACCGCGGATACGATTCCGCTGGCGTTGCCTTGTCTAACGGACGCTTGGACGTCTTCAAAAAAATGGGCAAGGTTTCGGCCCTTGAGGCGGTTGCCGACGCGGAACGTCCGCACGCCACCCTCGGAATCGGGCACACCCGCTGGGCCACCCACGGCGAACCCTCAGACCGCAACGCCCACCCGCACACCTCGAATTCGGGCCGACTCGTGATCGTCCACAACGGAATCATCGAGAACTACGCCCAGCTGAAAGAACTTTTGGCCAAGAAAGGCTACACGTTTTCGAGCGACACCGATACCGAGGTGCTCGTGAACTTCATCGAGTACATTCAGAACGAAGAAAAAGTCAACCTTCAGCAGGCCGTGCGCCTGGCCCTTAACGAGGTCGTAGGCGCCTACGCCATCGTGGTAATGAGCACCGAAGAGCCCGACCAAATGGTCGTCGGCCGCCTCGGTTCTCCGCTCGTGCTCGGCTTGGGCGACAACGAGTTTTTTGTCGGAAGCGACGCGACACCCTTCATTGACTCGACCAAGAAGGTGATTTACCTCGAAGACGGCGAAATGGCCGTGGTGCAGCGCAGCGGCGTCGTAGTGCGCAAAATCGCCAACGATTTGCCGGTGGATAGCGTCATTCACCAGCTGCAGCTCGACCTGGCCGCCATTGAAAAGGGCGGATTTGATCACTTCATGATCAAAGAGATTTTTGAGCAGCCCAAGTCGATTCTCGACACGGTGCGCGGACGACTCAATTTCAAAACGGGCGAGGTAAAAATGGCCGGCCTGGACGCCATCAGCGACAAGCTGCTCAACGCCCAGCGCATTTTGGTTATTGGCTGCGGAACTTCCTGGCACGCCGGACTCGTCGGCGAATACCTTATTGAGGACCTGGCGAGGGTACCCGTTGAGGTGGAGTACGGAAGCGAGTTCCGCTACCGAAACCCCATTATTGGACCCAACGACGTAGTAATCGCCGTGTCGCAATCGGGCGAAACCGCTGATACGCTTGCCGCCATCAAAATGGCTAAGTCCCACGGCGCCACCGTCTTCGGCATTTGCAACGTCGTCGGCTCGTCCATCGCCCGCGAAACGCACGCCGGGGCCTACACCCACGCCGGCCCCGAGATCGGCGTAGCCTCCACCAAGGCCTTTACTGCCCAAGTGACGGTGTTTACCCTGCTCGCGATGTGGCTCGGCCAAAAGAAGGGGGTGATGACCGCCGAACGTGCCGCAGAACTCGCCCGCGAACTCGAGGCAATCCCCGCCAAAATCGAGTCCATGCTCAAGCTTGATGGCCAGATTCGGGAGATTTCAAAAACCATGGTCAACGCGACCAACGCGTTGTTTTTGGGCCGCGGCTACAACTTTCCGGTGGCGCTCGAGGGGCACTCAAACTCAAAGAAATCAGCTACATCCACGCCGAGGGCTACCCTGCGGCCGAAATGAAGCACGGCCCCATTGCCCTAATTGACGAGCAAATGCCCGTAGTCGTAGTCGCGCCGTTTGGCGAGCTTTATGAGAAACTTGTGAGCAACGTGCAAGAAGTGAAGGCCCGCAAAGGCCGCATTTATGCCATTACTGGTGAGGGCAGCGATGCCATTGCCGCAGTGAGCGACGAACTCATCGCCATTCCGTCGACCGACGAGGCGCTGTCTCCGCTATTGACCACCGTGCCCTTACAGCTCCTAAGCTACCACGTTGCGGTGCTGCGCGGTTGCAACGTGGATCAGCCGCGGAACTTGGCGAAGAGCGTGACGGTGGAGTAGGCTGCACAGCCAGCATTGGGTTCTCTGTGCGCCGCGCTAGCCTAATTAAGTCACGGCATATTTGCTTTGCTTATGACCATCATTAGCAAAATGGAGGTAATTTCGAATCATAAATCCACCCTTATGAATCAAATTACCCGATTTTCTGCGTTTGTAGCCCTCCTGGCCTTCGGCAACGCGCTTCACGGTCAGTGCAACCCGGCGGTGCAGTTTACGATTTCGCCCCCCAATGTCACCACGTCGTCCATCCATGGACAACCGGGTACGCTAACGGAGGATTTCAACAGTATGGCCACGGGAAACCTCCCGAGCAATGGAACGTTTACCAACGGAACGTTCGTGAAAACGGGCTCAGCACAAGTTAAGCCCGACGACATGTGGGGCGGTTCAGGTAGTCAGTACCTCGCGATCAGCGGCAGCAGTGGGCTAGTTAATTTGACTTTGTCCTCTTCGGCACGGTACGTGGGATTTTGGTGGGGCGCTGGGGATGCAGCCAATAAACTGAAGATGTACGGTCAATGCAATGGCGTCGAGGTAAAACTGGCGGAGTTTACCACGGCAGACGTGCTCAACTTACTTTCGGCCTCTACGGTCGTGGCCAACGACGGAATGACGTATGCTTCAACGGCATACCGCCACGCCAATACAGGAGCCGAGCCATTTGCATTCATTAATGTTCAGTTGAACGACTCAAACTACTACTTCACCCGAATTGAAGTGGGCGGGGGTGGATTTGAGCTAGACAACCTTACCACTTCAGCGGTTTATGGTGCCGGCACGGGCACCGTAGCAAGTGCTCCAACCCTAATCTCGGCATCAGCGGCGGGAATGCAGTTAAGCCTCAACTTTCAGCCCCCAAGTTTTAATGGGGGATCTGCTATAGTCAACTACGACTACTCCATTGACAGCGGAACTACGTGGATTGGTATGGCTCCGGCAGACACGAGCAGCCCGCTGACCTTTAACACCATTTTTGGCGGACTCTTTCAGCTTCAGATTCGCGCCGTTAACGGCATTGGTTCAGGGGCGGGTTCCAATATTTTGGCGTACCAAATGGGGCAACCCGAGTCGGTACTTCAGCACCTTGAATTGGTGCCCAACCCGGCATCTACGCACCTTCGCGTGCGGTACTCAGGACCATCTACCCCGGTGCTCCGAAGCCTAGAGCTTGTTGACGCCACGGGCAAAATAATCCGTTCGTTCGAGCCCAAAATTGAAGAAACCCACTCCCTGAGTGGCGTGCCCAAGGGAACCTATTGGCTAGTCATCCGAACCGACGGAGGGCTACTCAAGCAGCCCCTCGTGGTTCAGTAGGTGCCTAAATCCGGTATACGCCGCTGAGGCCAACGGACTGGCCCGACAGCGAGAACTGGGTGGCGGGTTCCTGCCAGCTTCCGTTGGTTTTGTTGTACCAAATCGAGCCGGTCGGACCCACTTCGATGGCCAGGGTCCAACGCGGTTTCACGCGGTAGCGCAGTCCGTAAAGGACGCTTGCGGCGGGTCCGCCGTAAAAATAATCGCCGTTGCTGCTGGCGTAACCGCCCATGCTTCCGCCCAGTTCAAGGCCCCAGTAGCCCGACAGGGCTCGCTTCGGACGGTTCACGCGTTCGACGCCAAACATGCCCTGGGTATTCATCCAAAAATTGGAATTGGGATCGCTGTGGGTGTAGTTGATGGAATTTTGTCCCGTGCGGAACCTAAAGGCGTAGCGGCCCGTGCCCGGTTCGCCGAGGGCTTTGCGCGGACTCACCTTCACCATCAAGTTGTAGTTGACGAAGGTGCCAAACATGCCCCCTTGGGGCGGTGGGGTGCGGAGTCCGATTTGGGTTTCCCAACGATTTTGAGCAGACGCCGAAAGGGCAAAAAGAAGAAAGGCAGCAGTTGCGGTGCGGAACATGGTAGTTAAGTTTAGCGTAAAGATGCGGCAGTCCCTGAAAAGGTTGCACCCTCAGCCTACCTTTGGGGAGTGAAATCGGCGATTTACCCCAATTTGGTGGTGGGCGGTGCGCCTAAGTGCGGAACCAGCAGCCTCTTTTTTTGGTTGGCGGCGCACCCCGAGGTGGCCTCGAGCCGCGAAAAAGAGACCTTTTTTTGGGCACCCGAGGTCAACCGCTTCAACGCAAAGTGCAATGCCATCGAGCACGGGCCGCAGGCCTACCCGTCGCTTTTTGCGCACACGGGCCACGCCAAGGTCCGCTTTGAGGCAACAGCGGCCTACATCTACTACGCGACAGCATGGGAGGGCCTAGCCTCGCTGCCCGAAAAACCATTGGTGCTGTTCCTGCTCCGCGAGCCCGCGGCACGCACCCAGAGCCAGTTTTTGTTTGAAACCCACCGCACTGGGCGCGTCAACGGCAGTTTTGCGGACTACCTCAACGAGCCGCAAATTTTGGATCACGGACACTACATGCGCTACCTCGCCGAGTGGGAAGCCGCGCTCGGCCGCGAGAACATGGTGGTTTGGCAGTTTGAGCGGGTGATGCGCGATCCGCGTTCCGCTATGAAGCAGCTCGCTGGGCGCCTCGGGATTGACCCAGGTTTTTATGACCGCTACGATTTCGCGGTGCGCAACGAAACGGTGGCGATCAAGAGCAAAAAACTTCATCGCTTGGGGCTGCGGCTGCAGTCGATGATTCCGCTTGCGGTTCAGGACCTGCTGCTTCCGCTCTACCTTAAGCTCAACGGCGCGGGCCGACCGAAGGCCGACGCGGACCTCAAGGCCCAAACCACGGCGCTTAAGCCCCTCTTTGCGGCGTCCAACGCTGAACTGGCAGCGCGCTATCCCGACGATATTGATTTGGGCCTGTGGAACTGAGCGCTTCCGAACCTTTGGGGGAGGCTGGGGTTAAGCCTTCCGTGCGCCTTAACCAACTTATTCAGCAGCTGCCTGGCTATGCCGGAATGCTGCGCGTGAACGGCGGAACCGTTCCGCATTCCTACGTATCGCTGCATCGACCGACGGGCAAGTACGTGCACCGGGTGCTGCTGCGGTTGGCGTCGCGCCTCCTGGAACACGGCGGGGTGCGCACCATTGGCCATGCGGGCGCCCCGGGACTTATATTGGCGGACCTCGACCCGCAGCGCGGCGCGAAGCAAATTCCGATCTGGCCCAAGGGCTACTCGGCCGTGGCTGCCAACGTTTTGGGCCATCCGGCGGTACGCGACGCCGTTACGGTTCCGGCCGAACCCTTTATGGTGCTCGAACTCGACCCCTCGTGGACGTCGTTTGATGACTACCTCGGCGCGATGAAGACCAAGTACCGCACGCGGGCCAAGCGGGCATTGACGCTGTCGGCGCACTGCGAACCGTGCGAGTGCACTAACTGGCCCGATGGCGATTGGCTCAACTGGGCCGCCGAATTGCTGGGAAAGACCCTTGCCGACAAGGTAATCGCCCTCCCTGAAGACCTCAGCGAGCTGCTCGCGGCCTTCAAAGGCGTGTACGGCGCTGATTTTCATGTATTGGGCTACCGCCACGACGGTCGCTGGGTCGGATTCATTACGGCGCTCCGCGAAGGCCAAACGCTTTATGCGCTTCACATGGGTTTTGAGCCCGATTTTGCTCGGGAAGCGCAGTTTTACCAGCGGAGTATGATGGATGTGGTATCGCTCGGAATCCGACTTGGCGTCGCACGCGTCAACATGGGCCGAACGGCCACCGAAATCAAGAGCACCTTGGGTGCCAAGCCCGTTGAAAACAGCTTTGTCTTTATGACCACGTGCTGGTGGATGCGCTGGCTGGTGGCCGGCTACCGCCGGTGGGTGCTGCGGCTTCCGAACTACGAGCTGCGGTCGCCCTTCAAAGGCGACGGCACCGATTGAAGGCCGATCCCGACTACAGCTCCAAAATGAACCCGATCGTCGGCAGCGTGCGGCCGGTATCGCTGCGAAGCAGCTGCATCGCGTAGCGCGTCGGATCGTTCGGGTCCACCACGGGCTGCTTGCTGCTGGGGTCCCGTACCACGGTGAGGTAGGGCATCAACGGATAATCGTTGGAACCCAAATTTTGCAGGTCGAGGTACCACGTAATGCTGTAGTTTTTGCGCGCCGTCACCTTGTCGATGCGGAAGTCGATTTGGCTAAAACTCGCCAGTCGCTCGCTGTTCACCTGAGAATAGTCAAAAATTCCGCGCTGAAGGCGGTCCCAGTTAGCCCGCACCGCCGACGTCGCCGCGTCAAACGGCGTGAACGGGGTTCCGCTCGAATAACGGGCCTTGACCCCCATCTGCCAGCCCTTGCCCCAGACGCGGCCGGCCGTCACCGAACCGCTGTGGCGGGTGTCCCAAACCGAGGGCGCCCAACCGCCAGAAGCAGTCAGAAATTCTGACTTGCCGTAGTGGTACGAGGCCATCCACCAGTACTTGCCTTTGAGTTTTTGCTGCAAAAATACCTCGAGGCCGTATGCGCGCCCCTCGCTGGTCGGGGTTGAAGCTTGGTCACCCACGGCCACATAGGCTCCGATGGCGTTGGCGTAGCTGATTTGGTCCTGAGCCAAAAAAGGGTACCGCGAGTAGCCCTTGTAGTAGCCCTCCACACTCACCCGGTAGGTTTGGCCATTTTGGTACTCCACGCCGCCCGCCAGCTGGCGAACCAGGGCACTGGCCAGGTCGGCGGTGCGCCCTTGGGCGGAGTTGGCCGCCTGGACAATCGCCGGCGGAAGCTGGCTGTACTGCCCCACGTTGGCGTTGGCCGTCCAGCGTTCGCTCAGCAGGTAGCGCAGGGCCAAGCGCGGAGACAAATTGTTCATCGGGTTGGCCGTCGAAGCGGAGCGCTGGGCTGCATCGGCGCGCAGGCCAAGGGTCGCAGTCAGGCGCGAGCCGATGGGTTGCGACCACGTGGCAAAAACAGCGGCGCTCCCGTAGGCTGACGTGTCGGCCAGGTCGACGGTGTCGATGCGGGTTCCGGTCCAGCGCACGCTCCAAAGGTCGAGTGCGTAGGCACGGCGCTCGAGGCTGGCTCCGTAGCTGAGCTGTCCGCCGAGCGGAATTGGATTCTGGCGGCGTTCCACGCGCAGGCGCTGGTTGGTTTCGGTGCTGGCGTAGGCGAGCTGGCGGTCTGCTTCGAGGCCGGAATTTTCGTTAAACTTCTCCGCCCGGTTGGCGATGCGGTCTTGGCTGAGCACGGCGGTCCACTGCCCGCGGTCGTCAAAGCTGCGGTAGCGGAGTCCGCTCACTTCGGTGCGCTGGGTGCCCTCAGGAATGTACCCCACGTTGTACCGCAGTGCGTCTGAAGCTGAAGTGTCAGCGGGGTAGAGGGTGTAGCGGTCCCAGCCGCCCAAGGCGAGCAGGGTAAGGTCGCGGCGCGCGTCAATTTGGTGGTGGACGCGCACTTGGACGTCTTGGTAGGCCGGGAGCACCGGGATTTTAAATAACCTGAAGTAGTACTGGCTAAACGAATTGCGCGCACTCGCTGTGAAGCGGGTTTTTTTGCCGAGTGGACCCTCCAAGGTTGCCCCATAGTCCGTTTGGCCCAGGCTGACGCGCAGGCCCAAGCGATCGGAACGCCCGTTGCGCCCCTCCATCGACAGGGTGCCGCTGAGGACGTTGCCGTAGTTGCTGCCAAACGCGCCCGACTGAAGTTCGGTGTTTTGAACGTGGTCTAGGTTGATCAGGCTCACGGCACCACCGCTGGCGCCCTGGATCGAAAAGTGGTTGATCGTGGGCAACTCGATGCCGTCGAAGCGGTAGGCGTTTTCGGAAGGCGATCCGCCGCGCAGCGATATGGCGTACCCAAAGCTGGGTTTGGGCAAAATTCCGGGAAACGACTGAATCACCTTAGACAGGTCGAGCACAGCGCCCGGCATGCGCTGCATTTCGGCCCAGCCAATGGCTTTAATGCTCAGCGGGGACTCGGGACTGCTCGCGAACGCGTCGGCGGTCACAACTACTTCGCCGAGGTTTTGCTGGGCTTCGATTTCGATGCGGAGTTCGTTGGGCTTCACCGCATTAATCCACAGCTCGTGAATGGTCTTTACGTACAATCCTTCGTCGCCCGTCACGGTGAGGTTGGCGAGGCCCGAGGGCAAGTTGTCGAACCGGAATCGCCCCTCGGCGTCGGTGCGCGTCTGGAAGCGCTGAATGTTCGGGCTCGTGGTGAGGACCACGTCCCAGCCGGCGGCAGCGGCACCATTTTGAGCAAAAACAACGTGGCCGTTAAACTGGGCCTGGGCGCGGAGCCCGAGCGAGGTAGCGAGCAGTACCAATGCCCCAATCCAAAATTTCATGCGGCGAAATTACTTGGCGTTTACCAAGCAAAATACCCACAAAAGTCATGTTTTGCCCCGAGGCGGTGGGCTACTGGTTGTACTGCGTCATCGCCACCGAGGCTCCCGCAAGTACAAAGGCTTCGAGCTGCTTGATGGCGCGTTCGATGCCGGGGTTCAGAAACTCCAGTTCTTCGGGGGTCCAGCGTCCGAGCACAAAATCGACCTGGTGGCCTTTGGGAAAGTGCTGGCCGATTCCGATGCGCTGCCGGGCGTAATCCTGGCGGCCGAGCGTGGCCTGAATGTCTTTGAGCCCGTTGTGGCCGCCGTCGGAACCCTTGAGCTTTAGGCGCACGTGGCCAACGGGCAGCGCGAGTTCGTCGACCACGACCACGAGGTTCTCGATCGGAACCTTTTCTTCTTCGAGCCAGTACCGCACCGCTTTGCCGCTCAGGTTCATGAAGGTGCTGGGTTTAATCAGCACAATAGTGCGCCCCTTGATACTGAACTGGGCGCGATCACCAAGGCGTGAAATAGAAAAGGACGCCTTTTGGGCCAAAGCCCAGGCGTCCAGTAGGTCGAACCCAATGTTGTGGCGGGGACGGGCGTATTCGCTGCCCGGATTACCCAGCCCCACCACGAGGAACTTTTTCATTTATTCTGCGCTAGCCTCGACGGGTGCCTCTTCTTCGGCACCTTCGTCGTCGGTATCGGCCACGGCGTTGCGCGACATGGCGATAGACACGACAACCGCGTTGTCGGCATTCAAAATTTCGTAGGGCTTGCCGGCCTTAACGTCAGACACGCGAATGGCTTGGCCAATGCGCAAGTTGGTGATGTCGTGCTCAATCGACGAAGGAAGATCGTTGATCAGACCTTTAACCTTGAGGTTGCGAAGCGAAAACTTCAATTTACCGCCGCTGCGAACGCCGCGTGCGTTACCAGTCAGGATCATCGGAACCTGAATCGTCACAGGCTTTCCGTCAAGTACCTGAATGAAGTCAACGTGGGTCAACGAGTCGTTGAGCACGTGGAACTGCATGTCTTGAATGACGGCTTGGTAGGTTTTGCCGTCGAGCTCAATCGACGCCATGCGGGCTTCTGCCGTGTAAACCAGGTCGCGGAATGCGAGGGTAGGGGCGTAGAAGTGAACGGGGTGGTCACCTCCGTACATCACGCAGGGAACGTGGCCCTGTTCGCGGAGCTGCTTGGCATACTTGGTGCCCAAATCGGTGCGGACGGTGCCTTGGAGAGTTACGGATTGCATGGCTTAAGAAATCGAGGTTTAGAACAAAAAGTGGTCGCTGATGGACTCGTTGGATTGGACTTTGCGCATCACCGCGGCAAACAAGGGTGCTACGC
>JAURMB010000024.1 GCA_030831045.1 Schleiferiaceae bacterium
CCCCACCAACGGCTGGTGGGCCAACGAGGTATTTGACATTTCGAGCATTGCGGGCAGCGGACCTTCAGGCACCGGCACCGGGTTTTCGCAGGTTTTGGTGCGTTTCGCCCTGCAGTACCGCGTTCCGAGCGGAACCGCCGTCACCGCCGGTTGGTTTGTAGACAACGTCAAGGTCGAAGCGGCACCCTGCGAACTGATTCCGCCGCTGATCAAGTGGAACCTGAATCCGCGCAAGGAACCCATCGGAGCCCGCTACCAAGCGTCGGAAGAAGTTCGCCTGCGCGCGACCGACAAAGTGCTGCCCAAATCGGGAATGGACTCCGTGGTCCTGCACTACCGCCTCAACAACGGACCGTGGAACTGGCTAAACATGACGGCCATTAACCCAGCCAACTGCCCCGACTCGTCGGAATACACCCACACCTTCAGCAACCTGGTGGTCGGGGACACAGTGGACTGGTACGTGATCGCCTACGACTGTGCGTGCGACGAAAACACCGTGCGCTCGCCGTCGACCGCCGCCGCCGTGTCGTTCAACACGTTTTGGCGCGACCCTTCACCGCCTGCGGTATGCGGACCTTCCCTGCCCAACAGCTGGCCGTTCGTCGCCACCCAATTCCCTTACGTAGAGAATTTTGAGGCGTTTTACTGGATGGCCGGAACCGGCGCCGGAGCGTCGGGAACTGCACACCGCGGGGTATTCCCCTTGGGCAACCCACCGGCAGGCCGAAACTATGAGGTGAGCCCCAGCCCGCTGACCGCGGGATTTGCCTGGTCCGTGCGCACTGGCCCGACGGCCACGTTTGGCACCGGCCCTGCGGGCGACCACACGACGGGTAGCGGAAAATACCTGTACACCGAAGCATCGCAAGGAACCTCGGGCAACACTACGCTGTTCATCACGCCCTGCTTAAAGCTCGACAACCTGCCCAACGTGGCCGCTGAATTCTACTACCACAAATTCGGAGCCCACATCGGCAACCTTCGCGTAGACATCGACACGGGTACCGGATTCACCACCGGTAACGGCGTCATTGGTGCCGCATTGATCACCGGACAAACGCAGCGGAGCAACCTCGACCCCTGGAAGAAGGGATTCTTGAACCTGAATGCCTACAAAGGCAAGTACGTGCGGCTGCGCTTCGTGGGCACTAAAACCAACACCGCGACCAACGACCGCGGCGACATTGCGCTCGACGACATCAAGATATTCCAGCCATTTGTGCGGGACCTCAACCTGTTGGAATCGTTCAGTCCGCGAAACGGATTTTGCACCTACACCAACCAAGAAAACGTTCGCATTCGGGTACGCACCGAGGGTTCGCAAGTCCTAACCAAGATTCCGCTTGCCTTTTCGGTTAAAAACCTAAGCACCGGAGTCACGGTTATATCGCGCGATACCATCAACGGAACCTTCAATATGGGAGATACCCTTTCGTATTCGTTTGTGCCTAAAGCCAACCTGAGCGCTTTTGCCGACTTTGAAGTATACATCTGGGGCGAACTCGGCAGCGACGGACAGCACAGCAACGACAGCATCGGACCAATTACGATTGAGCACATTCAGCCGATTACGACGTTTCCGTACTTCCTAAACTTTGATGGCCCAGGCTGGACTCCTGGCAACGGCACAACGGCCAACCCAGGAACCTTTGCACCTTCGGGCTGGTTCGCTTCACCAGCTTCCAACAGCAGCGAATACGCGTTTATGGTGGGCAAAGACCTTACGCCAACGCCGGCGACGGGCCCTCGCTGGTCAACTGCACGCAAGGGCAACTACATCTACGCCGAAGGCAACTTCGGGGCGAACAGTCCGTTTGCCTTGTTCCAGCAAGATGGATGCATCGACCTTACGGGCAAAACCACCCCGGTAATTTCGTTCTGGTACCACATGTTTGGCGCCGACATCGCATCGTTGGGTGTTCAAGTGGTGCCCTCGGGCAGCAACACCTGGACGACCTTGACTCCCTCGGTACTAACTGGCCAGCAGCAGACGGCCAACACCGACGACTGGCGCTTCCAAATGATTGACTTATCGGCTTACGCAGGTCAAACGATTAAGCTTCGGTTTGTGGCCGGAAAAAATGCCGCCGGCGCATTTGCCGACATTGCCATCGACGACATTTTGATTTACGACCGCCCCAACAACGACGTGGGCGTAACGACCATCACGTCGCCGCCGAACACGGTGTTCTTGAGCGCTCCGCAAAACCTGATTATTAAAGTGCGCAACTACGGCAAGCAGGCTAAGACCAACGTTCCGGTCACGGTTCAGGTTTCGGACCTTTGTACGCCCGCATCGGTAACCAGCTACACCTACACGGTGCCGAGTATTGCCGTTGATGCCGAAGCCACCTTAACGGTCACCACCCCGGTTACCTACTGGGAAGGCGACATTCAAATCAAGGCATGGACCACGCTTGCCGCTGACGGTTTTAGCCGCAACGACACGGCGGTCCGCGTAACCAACGGAAATACCAACGCCAACATTCCATTTGGACCGGTAACCTTCGAAAACTGTGCTGGCAACGAATATGCCTTCTACCCCGTTGGCGGAACCGGAACCCTTCAAATGTGGGAAATGGGCACCGTAGGTCAAGGTTGGTCGGCCGCCTCAGGAAGCCGCGCATGGATGACGGGGCTCAACCAAAACTACAAGGGTGTGAGCACCGAATACCTGCGCTTCCCCCCGTTGACCAACTTCGACACCATCATGGGGGCCGAACTGCGCTTCAAGCACCAGTTCGACTTTGCTCCAGGTGACGGCGGCAACGTGGAATACCTGCAGAACGGAACCTGGAGAACCCTAGGTAACGCAACGGCCAACATCGGAACCAATTGGTACGGATCCAGCTACGGCTCGGCGGGAATCGTCAACTTGGGCAACCAACCCGGTTGGGCCGGAAACTCAAGCAACCAGTGGATTACTTCAACTATTCCGCTCTCCATGTGGAACTACAACGCCAACCCCCTCAACTTGCGCTTGCGCATGGGAGCTGGCGCCAGCAATTCTGCGCGCGGATGGGCCGTTGATGACGTTCAAATCTACGTTCCGCCCCAAAACTCCATGGCGCCGATCAGCATCGACACCAAAGAATACCTGATTGTACCCGACCAAACGTCAACCCTTAAAGTGTTCATAGAGAACACCGGGGCCAAGCCGGTAAGCTCCATTTTGGTGCGCTACAAGGTGAACAACGGAGCGTGGACGAACTACGACACCCTCACGTTTACCCCTGCCCTTCCGCGCGGAGGCCGTCGCTGGCACGAGTTCAGCCAGCCGTGGTTGAACAACGGCGCCGGTACCTACAGCGTGTGCGTCGAAACGTCGACTCCCAACGGCAAGCAAGACAACTTGGTCGCCGACGACCAGCTTTGCCAGAACTTCCCGGTGTCTGATAAAATCTACATTGATGCCACGGGCTACTGCAACGACTTTGAAGACCCAAGCAAAGCAGCGTGGTTGCCCCTGCATTCTACCGTGAAGACCGCCGCACACGACTGGGAATTCGGAACTCCTGCACAAACCACAATCAGCGCAGCGGCCAGCGGCAGCAATGCTTGGATGACCAAGTTGACCTCGAACTACACCCCAATGGGTCGCAGTTCGCTGCACACGCCGTTCTTCGTGCTCGACAGCAACGTGGTCTACACCCTCAAGTTTGACCACAACATGTTCTCGGAGCAGTACCACGACGGCGGTAGCCTTGACTGGTCCTACAACGGGGGCATCAACTGGTACACCTTGGGCAACGTACTCCCCTCGGGCAAATGGTACAACACGGTGCACGTGACGAGCCTCGACAACATCCGTCCGGGATGGTCGGGAACCACCAACGGCTGGGCCAATTCGAGCATCAACTTCACCGCAGACAACACGGGTACGCTGGTGTTCCGGTTCCGGTTCGGTGCCGACTACACATTGACGAGCGAAGGATGGGCTGTAGACAACTTCTGCCTGCAGCGCGCTCCCATGGGCACACCGGCAGATATCTTGAACATCGGACTTCCTGAGGCCAGCTTAGGTGATGCGTTCCTCGGTGGGGTTAGCCCCAGCCCCTCACAGGGCGCGACCGCTGGAGTTGATTTTCAATCGAACCAAGGCGGAACCCTGCGCCTCACCGTGTACAGCCTTCTTGGTCAGCCGGTGATCAGCCAGAGCTTTGAGCATACGGGCGGACTCATTCGCCTCGAATGGGAAACGGCCGATCTCCCTGCAGGCATGTACAACGCCGTGATCGAGTGGAACGGGCAGAGCTACACCCGCCGCTTTGTCCGCTAACGCCTAACGCCCTCGGGCGGGTTTGAGCCAAAAAGGCAGTGTTTCGCGCGAAATGCTGCCTTTTTGTCGTTTAAGGCCCTTAGGCACGTCGATTGACCCGAATCTGGCGTATGGATAACCTTACCGTAAAAACCCAAGCCGCCCTTCAGGCTGCGCAGCAGCGCGCCACCGAACTGGGCCACCAAGCGGTCGACACCGCGCACCTCTTTGTGGGAGCGCTCGCAGCCGACCGCGCCTTTACTGAAGACCTGCTTCGCCGCGCCGGACTCTCGCCCGAGACCTTAGCGCGAACCGCTGAAGCCCTGCTCGCCCAACAAGGTCGCGTAGACGGAGGAGAGCGATATTTTAGCCGTCCGGCCCAAAACGCCCTCGCCCAAGCCGCCGCATCAGCCAAGAAGTTTGGTGACGACTACGTCAGCCTTGAATTCTTGCTGCTCGGGATCGGAACCGCCAGCGACGCCATGGGCCAAGCTTTGCGGGACGCCGGGTTCCGCGAAAAAGATTTCACGGCGGTCATCGGCCAGCTTCGACAGGGTAAAAAAGCCCAATCGGCCTCAGCAGAAGGCAGCTACCAGGCCCTTAAAAAGTATGCGGTTGACCTCAACGAGCGCGCCGAGTTGGGCAAGCTCGATCCGGTGATTGGCCGCGACGACGAAATTCGTAGGGTGCTCCAGATTCTGTCGCGGCGGACCAAAAACAATCCGGTGCTGGTAGGCGAACCGGGCGTCGGAAAAACGGCCATCGCCGAGGGCCTCGCCCACCGAATTGTGCGCGGCGACGTTCCCGAAAACCTTCAGGGCAAAAAAATATACTCGCTCGACATGGGTGCGCTGATCGCCGGAGCTAAGTACAAAGGCGAGTTCGAAGAGCGCCTCAAGTCGGTAGTCCACGAAGTGACAGCTGCTGAGGGTGAGCTGATTTTGTTTATCGACGAAATCCATACTCTGGTGGGCGCCGGCGGCGGCGACGGCGCGATGGACGCGGCCAACATCCTCAAGCCGGCACTCGCCCGGGGCGAGCTGCGCTGCGTGGGTGCGACGACGCTCAACGAATTTCAGAAGTACTTCGAAAAAGACAAAGCCCTGGAGCGACGCTTTCAAAAGGTGCTCGTCGAGGAGCCCGATACCGAGGCCTCGATTGCCATTTTGCGCGGAATCAAGGAAAAGTACGAAGGACACCACAAGGTGCGCATTAAGGACGAGGCGGTTGTTCAGTCGGTGCTGCTCAGCCAGCGCTACATTTCTGACCGGTTTTTGCCCGACAAGGCCATTGACTTGATGGATGAGGCGGCGTCGAAACTCCGCCTCGAAATCAATTCCAAGCCCGAAGAGCTCGACGACCTCGACCGCAAGATTATTCAGCTTGAAATTGAGCGCGAAGCCATTCAGCGCGAAGACGACCCAAAGCGACTAAACCTGCTGAAGCAGGAATTAGCCACGCTCAACGAGAAGCGCACCGCCCTAGGAGCGCAATGGTCCGCCGAAAAAGAGGCCGTAGAACGCATTCAGCGCGCCAAAGAGGACGTCGAGCGCCTCAAGCTCGAAGCCGAGCAAGCCGAACGCAACGGCGAATACGCCAAGGTCGCTGAGATCCGCTACGGAAAGCTGGCTGCCGCTGAACAGTCCATCACCGACGGCCTAGCGGCACTGGACGGTCTTCGGACGGACCGGCGCGCGATGGTGCAAGAAGAAGTGGGCGCTGAAGACATCGCTGAAGTGGTGTCGCGCTGGACGGGAATTCCGGTCAGCAAGATGCTCGAAAGCGAGCGAAGCAAGCTCCTGCGGCTCGAAGATGAGCTTCACCGTCGCGTGGTCGGCCAAGACGAGGCCATTGAAGCCGTGTCGGACGCGCTGCGCCGTGCCCGCGCAGGTTTGGGCGACCCCAAGCGTCCCATTGGGTCGTTTTTGTTCCTCGGACCCACCGGCGTCGGTAAAACCGAGCTGGCCCGGGCCCTAGCGGAGTTCCTTTTTGACGACGATCAGGCCATGGTTCGCATCGACATGAGTGAATACCAAGAGCGCCACAGCGTGTCGCGGTTGGTCGGAGCGCCTCCAGGGTACGTGGGCTACGACGAAGGCGGGCAACTCACTGAGGCCGTGCGCCGTCGCCCCTACGCCGTCGTACTGCTCGACGAAATTGAAAAGGCCCACCCTGAAGTCTTTAACGTGCTTCTTCAAGTGCTTGACGACGGCCGCCTCACCGACGGCAAGGGACGCACCGTGAATTTCACGCACAGCGTGGTGGTTATGACGAGCAATTTGGGCTCGGAACTCTTGCTCGACGGCGACGGGCCCGAGGCCGTGCAGCAGCTGCTTCGACAGACGTTGCGCCCCGAGTTCCTCAACCGCATCGACGAGGTTATCACGTTTCACCCGCTGGGTCAGGATCACGTGCGAAGCATTGTGCAGCTGCAGCTCAAGGAGGTTCAAAAGCGGTTGGCTGACCAAGAAATCACGATCGAATTCACGCCCGATGCGGTCGACGCGCTGGCGGCTGAGGGCTTTGACCCGGCCTTCGGAGCCCGACCACTCAAGCGGACGGTGCAGCGCCGAATCCTCAACGACCTTGCGAAAAAGCTCTTACGTGGCGAAGTGCAGCGCGACGCGGTAGTGCTCTGCGACGCGGTCGATGGAGCGATCTTTTTCACCAACACCCAGCTGGGCCTCTCGCAGGCCTAGCGGGTGATGGCCTTTAGGTAGCGGCTGCGGTTGCGAAGGTGCTCGCGGTAGCTCTTTGAAAAGAGGTGAAATCCGGGCTTGGCAGGGTTCGCACAGAAAAACAATTCGCCCGTGGCGCGTGAAGCAAGCACACTGTCGATCACCGGGGGATGCACCGTGGCCAAGGGCCCCGGCGGCAAGCCTTTGCTGCGGTAGGTGTTGTAGGGATGCTCCACGCGCAGCATGGATCCGGTCACGCGGCGAATGGGCGCTGGCGCGAGGTTTCGGTCGAGCACGGCGTGCACAACCGTAGGATCCGCTTCCAACCGCTTGCCGAGCTTCAAACGCGTGAGGTAGACTCCGGCAATGCGCGGCCATTCCGCGGGCTCCTTAGATTCCGCCTGCACAATGCTGGCAAGAATGTAGACCTCGTAACGGCTCAGTCCCAGTCGGCTCGCGGCCTCAGATCGGTTGGCGCTCCAGTACGCATCGAATTCGCGCCCCATGCGCTGCGCCACTTCTTGAGCGGTCAGCGAGGCGTAGACTTCGTAGGTATTGGGCAGCACAGGAACCACGCTGTCGCCGCGGTACAGCGCGGAATCAAGCTTGTCCGACGGTTCAAAGAACACTTCAGCCAAGCGACCTACCACCGCCGAGCGGGCTTGGTACCCCCGAACGGTCAGCTGCCGGGGCGTTTCGTAGCCCATCTTCAAGCGGCGAAGGGTCCGCCACCAGGGCTCGCTGGGCGAAATTTCGTAGTAGCCGCGCGGAACGCCAAAGTTTCCCTGAAGCAGCGCGCCAATGCGCAATACATTGAGGTGCGCCTCTGGGGTGCGGACTTCAATGCTGTCGAGCACATGGCGGACCGGAGTACCGTCGGTAGGTACGGGTACTGGAATTCGAATCGAAGAGAAATCCTGCGAAGGCCACAGCCCAACCACAGCCGAAGCCAAGGCAAATACCGCGATCAGCCACCATGGGCGAATGCGGCGCGCCGCGCGGGACTTTCGGCTCACGATCGCAAGCGCTGTAAAAGTTGCACGTCGCGAAACTCGCGTCCGACCCGATACCAGGCCTTGAGCGTACCTGAGGTTTCGTACCCGCTGGCGGCAAACACCTGGAGTGCCGCCGCGTTGTCGCTAAACACCTCGGCGTACAAGCTGCGAAGGCCCGCGCGACCAAAAGCCCACTGCTCCACCAGTCCAAGACCCTGACGTCCAAGACCCTGTCTGCGCACCGAAGGATCCACAAGCACCGCAACTTCAGCCCGCTGATGGACGGGCTGGGCGTTGAACACATCAAAAAGGCCGAGGGCACGACCGTCCGCGGCAGCAAGTACGAAGCGCACCTGTTCGGCTTCCCAAAAATCGCGGTGGGACTCGTCGAGGTAGCGCTTTAGCACCGCCCGGCTGTAGGGCGCCACGCGAAGGCCGGCGTCGACGTGGTCTGCCTCCCAGCGAACCAGCTGATCCAGGTCTTCGGGTTCGAGGGCGCGTAGGTTTAGGCCGTCCATGTTCCGTCGAAAACGCGGGCAATCGGCCCCGTGAGTACTATATCGGTGAAGCCTTCGTCGGTCGGCGTGAACGCCACCTCGAGCTGACCGCCGAGGGCATCGAGAATGATTGGGCTGGGTAAGCCCCACTGCAGGTGGGCAACCAGCGCCGAGGCGACCGCTCCCGTTCCGCAGCTCAAGGTCTCGTCTTCGACGCCGCGCTCGTAGGTTCGCATCGCGCACCCACCCTCGCGAGCGGCAAGCCAATTGATGTTGGCTCCGCCCGACTCAGCGTACACGCCGTAGCGAAGGGTTCTCCCCTCCCCGATTGCCTCGACCGACTCGAGGTCGCTGGCAAGGACCACGTGGTGCGGCGAACCGGTATTCACAAACCAGCCGCCGTGCTGGCGCTGAGGGCGCGGTGCATCGGCAAACTGAACCGAAACGCGGCCGTCGCCGTGCCAGACGGCTTCGTGCGTTCCGTCGGCTGCCGCAAACCTGCAGCGCGTTCCTTCGAAGAGGCCTAGCGAACGCGCATAGTCTACGGCACAGCGCGATCCGTTTCCGCACAGAGACCCCAAACGGCCGTCGGCGTTGTAGTAGTCTACGCGAAAGTCGACGCCTTGCGCTGGCCCTACGACCATAAATCCGTCGGCGCCCACACCGTAGCGGCGGTGGCAGATTTCGGCGACCAAAATGGCAGGCCAAGTCGCTTCAAATGAACCGGATACAACCACGAAGTCGTTGCCGCTGCCGTGGTACTTGACAAAACGTCGGAACATACTGCGAATGTAGGCCGTGGAACAGTTTTTGGATTCGGTCCCCCCGTCATTTAACGATTAAATCCAAACGACATGACCCAGACTAAAGTATTCGCTGCTTTCGCAGGAATCGCACTCACTGCCGGACTCGGCGGGGCTGCGCTGTACGACGCCTTCCGCGCTCCGTCCTCGTCGAGTGCCCTTTGGAATGAATCCCATGCCCGCCTCGTGGCGGACCACCCCGCGCTCGTTTCGTCTACGGATTTCAGCGCGGCGGCCGAAACGGCCGTGCACGCGGTCGTCCACGTTAAAACCTCGGTCGAACAGGGCTACACGTTTAACCCTTTTCAGGACTTCTTTTTCGGATTCGGCAACACGCCCCAAATGCAGCCGCGCATCGTCCAAGGTTCCGGTTCGGGCGTCATTCTGAGTGCCGACGGCTACATCGTTACCAACAACCACGTGATTGACAAGGCCAAAGAAGTCAAAGTCAGCCTCAACAACAACAAAGAATACGTAGCCAAGGTGGTCGGCGTCGACCCCACCACCGACTTGGCGGTGCTCAAAATTGAGGCCGAAAACTTGCCGACGTTGGCCTTCGCCAACAGCGACGACCTGCGCCTGGGCGAATGGGTGCTGGCCGTGGGCAATCCGTTTAACCTCAACAGCACCGTGACCGCCGGAATCATCAGCGCCAAAGGCCGGAGCATCAACATCATCGACAACCAGTCCGCCATCGAGGCCTTCATTCAAACCGACGCCGTGGTGAATCCTGGCAATTCGGGCGGAGCCTTGATTAACACGCGCGGCGACCTCATCGGAATCAACACGGCCATTTCCACGCGCACAGGTAGCTACGAGGGCTACAGTTTTGCGGTTCCGGCCAACATCGTGCGCAAGGTGGTGGACGACTTGACCAAGTACGGCGTCGTGCAGCGCGCCTACCTCGGCGTGAACATCGCCGACATCACCCCCGAGCTGGCCAAGGAACTCAGCATCAAAGAGAGCCAGGGAGTGTACATCTCCGACGTCACCGAGGGCGGGGCGGCGGCCGAAGCCGGAATGAAGAAGGGCGACGTACTCGTGCAGGCCGGCGGAAAGTCCGTGAAAAAGATGTCTGAATTGCTCGAAGTAATCGGCAGCCGCAGACCGGGCGACAAGCTCAGCGTCGTGGTGCTGCGCGACGGAAAAGAAAAGGTCTTCAACGTCACCCTTCGCAACCGCCAAGGCAATACCGAAGTGCTGAAGAAAGAAGACGTGACGACGCTGACGACGCTGGGCGCCACCTTCGAACCGCTCTCGCCGAACGACAAGGCGCGCTTCGGGCTGCGGACCGGGGTCAAAATCGTGAATCCGGGCGACGGAAAACTCGCCGCCGCCGGAGTGCCCGCCGGATTTATTCTGGTCAAGCTTAACAACAAGCTGGTCTCGAGCGCTGAAGAAGTCGCCAAGATTTTGGGCGAGCTCGGTCCCGGCGACGGCGTGCTGATTCAAGGCTACCGCCCCAACGGACGCGCTGAGGTTTTTGCCTTCGCCCTCTAGGCATTCGCCTTGGGAGGCTCCCAGGCCGGTTTTGCGTGGACTAAGTGTCCAAAATACGCAAA